>JBBWZO010000339.1:0-6596 GCA_039649125.1 Massilia sp. | reverse complement strand
TATTAACGTCTGGTAACAGCGAAATCCGTGTTGTCGGACTTGATGGAAATCAGTTGTACGTCTTTAAGAGGCGCTCTTGTAGGACAAAAGGCGGCATGTTGTTGTATTTAAGTCTACAAAGAAAAATCACTTGACACTTCATTAAGAAAATAATTTTTAGAGGTCTTATGCAAGCAGGCTGGGAAGCCGAATAATCTGCCCGGGGTGTGACCCGGTTTTATTCGGCGTGGCTGCCGGGTACCTTCTCCAGCAACAGGCGTTCAAGCGCCGCAAAGCCGCTACTGCCGCGTTTCCTCGGCCGTGGAAGGTCGACTTTCAGGTCGTGCGCGAGCAGCAGGCGCGCGGTCGACGCGTTCGGTGACGGGCTTGCGCCCAGCAGGATAATGCTCATGATGTTGTCCATTCGTTCACAGATGGGTACCGCCTGGAGCCCATCCGGACAAAAGAACACGAATCGTTTTACACATCCATATGCGCCCGGCGTTTTAAGGTTTACCGCATACCGATGGGCGTATTTCTTCGTTCACGCGGGCCGGCAGCGCGCGCACGCGCCGCGCTGGGCGGCCTGCGTTTAAAGGCCGCCATTCTCGACGGCCCGCATGCGCTACACGTTGCGCATCTGCGCCTGCGTCACGTTACTGCCCGGCTCGACGCTTTGCGTGAGCCAGACATTGCCGCCGATGGTCGACCCGGCCCCGACCGTGATGCGCCCTAAAATGGTGGCGCCGGCATAGATGACGACGTCGTCCTCGACGATCGGGTGGCGCGGCGCGCCCTTCACCAGCGCCCCGCTCTCGTCAGTCGGGAAGCGGCGCGCGCCGAGCGTGACCGCCTGGTACAGCCGCACGCGCTGCCCGATGATCGCCGTTTCGCCGATCACGACGCCGGTGCCGTGGTCGATGAAGAAGCTGGCGCCGATCTGTGCGGCCGGGTGGATGTCGATGCCGGTCAGCGTGTGCGCAATGTCGGCCGCGAGGCGGGCGAGGAAAGGCGCGCCGAGCCGGTGCAGGCAGTGCGCGAGCCGGTGGTACAGCACGGCGATGGTGCCCGGATAGCACAGCATGATCTCGGCCACGGAACTCGCCGCCGGATCGCCGGCCATCGCCGCCTGCACGTCCGACACCAGCAGTGCCCGGATGCCGGGCAGGCTGGTGGCGAACGAGCGGGTAATGGTGCGCGCGCGTTCGGTCAGTTCGGCGTCGCTGGCTTCTTCCAGCCCCGGGTTGAAGCGCAGTGCGCGCTTTACCTGCCCGCACAGCCGGTCGAGGGCGACGTTGAGCGTGTCGCCAACAAAATAATCGATGCTCTCGTCGTTCAGGTCGGGGCGGCCGTAATGCGTGGGGAACAGCGCCGCCGACACGCCCTCGATCACCTGCTGCAGCACGGCACGCGACGGAAGCTCGCGCACGCGGCCCTGGTGACGGATGTTGTGGGTCGATTCGCGCGAGGTGCGCAGCGCGTCGATGATGGGGCCGAGGTGCCAATGGCTGGAGCCGGCCTGCTCCGTGTAATCGTTGTCCATTTGGCCAGATTACTCCAAGAGCCAGGTAAAGCGAACGATTTTAATCACACTTCTTTATATGCGGCGCCGTACTCCGGCTCATGGCCCCAGGTGGCGCGGCAACTGCAGGATCGCCTCCGCATTCGACGACGAAAAGCAGCGGTCCGCCGCCTCCAGCAACGGCAGCCAGGCGTAGCGCAGGTGCTCGCGCGGGCTGAGGGTGATGGCGATGTCGCGCGGCACGCAGACCGAAAACACGTGCTCGGTGTTGTGGGTCACGCCCGGAGCGTAGCGGTGGCGCCAGGTCGGATAGATCTCGTAGATATTCGACAGGTCCCAGTCGTGCAGGCGAATCCGCTGCCCATCGGCAACGATGCCCGTTTCCTCGAACAGTTCGCGCGTGGCCGTCTCCAGCAAGGGCTCGTCGGGCGCATCGAGCGAACCGGTCACCGACTGCCAGAAACCAGGCCGGTCGGCGCGTTCGATCAGCAGCACGTCCAGGTCCATTGTATGGATGACGACGAGGACCGACTCAGGAATCTTGTGCACTGCTTGCTCCGAAAAATGAAAAAGGCCGGAGTGTCATCGACGACGCTCCGGCCTTATTTTACCCATCCGTACAGTCACGGGACCTCGAGAAACCGTAGCGAGCGGAAGGAGTGTTGGCCGAGCCGCCAAGGCGCCGCGGCTGTACGGCTGTACAGCGGGCTATCGCCTCGGCGGCGCAGGCCGACAATCCGACGCGCAGTAGGTTTATCGAGGTTCCCCCTGTTAGCCGACTTTCGGCTCGTTACGCAGGCGGATGTGCAGTTCCTTCAATTGCTTCTCGTCGACTTCCGACGGCGCGTTGGTCAACAGGTCCTGCGCGCGCTGGGTCTTCGGGAAGGCGATCACGTCGCGGATCGATTCCGAGCCGGTCATCAGCGTGATCAGGCGGTCCAGGCCGAAGGCCAGGCCACCGTGCGGCGGCGCGCCGTACTGCAGGGCGTCGAGCAGGAAGCCGAATTTCAGCTGGGCTTCCTCGGCGCCGATCTTCAGGGCGCGGAACACCTTGCTCTGCACCTCTTCGCGGTGGATACGGATCGAGCCGCCGCCCAGTTCCCAGCCGTTCAGGACCATGTCGTAGGCCTTGGCAACGCAGGCGCCCGGGTTGGTTTCCAGCATGTCTTCGTGGCCGTCCTTCGGCGCGGTGAACGGGTGGTGGGTCGCGGTCCAGCGGTTCGAGTCTTCGTCGTACTCGAACATCGGGAAGTCGATCACCCACAGCGGTGCCCAGACGTCGTCGAACAGGCCGGCCTTCTTGCCGAATTCCGAGTGGCCGATCTTCACGCGCAGCGCGCCGATGGCGTCGTTGACGACCTTCGCCTTGTCGGCGCCGAAGAAGATCAGGTCGCCGTCCTGCGCGCCGGTCAGTTCCAGTACCTGGGCCAGCACCTCGTCGGAGATGTTCTTGACGATCGGCGACTGCAGGCCGTCACGGCCCTTCGCCTTTTCGTTGACCTTGATGTAGGCCAGGCCCTTGGCGCCGTAGATCGCGACGAACTGGGTGTAGGCGTCGATTTCCGAACGCGGCATCGAACCGCCCTGCGGCACGCGCAGGCCGACCACGCGGCCGCCAGTCATGTTGGCGGCGCTGTTGAAGACCTTGAACTCGACCGACTTCATGATTTCCGTCAGTTCGGTGAATTCCAGCTTGACGCGCATGTCCGGCTTGTCCGAACCGTACTTGCCCATCGCGGTAGCGAAGTCCATCACCGGGAACGGGTTCGGCAGGTCGATGCCGGCGGCGTTTTTAAACACGACGCGCATCATGTCTTCGAACAGGTCACGGATTTCCTGTTCGGTCAGGAACGAGGTTTCGCAGTCGATCTGCGTGAATTCCGGCTGGCGGTCGGCGCGCAGGTCTTCGTCGCGGAAGCACTTGGTGATCTGGTAATAACGGTCGAAGTTGGCGACCATCAGCAGTTGCTTGAACAGCTGCGGCGACTGCGGCAGCGCGAAGAAGTTACCCGGGTTCACGCGCGACGGCACCAGGTAGTCGCGCGCGCCTTCCGGGGTCGACTTGGTCAGCATCGGAGTTTCGATGTCGATGAAGCCCAGGTTGTCGAGGTACTTGCGCACTTCCATCGACACTTTATAGCGCAGGCGCAGGTTGTGCTGCATCTGCTGACGGCGCAGGTCGAGCACGCGGTGCGTCAGGCGGGTGGTTTCCGACAGGTTGTCGTCGTCGAGCTGGAACGGCACCGGCACCGACGCGTTCAGCACTTCCAGCTGGGAAGCGTTGATCTCGATCTTGCCCGACTTCAGGTTGGCGTTGGCCGTGCCTTCGAGGCGGTTGGCAACCGTGCCGGTGATGCGCAGGCAGTACTCGTTGCGCACGTGCTCGGCGGCCTTGAACACCTCCGCATTGTCCGGATGGCAGACGACCTGCACCAGGCCTTCGCGGTCGCGCAGGTCGATGAAGATGACGCCACCGTGGTCGCGGCGGCGGTGCACCCAGCCGCACAGGCTGACGGTTTGGCCCAGCAGCTCTTCGGTCACGAGGCCGCAGTAGTGAGTACGCATGGAGGACATATTTTTCTCTATTCCAGGTTGGTGTTTCGGTTGCACCGCCAGGGCGGCCTTGATGCTTGCTTGTCTTTAGTGGGTGGCGGCGTCGGTGGCGGCGCGCTTCGCGGACGGCGCCGGCGCGGGGTCGCTCGGGGCGACGACGCCCATCGACACGATGTATTTCAGCGCCGCGTCGACCGTCATGTCCAGCTCGACGACCCTGCTGCGTTCCATCATCAGGAAGAAGCCGGAGGTCGGGTTCGGGGTCGTCGGCACGTAGACGCTGACATATTCTCCGACCAGGTGGTTCTTCACGTCGCCGCCGGGCACGCCGGTCAGGAACGCGATGGTGTAGGAGTCAGCGTGCGGGTACGGGATCAGCACCGCCTGGCGGAAAGCGTTGCCCGAGGACGAAAACAGGGTGTCGGACACCTGCTTGACGCTGCCGTAGAGCGAGCTGACCACGGGAATGCGCTTGAGCAGGCGCTCGCCCAGGCGCACGATGTAGTTGCCGACCAGGTTGTTGGTGAGCAGGCCGGTCAGGAAGACGATGGCGAGCGTCAGGATCGCGCCGATGCCGGGAACATCGGCGCCGATCACATTGTGCGGCTGCCAGCGCTCGGGCACGAACAGCAGCGACTGGTCGAGCGTGCTGATGACCAGGTTCAGAACCCAGGCGGTGATGGCCAGGGGAACCAGGATCAGGAGGCCGGTAAGGAAATATTTGCGCATCGATTTCTCGTTGTTCTTATTGCTGCGGCCCGGTGGCCGCAGCGCTTGATTCCGTCAGGATGCGCTATTGTCGCTCGCTGCGGCGGCCGGCGCGGCAGCCGTGCCGGCGTCGCTCGCCGCGCTGGCCGCTGGAGCGGCCGCAGTGCCCGAGGCACCCCCAGCACCATTCGCTGGCGCCGTGCCGGTTGCCGGGGCCTTGCCGCCACGGAAATCGGTCACGTACCAGCCGGTACCCTTCAGCTGAAAACCGGCCGCGGTCACCTGCTTCTTGAAGGCGGGCTTGCCGCAGGACAGGCAATCGGTCAGGACCGGATCAGAAATTTTTTGCAGCACATCTTTGGAAAAACCGCATTCGTCGCAGCGGTAGGCGTAAATCGGCATTTGATACTCCGCAAAAATCTTCAAAACCCTGAATTATAAAGCTTTTGTCGCGGGTGTTGCCGATTCCGGGGAAAGGCCGGGGCCATGATGAAAGGAGAAGGCTGTCCCCCTCCGACGGGTGGGCCAGAGTGTTGTTTTTCGTCAGCATCCTGCACGGTTCATTTTGCTGAATGTCAACTATGTGATTAAATATTATCCCTGCACAGCACATGTTGCCGACTGGTCAGCATACCAGTTGGACGAATGGTTAAGAAACAGAAGTTTGCGCGACGAGATCGCCGCATGGCCGTACAAGAACGCTGTATTTTCCCGAGCCCGCGCATGCGGGCATTTTTTTGCCTGTTCCTGGCCACACCCACGCGGCCTCTGCTTGCCGGGCACGCCTGAGGAACCGCAAGGCCATCAAGCTCATCCCTCACTAGATTGGTTCGGTGAAGTCGCCAGACCTGATCCCTTGAGGAGTACACCATGCCCAGCATCCATGTTTCCGGCAAGTCCACGCCTTGTTTTTCGACACGCGTGCCGTGGCAGCCGCGTGGACGCACGCTGCCGGCGTACCAAGGGCGGAATTTATTATGAAGGCGGCTTATTACCGTGGTCTCGTGCTGGCCGGCGCCATCGGGCTCGGCCTCTGGTGGATCACCCGCACGCCTGAACCAACCGTCCTGTCGTTCCGGATCGGACAGACCTTCGAGGAGATCGCCAGGAACTCGAGTTACCCGGTCATGGAGCACTCGACCCTGCGCGAGAAAGACGGCATCCAGTTGGGGGCGACCCTGGTCACGAAACCGGCCGTCATCATCCGCTTCACCGATCCGGTACACGGGTTCACCTTGCCGCCGACAAAACTTGCCACCCTGAGTTACCAGCGCAACGTCGTTACCTCGCTGTCGGCCTCGCCGATGCTGGACAAGCTGCCCTTCGAGGCAGCCGTGGCGGTACTGGAAAACCTGCAGAATCAGTTCAAGCGTGGCGGCTGGGCACCGTACAAGAACGACGCCAGCACATGGTTCGACCTGACGCCCGAAGGAAAGAAGCGCCTGCACGCGGCCATGTTCAAGCCGCCCTTCCTGCAACAGGGAACACTACGCATTCCCAAGAAGTACGCGATGACCTTCCGCTTCGAGTGCGCCGAGGGCTGCTGGACCCGCGAACCGCCCTACCTGTTCCTCATCGAAATCGGGCTCGGCACCGATGTCCATGGCGCGGAGCCGGGAGACCCGCAGATCTGGGACGAAGCACATCCGGCCCGGCAAGCCGCCAGGAAACCGGCGCCGCCCGCTTAGCTGGACTTTGTCCATTTGCGGGACCAGATGCGGAGAAAAAGGTAAGCCCGAATGTATAGTCATTGATTGACCGACTCCTGGCCGAGGGGGTTAATCATGGCAACTATTGCATCCGGGCTTACGAGAGCCATTGTAGGGCTGTCCGA
>JBBWZO010000333.1:0-12290 GCA_039649125.1 Massilia sp. | reverse complement strand
TGTTCTGCTCGACCGGGGCGGTACGGAAGTGCTGGTCCATCTCGTGCGCACCGGCCAGGAAGTCGGAGAAGTAGCCGAAGCCCACGGCCAATGCCACCGGCAGGCCGATCGCCGACCAGACCGAATAACGGCCGCCGACCCAGTCCCAGAACGGGAACATGTTGGCCGGGTCGATGCCGAAGGTCTTGATGGCTTCGACGTTGGTCGACACGGCCACGAAATGCTTGGCCAGCGCCTCTTCAGGGGCGTGCGTCAGGAACCATTTGCGCGCGGTCTGCGCGTTCATCATGGTCTCGGCGGTGGTGAAGGTCTTCGAGGCGATGATGAACAGCGTGGTCTCCGGGTTCACCTTCTCCAGCGCGGCGTCCATGTCGTGGCCGTCCACGTTCGACACGAAGTGCAGCGTCAGGCGCGGGTGGCTGTACTGGCGCAGGGCCAGGCAGACCATTTTCGGGCCGAGGTCGGAGCCGCCGATGCCGATGTTGACGATGTCGGTGATCGGTTTGCCGGTATGGCCGAGCCACTGGCCGCTGCGCACTGCATCGGTGAAAGTCTTGATGCGGGCGAGGACGCCGTGCACGTCGGCGCTGACGTCCTGGCCGTCCACATTCAGCTTTGCCTCGCGCGGCGCGCGCAGGGCAGTGTGCAGGACGGCGCGGTTTTCGGTGTTGTTGATCTTCTCGCCGGCAAACATCGCATCGCGCCGGCTTTCCACGCCGCGCTCGCGCGCAAGCGCGGCCAGCAGTTCAAGCGTGCGCCCGTCAAGACGGTTTTTTGAATAGTCTAGGAACAGGCCGGCGGCCTCGATCGACATGCGCTCGAAGCGCTGCGGATCGGCTGCGAACAGGCTGCGCATCTGCCAATCTTCGGCCTCGACGGCGTGGGTTTCGAGGGCCTGGAAGCTGGCGGTACTGGTGAGGGAAGTCTGGGGCATGGCGGTGTTGTCGGCGTGCGCGATGTTGTTTTGGACAGATTATCGAATAATACAGGAATCGTCCGTAAATTCACTACGAAATGCTTCAGTCCGGTTGGGGTTCGGGCTTGCGGAGCGTGATCGGTACGCAAATGTTATACCGCGTGGAGCCGGGACTCCACCCTATAAGCATGGCTGCTCTGGCGCGACCTCAAGGGCTCGATTCCGTAGGGTGGATTCCCGACTCCACGCGTCTACCGCGCCAGAGCTGCCGCAAAACCACCCCGCCCACATCCCCAGGAGAATTCTGTAGTAAAATTTCAGAATACAATTTCGAAGGAACGATCATGCCGCTCCATCCCGTAGTCGAACAGGTAACGAAACGGATCATCCAGCGCAGCCGCGCCTCGCGCGCCGCTTACCTCGCGCACCTCGAGGCGGCGCGCATGCAGGGCGTGCAGCGCGGCGCGCTGTCGTGCACCAACCTCGCGCACGGCTTCGCCGCCTTTCCCAAGAACGACAAACTGAAACTGCGCGAGCAGAAGAAGCCGTCGGTGGCGATTGTCTCGTCGTACAACGACATGCTGTCGGCGCACCAGCCATTCGAATACTTCCCGAAAGTAATCAAGGACGCCGTGCGCGAAGTCGACGCCGTGGCCCAGTTCGCGGGCGGGGTGCCGGCCATGTGCGACGGCGTGACCCAGGGCCAGCCGGGCATGGAACTGTCGCTGTTCTCGCGCGACACGATCGCCATGGCCACCGCCGTGGCGATGTCGCACAACATGTTCGACGCCGGCCTGTACCTGGGCATCTGCGACAAGATCGTGCCGGGCCTGCTGATCGGCGCGCTGCACTTCGGTCACATCCCGGGCATCTTCGTGCCGGGCGGCCCGATGACCACGGGCATCTCGAACAAGGAAAAGGCGGCCATCCGCCAGCGCTACGCGAAAGGCGAAGCCACCCGCGAGGAACTGCTCGAAGGCGAATCGGCCTCGTACCACGGCGCCGGCACCTGCACCTTCTACGGCACCGCCAACAGCAACCAGATGCTGATGGAGATGATGGGCCTGCATATGCCGGGCTCCGCCTTCATCACCCCGGGTACGCCGCTGCGCGATGCGTTGACCCGGGCAGCCGCCCAGCAGGCGGTCGCGATCTCGCAGCAAGGCGGCAGCTATATGCCGATCGGCCGCATCGTGGACGAGAAAAACATCGTCAACGCCATCGTCGCGCTGCACGCGACCGGCGGCTCGACCAACCACACCCTGCACCTGGTGGCGATCGCCCGCGCGGCCGGCATCGTGATCGACTGGAACGACTTCGACGAACTGTCGAAAGTGGTGCCCTCGCTCACCAGGATCTATCCGAACGGCGAAGCCGACGTGAACCACTTCCAGGCCGCGGGCGGCCCGGGCTTCGTGATCCGCGAGCTGCTCGACGCCGGCCTGGCGCACGAGGACGTCAATACCATCCTCGGCCGCGGCCTGCGCGCGCACTGCAAGGAGCCCTTCCTGGGCGACGACGGCAAGGTCGTGTGGAAGGATGTGCCCGAGCGCAGCGGCGACGAAGCCGTGCTGCGCCCGGCCTCGAACCCGTTCGCCAGCAATGGCGGCATGGTGCTGGTACAGGGCAACCTGGGCCGCGCCGTGATGAAGATCTCGGCGGTGAAGCCGGAATACCACCTGGTGGAAGCGCCGGCGCTGACCTTCGATTCGCAGGAAGACTTCATGGTGGCCTACAAGGATGGCAAGCTGAACCGCGATTTCGTCGCCGTGATCCGCTTCCAGGGCCCGCGCGCCAACGGCATGCCGGAACTGCACGCGCTGACCCCGGCGCTGTCGAACCTGCAGGATGCCGGCTACAAGGTGGCGATGGTGACCGACGGCCGCATGTCGGGCGCATCGGGCAAGGTGCCGGCGGCGATCCACGTGTCGCCCGAGATCCTGGCCGGCGGCCCGCTCGGCCTGGTGCGCGACGGCGACATCATCCGCGTCGACGCGGCCAACGGCACGCTCGACGCGCTGGTGCCTGATGAGGTATGGGCTTCGCGCCGCATGGCGACGGCCGACATCTCGAAGAGCCACATCGGCATGGGGCGCGAACTGTTCGCCATGTTCCGCAGCCGCTCGAGCCCGGCGGAGGAGGGAGCCGCTACCTTCCCGCTGCCGTCGCCGATTCCGACCACCGTACCGCTGCATGAAGGCATGCATGCCGAAGAGGGCCAGCCCGGTTCGGACGAAGACTTTCTCTTTAGGACGCAGAAATGACCTTACTTGAAATCATGCGCTCGGCGAGCGTCATCCCCGTCATCGCCATCGACGATCCGGAACACGCCGTCCCGCTGGCCAGGGCGCTCGTGGCAGGCGGCATCCGCGTGCTCGAAGTGACGCTGCGCACCGAGCACGGCCTGCAGGCGATCCGCGACATGGCCCAGGTCGAAGGCGCGATCGTCGGGGTCGGCACCCTGACCCAGGGCGAGGAATTCGCCGCCGCGCGCGACGCCGGCGCCGTGTTCGGCGTCTCGCCGGGCCTGACCCCGTCGCTGATCGACGCGGCGCAAAAGAGCGGCCTGCCGCTGCTGCCGGGGGTGATGACGCCATCCGAAGTGATGGCCGCGCGCGAAGCCGGTTTCAGGCAACTGAAGCTGTTCCCGGCGGTGCCGGCGGGCGGCGTCGGCATGCTCAACGCGATCGGCGGTCCGCTGCCGGACGTGACCTTCTGCCCCACCGGCGGCATCTCGATCGACACGGCGCCTGCTTTCCTGGCCTGCAAGAACGTGGCCTGCGTGGGCGGTTCCTGGCTGACCCCGAAGGACGCGCTGGCCGCCGGCGACTGGAACCGCATCACCGAGCTGGCCAAGGCGGCGGCGGCGCTGCGCAAATAAAGGCTGGAGCGGGTGGCTGGCCGCCGCTGGCGCCCGCTCACCGCGGGCGAAATCGCCATGGCGTCGCTGCTGTTTCGCGACGCCATCGACTACACGCGCGTGCGCGTGTTCAGCCGGCGCTATCTGCCCTATCTGCAGCCGAAGAATTGCGCGATGACGCCCAACGGCAGCATGTACTTCCACCAGTCCTGCTTCCTCGACGATTACGCGCAGGCGAACCTCACCGGCCGGCACTGGTTCATGCACGAGATGGTGCACGTCTGGCAGCACCAGCTGGGCTATCCCGTGCGCCTGCGCGGCGCCGTGCGCCTTGGCCTGCCTTACCACTACGACCTGCGCGAAGGCGCGACCCTGGCCGACTACAACATGGAAGCGCAGGGCGACCTGCTGGCCGACTACTTCGTGCTGAAATTCCTCGGCCGTCCCGAAGCGATGCGCCAGCGCCGCTATGCGGGAGAGCTGGCGCTGTACGAGCAGGTACTCGCCCGGTTCCTTGACGATCCGGCCAGCCGCGACAACCTGCACCGTGGCCCGATGCGGCAACTGGCGCGCCTGCCGCTGCGCCGCCGCGCGTAGGATCGAGGGCTCCACTCGATGCCGATGCATCGCCGCAGCGCGTAGGGTGGACGGCTCCACTTGACTCCTCGAGTCGATGCTGCATGAACGCCGTCCACGCGTTCAAACTAAAGCAAATCTGTTGCATGACGTCATCACCCAGATCGCATCGGCTCGTCCGCCAGCCCCGCTTTGACTTTCCACAATACTGCCGTACGGCAACACCTTAGTCTTATTCCTGCCCGCCCCTCCAGAATTCCGAAACCATCATGAAGCCATTCCTGTTCCTTTCCCTCGCCTGCCTGCTCGCGTTCCCTGCGCAGGCCGCGCGCCGTGTGGGTGAAGCGCAGGTGCGGGCGGACGCGAACAACCGGCCGTGCTTCACGATTTCCGAACGCGAGGAGAAACGTAGCGGCGCGCCGAATTTCCAGGCCATCACGGTGACCGGAAGCGGCCACCTGCTGTGGCACATGGCCATGCCGCGCGGGCGCACCTTCCCGGTCGCGTTCAGCATGTGCATTCCCTACGCCGGCCGCGTGCCCGCACTGCCGCAGACACCGTTCGCGCCGCTGGAAGCCGGCAGGGTCTACATCGTCCAGATCGACTCCCGGCCCGGGAAGGGCACGACCGCGCCGCTGCGCTACCAGGCCCGCTTCTGCCTGGCACGCCGCCCGGATGGCGGCAGCACGGTGGTCCAGATCGGCACAGACATGCGCCCCGGCCGCAACCTGTACGGGTGCCTGCCCGGCCCCGCCTGACTCAGTGCGGCCCAGGCGGCCGGTCAATGGCTGTGCACCACACCCGAAATGCGGCAGCACGACCTCCATCCGTTAAAATGTCGGCATTTTCATCTCTCCAATTGCGGACATCATGACTCAGGACGAACTCAAGCAAGCCGTGGCACGCGCCGCCATCGATTACGTGGTCGACGGCGAAATCATCGGCGTGGGCACCGGCTCGACGGCCAACTTCTTCATCGACGAGCTGGCGAAGATCAAGGACCGCATCAAGGGCACGGTCGCTTCGAGCGAAGCCACCGCGGCGCGCCTGCGCGGCCACGGCATTCCGGTGTTCGACCTGAACGACGTGGAATCGATTGCGGTCTACATCGACGGTGCCGACGAGATCACCGACACCGGCGCGATGATCAAGGGCGGCGGCGCGGCACTGACGCGCGAGAAGATCGTCGCTTCGGTATCGAAGCGATTCGTGTGCATCGCCGACGGCTCGAAGCTGGTGCAAACGCTGGGCAAGTTCCCGCTGCCGGTCGAAGTCATCCCGATGGCGCGCGCAGCCGTGATGCGCAAGCTCGCCGCGCTCGGCGGGCAGCCGCGCCTGCGCACCAAGGCCGGCAGCGATGAAGCCTTCATCACCGACAACGGCGGCGAGATCATCGACGTGGCCGGCATGGAGATCGCCGATCCGACCGGCGTGGAAACCCAGATCAACGGCATCGTCGGCGTGATCGCTGTGGGCCTGTTCGCGCAGCGCGGCGCCGACGTCTGCCTGCTCGGCACCGCCGCGGGCGTGAAGACCCTGAGCTTCTGATTCCCGGGGGCGCGATGAAACGATTGCTGGCGCTGGCCTCCCTGGCTGCCCTCGGCGGTTGTGCGCTGTTCAACGCGCCGATGCCGGCCGCGCCCGCGCCGGGTGCGCCACAAGCGGTCGCTGCTAAGGGCGTGCCGATCGAGCGTGTACAGGTCGAGCGTGTACCTTATCGCATCGGCGTGTCCTCGGTGACGGTCGAGCAGCTGGCGCGCCAGCATGCGTGCATCGGGCAGGCCGGCCTGCTCACCGAGCCGGGGCCGGTCGAGGTCTACCGCCTGCACTGCGCCGACGGCAAGGTCTTCATGGCGCGCTGCGAACTGCGCCAGTGCAGGAAGATGTAATCTTCTCCTGTCGTATCCGGACGGCGCCTCCGCGGCGCCGTTTTCATTTCATTTCTATTCCACTTCCTCCAGCGTGCGCGCCAGCGCCGACACGCTCGGGTTGTCCACGAACAGGCAGCGCGTGCCCGTGCGTTTGCAATAATCCTTGACCCGCCAGTAAGCGCCGTGGCTGATGCAGCCGGTCTGGCAGATCACCAGGTCGGCGGCTGCCAGGTTGGCATCGAGCAGGCCGCTGCTGTCTTCCAGGCCGCCGTCGTGGTGCGCGAAGCGGGCGCCGGCGCGTTCGACGATGCTGCGGTAGATCGGCACGTTGCCGCTGCGCCCGCCGACGCACAGGATGCTCTGCCTGCTCAGGCCCGACGGCAGCGCGGCAGGCGCAGGGGCTGGAGCTGGAGCTGGAGCTGGAGCTGAACCCCGGGCGGCGGGCGCGGGCGGAGCGTCGGGCACCGCCTGCTCCTCCCTGGATGCGGCCAGTTGCGCACGCAATGCCTGCTCGCGCGACTCCACCTGCGCCAGGCGCTTCGCGAGGCGCTTGCGCGTGTCCAGTTCCGGAACCGATGCGCGCAGGGCCGCCAGCTCGGCACGCGCCTGGCCGATCTCGGTGTCCTTGCCGATCACGATCGCGCGCAAGCCCATCAGCGCCGTGTCGTGCTCGCGCGCCGCGTTGGCTTTCTCCAGCACCAGGGCATTGCAGCGTTCCTGCAGTTTCAGCAGTTCCCGTTCCAGCCTGGCGTTCTCCAGCAGCAGCGCCTGGTGTTTTTCCATGTCCACCCGGGCGCAGGCGCCGGCCTGGTGCTGCACCATGTGGATGTCGCGGTTCATGCGCTCCTCCAGTTCCGGCGTGCAGCGCGCGTGGGTGAGGCCGGCCCAGAAGGCACCGGCGACCTTGCCGGCGGCGACGGCTGCATCCCACAAGGCCTCGACCTCGGCCGTGTTCCTGGCGTGGCGAAAACGTGCAACATCGATTGCGTAGCGGCGGTCGAGCTCCTTCTGCAAGGCCTCGGACAAGGCCTTGCGCGTCCTGCATTCGTTGACGACGCCCACGTGCAACTCGTAATCGTCGTGGTCGAGCCGCTCGCCGACGACTTTTTCGGCCAGCCTGCGCAGGCCCTGCATGGACAGGCCGACCCCGATCAGGGGGCAGTGGCAGGCAGGGGACAGTTCCCACAGGCGCCGGCGGCGCGAGCCCTGGGGGGCAGCGCCGTCATGGACGGACTCGATTCGGGCATGTTTATCGCACATACATTTCCTTCGCATCGGACAGCCTGGCCTGCACGCCATCGCTGGTGCAAAAGGAGGACGCACCGGCCGGCCAGGATGAATATCGGTTGAATGATATCGACATGAGTGAGAATGATTCTCATTTCATATTTTATCCCGGATGAGGTGCGATGCAAGCGGAATTTCTGCCGATGGGATGGCGGGCGGGCCGGGAGCGGGGCGCTGCGTGCTTAATCGCGGACCTTGCCGCGCAGCGCCTTGATCTGGCCGCTGCGTGTTTTCGCGTCCAGACGCCGCCGCTGCGAGCCGCGCGTCGGTTTCGTCGGCCGCCGCTCGACCGGCACCACGGCGGCCTGGTCCACCAGCGCCTGCAGGCGCCCCAGCGCGTCTTCCTTGTTCTGTTCGAGGCTGCGCGACTGCTGGGCTTTGACCACCACCACGCCTTCGCGCGTGATGCGCGCGTCGCGCATGTCCAGCAGGCGCTCCTTTACCCAGGCCGGCAGCGAGGAGGCGCCCACGTCGAAGCGCGCATGCACCGCGCACGACACCTTGTTCACGTTCTGGCCGCCCGGCCCCTGCGCGCGGATGGCGATAAACTCGACTTCAGCTGGATCAATCGTCAACGCCACATCAGGCTCCATCGTTTTTTGGTCTTGCAGGCAGCCCAGTGTACCGGGCGGCGCGTTGACCGTCTGGATATGCGCCCCATCAGGACGCCGCACACGTAACAAATGTAACGTGTGGCATCTTTTTTTTAAAAGCGCTAATCTTCTTCATAACAAATTGATAAGGAGTCCATCATGAACAAGACCACCATCTCCGCCCTCATGCTGGCTGTCGCCGTCCTGGCAACCGGCTGCAAGAAAGATGCTGATCCTGCAACCGGTCCTGCACAGGAAGCCGGTGCGGCCATCGACAACGCCGGCGCGAAGGTCGCCGAGGAAACGAAGGAAGCGGGTGCCGCTGTGGGCGCTGCCACCGAGCGCGCCGCGGAGAACGTCGACCAGGCCACCGAAAAGGCTGCTGCGAACGTCGACCAGGCAACCGACAAGGCCGCCGAGAATCTGAAAGAAGCCGGTGCCGAAGTGCGCCAGGAAACGAAAGAAGCCGCCGCCGAAGTCAAGCAAGGCGCGGATGCTCTCAACGACAAAGCCGGCAAGGCCGTCGAGCGTGCCGGCGAAAAGATGCAAGACGATAAGTAAGCTTCACTGCCGGTACGAGGGTGCCGGTGGTTTCGCAAGCCCACACCTCTGCTTGCAGACGTGTGGGCTTTTGCGCTTTGACTGCGCCCCTATTGCAGGACAAAACGAACGACGCGCGAGGTAAGCAGCAGGACGAGGACGGCGATCGCGACCCGGATGGCGATGCGCATCGCCTTGCTGCGTGGTCTTGCAAGCATGTTCATGTTCTTGTGCCGCAAGAAAGAAACAGGCGCGGTCGCGCAGGCCGGAGTTGCTTTCACGAATTTGCGTTCATTCTACGACGGCCTGCGCGGCGCCGACCTGTTCTCATCCGCGCGAGAATGAAATCCTCGCCCAGGAGTTGCATAGTGAACACGGAAATCGTCCGCACCATCGGTCACTCGAACCGCCCGATCGAGGAATTCATCGACCTGTTGACGCAAAACGGCGTCGAGTGCCTGCTCGACATCCGTACGGTACCGAAATCGCGCCACAACCCGCAGTTCGGCCGGCGCGTCCGGCCGGAACGTCACCAGGGTAGCCGCTCAGGAGGCCGCTCAGGTCGCTGCTCAGGTCGCTTATTTCTTGCGCTTCGGCAGCGGGTACACATCCGCCACCAGGATGCTCTCACCAATCTGCCTGCTCGGTGACGCCGAGTCGTGCACGACCAGCAAGCCTTCCTCGGCGCCACCCTCGGCCGAAAACAGGGTAATGCCTTCCGGATGGTCGACGCCCTGGCCGAAGGGCAGGTCGAACACGCGTTCGAGCTGCGCGTTCGGCACGATGCAGCCGCTGTCGGGCTGGGCGCCGCCCGGCCAGCGGTACAGCACGACCGGGCCGTCCAGGTCCATCGTCGGGCCGGCCAGGATCAGCAGGTCCTCGTCCTGCACGCAGAGGTCGCGAATGCCCAGGCCACGCAGGTCGAGGAAGTGTTTTCGGTAGAGTTCGCCATCCTTGCCCACCGGCCCCAGGCGCAAACGCGACGCTTCCTCGTCTTCGACGGGCGCCACCTCGACGATGGCGGCCCGGCCGCGCAGGACCGGGCCGCGCAGGCCGAGCAGCAGGTGCTTGCCGGCCACCGCCAGGCCCTCGATGTCGAAACCGTTATCCTTACCGGGAATGGCGAAGAAGGGGCCGAAGTGCTCGTCCTGCCGCAAGAGTTCGGTCAGCTCGTTGCCGTGGGAGTCGCCGCGCAGGATGGCGGCGGTATGCAGCCTGTTCTTGCCCTGGCGTTCGCGCACCAGCGTGGTGCCCTCGCCTTCCTCGACGATGGGAATCCGGGCCAATAAATACCGGTTGCCGTCGGCGCTGACCGAGGCCAGGCGTTTATACGCCTTTTTGGTGCCGTCGTGCTCTTTCGGCTGCTTGCGGCGCAGGCTGTGCGAACCGACCACCCACAAATACTTGCCGTCGCAGGCGAGGCCTTCGATGTCGGCTTCGTTGAAGTCGCCGCTTTCCTCGTCCTTCGCCGGCAGAGGCATCGGCAGGAAGTCGTGCAGCGCGTATTGCTTGTGGTCGCGCGTGAAGCTGCTCCGGCCCTGGCTGTCTTCCGGGCGCAGCGTCAGGCGTTCGATGGTGACGGACTCGTCGTTGGCGAGCCAGAGCGTCGTGCCCATGCGCAGGGCGACCGACAGGCCGTCGCGCAGCTCCTTGTCGGGTGCAAGGTCGTCGCGTTCCGGGTGGAATTCAAGCAGGACAATGTTCGACGGATGCATGGCGCTTCCCTGGTGGCCGGAACCTCAAGCATACTGCGGCTGCGGCAGGGAGAACACACGATTACGCGCGTGGACAAGAGGCGCGCAGGGATGGGCAGGGATGGGCAGGTGAGCGCCTGCCCGGGGAGGAAACTCAGGCCGTCGGCGGCACGTAGCCGACTGCCTGGTCGGCGCCTTCGCCGAAGAAATGCTTTTCCATCTGCGTCGCCAGGTACTTGCGCGCGCGGTCGTCGGCCAGGTTCAGGCGGTTTTCGTTGATCAGCATGGTCTGGTGCTTCAGCCATGCCTGCCAGGCTTCCTTCGAAACCGACATGTACAGCTTCTTGCCCATTTCGCCGGGGACTGGCGGGAAGTCCAGCCCTTCGGCTTCCTTGTTCAGTTTGATGCATTGGACCATACGGGCCATGGTGTGCTCCTAATCAGTTTGATGAAGTTAAGAGCGCCTACAAAACCCTCAGGGCAAGGCGCATCGTCGAAGACAGTACGCTAGTACGGCGAGACGATGCAACGCGGCCATGGGGGTTTTTTAGGCGCTCTAAAAGGGCGATTATAAGGTCTTGATGAAGACTTGTGATTTGCGCTGCCAGTTATACATGTGCTGGCGGTCCTTCGGCAGGTCGTCGACAGTGGCCGGCTGGAAGCCGCGCTTCTTGAACCAGTGCGCGGTGCGCGTGGTCAGCACGAACAGTTTGGTCAGGCCGGCCGCGCGCGCGCGGTTTTCCATGTGCTTCAGGATGCGCTCGCCGTCGCCCTGGGCCTGCACGTCCGGGTTCACGGTCAGGCAGGCCATCTCGCCCATCTTCGCTTCCGGGAACGGATACAGGGCGGCGCAGCCGAAGATCACGCCGTCGTGCTCGATGACGGAGAACTGGTCGATCTCGCGCTCGATCAGTTCGCGGCCGCGGTAGACCAGGGTGCCGTCGGCTTCCAGCGGTTCAATCAGCTTGATAATTCCGCCGACGTCCTCAATTGTGGCCTGGCGCAGGCTTTCCAGGTTTTCGTGGCTGATCATCGTGCCCACGCCGTCGTGGGTGAAGAGCTCGAGCAGGGCCGAGCCGTCCATCTCGAAAGGCACGATGTGCGCGCGGTCGACGCCGCTGTTGCAGGCCTTGATCGCATGGCGCAGGTAGAAAGCGGCATCCGGCGGCAGGAAGTTCGCCTGCAGCACGGCCTCGGCCTGGTGCGAGGACAGCTCGCGGATTTCGACGCCGGCCTGGTCGGACATTATCGGCGTTTCCGTGATGTAGATGAGCTTATCCGCATGCAGGGCGATCGCCGCCGAGGCGGCCACGTCTTCCATGGTCAGATTGAAGACTTCGCCGGTCGGCGAGAAGCCCAGCGGCGACAGCAGCACCAGGTTGTCCTCGGTCTGCAGGATCGGGGCGATCTTGTCGGCGGCGATCTTGCGCGTGACGCCCGTGAGTTCGAAGTCGACGCCGTCGATCACGCCCAGAGGGCGGGCGACGACGAAGTTACCCGACACGATGCTGATCTGGGCATTCGACATCGGCGTGTTCGGCAGGCCCTGGCTGAAGGCGGCCTCGATGTCGAGGCGCAGTTCGCCCGCCGCTTCCTTCGCGCATTCCATCGCGGCGGTGTCGGTGATGCGCACGCCGTTATGGAAGCGGCCTTCGACGCTGCGCAGGGCCAGCTGCTCGGCCACCTGGGGACGCGAGCCGTGCACGAGCACGATGCGGATGCCGAGTGCGACGAGCAGGGAGAGGTCTTGCGCGAGTACCGGCAGGGCGCCGGCGGCGACCAGTTCGCCGGGGAACGCAACAACAAACGTCTTGCCGCCAAAGGCGTGAATATACGGCGCGACAGAGCGCAACCACTGGACGAATTGGGTAGGGTTTTCCATTTGCCGCATTATAATTCGCTGCGCGACTTGCGCACCAAATACCTCGTAAAAACAATGTCTGAACAGAGTAA
>JBBWZO010000277.1:0-38821 GCA_039649125.1 Massilia sp. | reverse complement strand
CGGCCCGTGTCGCGCTTTGACAATTCGAGCGCGAGCTTTACGCGCTGTGCTTCGCCGCCGGAGAGCGTCGTCGCGCTCTGGCCGATCTTGATGTAGCCGAGCCCGACGTCGAGCTGCATCTGAAGCTTACGCGCGAGCACCGGCACCGCGCTGAAGAACGCAGTCGCCTGCTCGACGTTCATCTGCAGCACCTCGTGGATGTTCCTGCCTTTGTACTGGATCTCGAGCGTCTCGCGGTTGTAGCGGCGTCCGTGGCACACGTCGCACGGCACGTAGATGTCGGGCAGGATGTGCATCTCGACCTTGAGCACGCCGTCGCCCTGGCAGGCTTCGCAGCGCCCGCCCTTCACGTTGAACGAGAAGCGGCCCGCCGAATAACCGCGTTCCTTGGCGGTCGGCACGGTCGCGAACAGGTCGCGGATCGGGGTGAACACGCCGGTATAAGTGGCCGGGTTCGAGCGCGGGGTACGGCCGATCGGCGCCTGGTCGACCGAGATCACCTTATCAAAATGCTCCAGGCCGAAGATGGCGTCGTGCGGCGCCGGCTCCGTCTGCGAGCCGTACAGGTGGCGCGACAGGGCCGGGTACAGCGTGTCGTTGATCAGCGTCGATTTACCCGAACCGGACACGCCCGTCACGCAGGTCATCAGGCCGACCGGCAGTTTCAGGGTTTGCCCCTTCAGGTTGTTGCCGGTCGCGTTCGTGATCACCAGCTGGCGCTCGGGATTCGCGGCGGTGCGCTTTTTCGGTACTTCGATCTTGCGCCGGCCGTCCAGGTATTGCGCGGTCAGCGAGTGCTCGTTCTGCAGGATTTCATCCAGCGTGCCCTCGGCGATCACGGCGCCGCCATGCACGCCCGCGCCCGGACCCATGTCGACGATGTAGTCGGCGGTGCGGATCGCGTCTTCGTCGTGCTCGACCACCAGAACGCTGTTGCCGATGTCGCGCAGGTGTTTCAGGGTCGCGATCAGGCGGTCATTGTCCCGCTGGTGCAGGCCGATCGAGGGCTCGTCGAGCACGTACATGACGCCGGTCAGGCCGGAACCAATTTGTGAAGCTAAGCGGATGCGCTGCGCTTCGCCGCCCGAGAGCGTGTCGGCGCTGCGGTCGAGCGACAGGTAATCGAGGCCGACGTTGTTCAGGAATTTCAGGCGTGCCGTGATTTCCTTGATGACGCGCTCGGCAATGTCTTTCTTGGCGCCGGTCAGTTCCAGCGTTTCGAAGAATTCCAGCGTGTCGCGCAGCGGCTTGTCCGACACTTCATAGATCGCGCGCTGCTGGGCGCCCTGGCCGATCTTCACGAAACGCGCTTCGGTGCGCAGGCGCGCGCCGTCGCAGGCCGGGCATTTCTTCTCGTTGATGAACTTCGCCAGTTCTTCCTTCACCGCCATCGAATCCGTCTCGCGGTAGCGGCGCTGCAGGTTGTTGACCACGCCCTCGAAGGTGTGCTCGCGGATCACGGTGCGGCCGCGCTCGTTCACATAGGTGAACGGAATCGACGTTTTACCGGAACCGAACAGCACGGCATCCTGCGCCGTCTTCGGCAGCTGCTCGAAGGGTTTATCGAGGTCGAAGTCGTAGTAGGCCGCCAGGTTCGACAGCATCTGGAAATAAAACTGGTTGCGGCGGTCCCAGCCTTTTACCGCACCGGACGCCAGCGACAGGTTCGGGAAGGCGACGATGCGCTTCGGGTCGAAGAACTCGATGTGGCCGAGGCCGTCGCACTGCGAGCAGGCGCCCATCGGGTTGTTGAACGAGAACAGGCGTGGCTCGAGCTCCTGCAGCGAGTAGCCGCAGACGTTGCACGCAAATTTGTTCGAGAAGATGGTTTCCTTTTCGGTGTCCATCTCGTAGGCGACGGCGCGGCCGTCGGCCAGGCGCAGGGCGGTCTCGAAACTTTCGGCGACGCGCTGCTTGATCTCCGGATTGACTTTTACCCGGTCGATGACGACGTCGATCGAATGCTTTTCCGTCTTTTTCAGTTTCGGCAGGTCGTCGATTTCATAGATCTTGGCCGGATTGACGCCGCTCTGGATGCGGAAACGCACGAAACCCTGGGCCTGCATCGCCGCGAACAGGTCGCTGTGTTCTCCCTTGCGACCGGCCACGACCGGCGCCAGGATCATCAGTTTCGTCCCTTCCGGCATCGCCAGCACGGCATCGACCATCTGCGACACGGTCTGCGCCGCCAGCGGCTCGTGCGGGTGGTCCGGGCAATATGGCGTGCCCACGCGGGCGTACAGCAGGCGCAGGTAATCGTGGATTTCGGTCACGGTGCCCACCGTCGAGCGCGGGTTGTGCGAGGTCGCCTTCTGCTCGATGGAAATCGCCGGCGACAGGCCTTCGATCAGGTCGACGTCGGGCTTTTCCATCAGTTGCAGGAACTGGCGCGCGTAGGCCGACAGCGACTCGACGTAACGGCGCTGGCCTTCCGCGTACAGGGTATCGAAGGCGAGCGAAGACTTGCCGGAACCCGACAGGCCGGTAATGACGATCAGCTTGTTGCGCGGCAGGTCGAGGTTGATATTCTTCAGATTGTGCGTGCGGGCACCACGAATTCGAATTTCTTCCATTAAATTTGGCAGGCTTTCAATAAATTTTGCGGGACCGCGCACGAAACTGTCGCGATGGGCGGGCCAATCGAGGGGAATCTGCTAGTGTAACGCGTTTTTGTTGCGGCTGTACATTCATCCAGTACTCTGGTGTGGCAGCGCTGGCAAGCTGATATGCCATTCCGGCAAGCGAACCGAAATCGACAATACTGCTGCTGCCGTATGTAAGCCGGTATGTAAGCCGTTTATGCGCGACTTCAATGTCAAAGCGTTCAGAATCCGAAAATAAATTCCCCGGTGTGCATCTGGGCATTGCGACCGCGGACCGGGTCGCGCTGCGCCGTGTCGGGCGCTGATGCAAGCCAACAAAATCTTCTTTTTAAACCCGGCGGCCGGCCCCATAATAGAGAGCTGCAGTTCATCGTTCCCTGGCGCTTAGTCAAGTGCAGAGCCAGGGCTCACATATCCTGAAGGAGTTACAACCATGGCATCAGTCAACAAAGTCATCATCGTCGGCAACCTCGGCCGCGACCCGGAAATTCGCTACATGCCGAGCGGCGACGCCATCGCCAACATCGCAGTGGCCACCTCGTTCAAGTCGAAGGACCGCAACACCGGCGAGCAGAAAGAGCTGACCGAATGGCACCGTATTTCCTTCTTCGGCCGTCTCGCCGAGATCGTCGGCCAGTACCTCAAGAAGGGTTCGTCGGTCTACGTCGAAGGCCGCCTGCAGACCCGCAAGTACACGGACAAGGACGGCATCGAGCGCTACGCCACCGACATCGTCGCGGAAAACATGCAGATGCTGGGCGGTCGCCAGGGCATGGGCGGCGGCAACGACATGGGCATGGATGACGGCGGCTACGACGCCCCGCCAAGCCGTCCGGCACCACGCCAGGCGCCACCGGCCCCGGCCGCCCGTCCGCAACCGCAGCGTCCGGCACCGAACTTCTCGGATATGGATGACGACATCCCGTTCTAGAACCTACTTCGTTGTGTTTTTGTGGGTAAGGCCCGCGTACCTCAAGGGACGCGGGCTTTTTTCTTTACCCACACTTCGTTTTGTGATTTAGTGGAGCTGCTGTCAACTACTACTTTGCCAAAATGGTGGGTATATGACGGAATTCGTCGCAAAACGCGTCAAGTTTCGGAATGGGGAGCGCCACTCCGTTTTAAGCCGGCCCGGAGGCCTACCGGTGCATGAGGCTACCCTGTACTTGGCGAAGTACCGCAAGCGTGGTCGAGCCGCCAATACGATTCATGCCGTGTGTATAGTTTTGGCCTTACTGTATCGAGAGCTAGCCAAGGCGGGCATCGACTTGCTCCAGCGGCTGCAGCAGGGGCAGTTCTTGACGGTCCCCGAGCTCAGCCGAATAGCTGATGCTGCGCAATACTGGGCGGCCGACCTCTCCGACAAAGACCCGGCCGAACCACGTGCGTCGAACGTCATCGATATCAAACGAATCCGGATGCGCCGCAAGGCACTGATTGGGAAGGAGGCCAAGGCGGTCGGTGTGGGGAGCCAGGCTTCCCGGCTACGCTATATCGGCGACTACCTCGAGTTTTTGGCGACGTATGTAGGCGCGACGCTGCCGGCGGCCTTGGGAGAGGCACTAGCGCAGGAAACCGAGCAGTCGCTCAAGGCGTTTCGTGCCGAGGTGCCCGAAGTCCCCAGGCGGGCCAAGCTCGGGGCTCGAGAGGGGCTTTCGAAGGAGGACCAGGACCGACTTCTTAAAGTGATTCACCCGGATTCGTCCGACAACCCATGGAAGCGACGCTTCGTCCGTCAGCGAAACTGGCTGATTGTTGTGCTTTTGCTTGCGACCGGTATGCGACGCGGCGAACTGCTCGGCCTGCAGATTCGAGACCTTGACCAACGCCTCCCGAAGCTGCGCATCCTCCGACGCGCAGACGCAATTGAGGATCCCCGTGACATCCAGCCAGGTACCAAGACCAACGACCGCGAGGTGGAACTGCGGCCGGCCATCATGCGTGCCGTCTGGGACTACATCAACCACCATAGAAGGAAAATCAAGGCTGCACGCAAGTATCCGCAGCTTATCGTCGCGGATGACGGCCAGCCGTTGTCCTTGAAAAGTATCGACAAGATTTTCGTGCAGATCCGCGAGGCTTGCCCGGGCTTGCCCGATACCCTGACGGGCCATGTGTTGCGCCATACCTGGAACGACCGCTTCTCGGAACAGGCTGAAATGATGGGGCTGACGGATGCCGTCGAAGAGAAGGCGCGGAACGAACAACAAGGGTGGGCCGATGGCTCCAAGTCCGCTGCAACCTATACTCGTCGTCACGCCAGTCGCAAGGGCCGGGAGCTCTCCCTGAAACTGCAGGAGCAACTCGATGCCGCAGACCACTGAATCTGGTTCGCCCACTGCTCTTGTCACCACTTTGCCTGAGCGCGTGTTCACCCGTAGCGGTAGCAGTTTCGACCCAAGGACAGACCTTTGGGAGTGGGCCGACGGTCCGTTCAACGCGCGGCTCGATTTTCGCCGATTTAGCCATGGCTTCGACGCGTTCGTTCCGTCGCTCAAGCGGGCCCTGCTTCCTTTCGTTAAGGGGAACTCGTCTGCACATGTCTCGAACCTGTTGCAGGCCTTCTCCCATTTCGTAGACGTAATACAGACATGTCCCGAGTGGGCGATCAGTGCGCAGCATATCTCCAACTACGCAGCGAAGTTGGGCGCTCATGAAGTCGGGCGACTCGGGACACTCAACGTTCTGCTACAGAAGTGGGTTGCCCTCGGTCTGGCGGGTGTGGAACCGGAGTGCGCTACGTACTTGCTTGAGAGACGGAAACCCGGGAACAAGAAGGGCGATGCCGTTAGGACGCGGAATCCGGTCGAAGGGCCTCTGAGCGAAGAGGAGTATTCAGCGCTGTATTCCGAAGTCAATGCTGCTTACGGCCGCGGGCAGCTTCCGTTATGGACGCTTCTGCTTACCAGGTTGCTCCTGGCTTGCGGTGGGCGCATCTCTCAATACGCCTCGCTCAAGATTCGGGACTTCGACTGCGAGACATCGGTGCTGTTTCTACCGCAGGCTAAAACACGTGAGGAACACACGCGAAGCAATCTACTTTCGTTTGACATCAGCCCGCAAACGGGGCGCCTTATTGAGAACTATGTCAATGGCTTGCGGGCGGCGGGTTATAACGACGACTCTGCCTTCTTTCCCCAGGACTTGGTCATGCCTATAGGACCACGCAAGCAACTGCGGGGCATTGACCACTTGTTTTACGGGCACTGTGCTCCGAACACCCTGTCGAGACGGTTTAGTCTTCTTATGGCCGAAATCGCGCCGCCGACATCTCGGCTCGACTTCGCGCCGATGCCGCTGGCACCAAAGAGGTTCCGGTACACATTTGGAACTCGGCTAGCCGAAGAGGGCGCAAGCAAAGTGGTCATCGCGAATCGCATGGGCCACGTGGATCTCCAGAATGTTGATGTGTACGTCGCGGCCTCACCGAAGATCGTCGAGAACATCGACAAGACGATGGGGGCGTTACTGGCGCCCCTGGCACGGGCCTTCAAGGGACGGGTGGTTGAGGACGAGGAGCACAGCACCCACAAGGGCGTCCCAGGCAGCCGCATTATTGACTTCCGGGTCTCCAAGAATCCTGTAGGTAGCTGCGGCGGCAAGGGAAGCAATTGCGCATTCAACAAACCGGTGGCTTGCTACACTTGCTTCCGGTTCGAGCCGTGGCTGGACGCCCCGCACGCGAAAGTGCTTGAGCGGTTGCTGGTCGAGCGGGAGAAGTGGTCAACAGATGAACGGATGGCAGCCGTGAACGACCCGCCTATCCTGGCTGTGCAGGAAGTCATTGCCCATTGCACCGAGATTTGGCAGCAGCGGGCCCAACGGGCAACGGAGGCTAAATCGTGAGCGCCCCAGTCCTCAACTTCACCCCCCGGGCCGAACTGGACCCGTTGGCCAATCTTGCCGCCTTCGTGGAACTCTGCAGGAACTCGGAAGTCCTCGGTGCCAAGAGGCAGTTCGACAAGAATGTTTGGGATCTCGGCTACCTGAAGGGGCACAACAAGGTGCACCGAGCGGTGTTCAGCACTCTGGAGGCGGCCAGCGACAACAAGCCCGAGCCGAGCTTGCCGCATCCATTTCTGGACTTCGCGAAAGCGGCCCTGATCTACCTCCACGATAAGCGGCCGGTGACTTCACAAAGCGTGCGCGTTGCCGCATTTCGATGCTTGGAAGCAGCCTTGCGGGACTCGAACAAGGGCTCGCTTCCGACGGCCGTCGACGAAATAGTGCTCGACAGCGCGGTCGAATTTGCTAGGAAGCAGGTGTCACCAAGCACGGCTTACCGGATTGCCGGTCAGCTCGAGTACATTGCGGATTTCATGGGCACGAAGGGATTCATCACCCTTCGCCAGCACTGGACGCACGGCGTGAAAAAGCCTCAGGAACACGGATCACGTATCTCAAAAGAGGCATTGACCGCGCGTCAGGAAAAGCTGCCGTCCGCCGCCGCGCTACGTGCGCTCGGGGCCATTTTCTATGAAGCCATCGATCCCGCCGATGTACTGGTTTCGAGCGATACCGCTCTGATGCTCTGTGCGCCAGAGCGGATTAATGAAGTGCTGCGGTTGCGGCGAAAATGCCTTGTTGAGGGGGACGGCGAATACCGCGGGAGGCTGGGGCTGCGGTGGTCCGGATCGAAGGGCTTCGAGGACACCACGAAGTGGCTCCCCACGGAAATGGTGCCCATTGCACGTCAGGCAGTCGCAAACATCATTCAAGTGACTGCGCCTGCACAAAAGCTGGCAGCGTGGTACACCTCGAATCCGACCAAGCTGTACCTGCATGAGGGTGCCGCTCATCTGCGGGGCCGAGAAGCTCTGACGCTGGCTGACATCGCACTCATGCTGTGGGGTGATGCGAAGGCGATCGGCCAGGCGTATGCGTGGGCGCAGACTACCAACGAGTTGCCCAAGCTGGACCTGGGTGGGCGCCGTGCCGGCTTTCGCTTCAAGGACGTGGAGCGCGCAGTCATTGCGATGCTGCCGGCGACGTTCCCCTTCGTGCCCGGTGCTCCCGGGCTCTTGTGCAAGGACGCAATTGCTGTCATGCGGACGAACGAAATGCATTCGGAGAGGGCGACATATCTGTGCATGTTCTCTTGCGTCGACTACACAACTCTCACGAGCCGTTTCGGGGTTTACAAGGACAGGAAGTCTATCTTTGAGCGTTTCGGGTATACCGAAGACGATGGTTCACCGATCGAGCTCAAGAGCCACAGCTTGCGCCACTACCTGAGTATGCTGGCGGAGACGGGCGGATTGAGCAGTGCCGAAATCGCCATCTTCTCAGGGCGGAAGGACGTGAAGCAGAACCGCGCCTATGACCACATGACGTCCGACGAGGTCCAGGCGCCCATCAGTCAGGCCTTGGCGAAAGGGTTCACGTCCGAACTGGAACCGGTCTCCGAGGAGCGGCGTAACCTGCTTACGCGCAGTGAGTTCAAAACGTTGGGGCTGACGGCGGCACACACCACCGAGTACGGCTGGTGCGCTCACGACTTCGCAAGTGAGCCTTGTCAGATGTACCGTGACTGTATCAACTGCGAGGAACAGGAGTGCATCAAGGGCGAGGCGCAGAAGGAAGCGAATCTACGGACGCTCAAGAGTGAGACCGAGTACCTGTTGAAGCAGGCGCGGGAAGCCCTGGGGGAAGAGGAGTACGGCGCCGACACCTGGGTCAAACACCAGACCGACACGATCGAGCGGGTCAACGCCCTGCTGTCGATCTTGGAGGATCCAGCAGTCCCAGATGGCGCGCGCATCAGGCTGGACGTAGCCAACGCTCCGCTCATCACCGCTGACAATGTTCGCCCTGTCACGGTTGTCAAGACTACGCGAGGAAAAGCGCTGCTATGAAGAAGAACCGTGCACCCGATCTAACCGATGAACGCATTGCCACGGTTATAGAGACGTTGGACACGTGGAAAGGCAAGCTCACTTGGGAGCTCTTGCTGGACGCGGTTGAGAAATCTGCCGGTCACCGCTATTCGAGGTTCACGTTCGCTGAGTACCCCGAGATTGCCAATGCGTTTTCCTTGAGGAAGGACGCCTTACGCGGCACGCTGCCACGTGCGCGGGGCGAGCCTCGAGACGAACGACTTCGTGCGGCACTGGCGCAGGTAGAACGCTACCAGGCCAAGCTCGAACGGTTGGAAGCAGAGAACCAACTCCTGACCGAACAGTTTGTAACTTGGGCAATCAATGCCGAGCGCAATGGCGTCACCCTCCACATGTTGAATGCGCCGCTACCCAAGCCCGATCGCGCCAGAAGTAAGGAGGTGAAGTGATGGCTAGTGGCCAGCAACTCGCGGAACAAAATTTTCAAGCGTTCACCGCCTGGCTGTCCAGTCGAACGGATGAGGACTTCAGGCAGCTGGTAACCCGCGGCAGCTTGTCGAGGAAAGAAATCGCGACGCAGTGCGGATTTGCGGTTAGTGCCTTGAACCAAAATCCCCGCATCAAGTCCGCCCTTTTGGAAAAGGAAGCGCTCTTGCGCGAAGTAGGCTTATTGCCACCGATCGCGAGGACGGCTGACCACGCCAATGCTACCGCACCAGTGATGCCAGATTCCGGCTCAGCCCGCCGGACAGCCGATACCGAGCGCCAGCGGCGCCTCGAGCAAGAGAATGCGAGCCTGCGGGCCGAGAACAGCCAACTGAAGCGGGAGCTGGAGCGCTACGCAGTAATCCGAGAAGTCCTGTCCGCCACCGGGCGGCTACCACGATGACCCCCTCTGTCCTGGTTCGAGTCCAGTCAATCCGTAGCCAGAATCCCTATGGTCGCGGCGGATGCATCTTCGTTGGCACCGAAATCAACGAGGCGGGCGATGTCGTTGATGCCAAAAGCTACTTCGTGGTCAAGGCGACCGGCGCTGAGCTCGGCGACGTCCGCGTGCAGCCTGGCCAGTGGTGGCAGGTGAGAGGCGAGTCCGAGTCGTATGAGCGCACGGTTAACGGATATCTCGTCCGCGAGCGGCAAATCAGGGCAGCCGAGCTATCGCTAATGAGGCTGTCGGGCGAGCACATCGTGACGTTTATCGCCGAATGCGACGATTTCCACGGGATAGGTATGGTTAAAGCGCGCAAGCTCTGGGACACCTTTGGCGAACGGCTGTACCACATCCTCGACAATGCCAACGTAGAGGCGTTGACCGGTGTACTTACCGAAGACAGTGCGCGCCAAGTCATCGCTGCCTGGTCGCTCCAAGGCCATGCGCGCACTCTGCAATGGCTCCAGAGCAGCGGCATCGATGTGCAGACCGGCCGGAAGCTGCTGGCTTACTTCGGCAAGGAAGCTTATGACAAGCTCAAGGAGGATCCATACCGGCTGCTATCGTTCTCGGTCAGCTGGAAGCATGTCGACGCGTTCGCACGCGCTCACTTCGGCCTGGCAGAGGACGACCCACGGCGTTTGCAGGCAGCCATCGAAGAGGCGCTGTATCGGGTTTTCGACGGCGGCGATACTGTCACACCTATCCCCAGCCTTCTGGCGCGCGCAGCGGCCGTTTTAGACGGTTCCGCACCTCGCGCCTTGGGCATGGCAGCGCTGGAGAGTGGACTGACAAATGGCAGCTACATCATCGGGCAGGGTGGAAGCGTGCACCCGCTGGGTGCGCTGGTCATGGAGACGACAGTGGCCAAGGCCATTGCCGATAGGCTCGCAGAAGACGCCCCGCTGACAGGCGGGAGCATTGACGAACTGCTGAACAGCTATGAGCAAGCTGAGGGCATCACCCTGAATGCGGAGCAGCGCCAGGCAGTGCGATGCGCGACTACTCATGCTTTCGCCCTCATCCTTGGCGGTGCTGGAGTCGGTAAGACGACCGTCTTGAAAGCGGTTTATACGGCCTATGACGACGTCGGCATTAGAATCTTCCAGACAGCCTTGTCCGGCCGGGCTGCGAAACGCATGGTTGAAGCCACCGGCAGACCTGCGACTACTCTTGCGTCCTTCTTCGCCAATTTTCGAGATGAGGACTTGGCCGGGCCTTCGGTCGTGGTGGTCGACGAGGCATCGATGGTTGATTTAATTGCAATGCATCGGTTGTGCGAACTGCTACCGCTTCACACGCGGCTGCTTCTTGTCGGTGACACCAGTCAGCTCATGCCGGTTGGCCCCGGGCTCGTGTTGCACGTATTGGCAGACCTGGAGTTTCTGCCGAAGGTTGAGCTCAAGCAGGTGAAGCGTTATGGAAACGACATTGCTGCCGCTGCTCAGACCGTCCGCCGGGGCGTTTGGCCCGACCTGCCAGTGGACGGAGAGGCACCGATATCGTTCGTGCCGTGCCCGGGCGGTTCGATTGCAGAGCTTGTCGTCTTGCTATACGAGCAGGAACGAGAGGGCACGCAAATCCTCACTGCGCGGAAGGGAAACGTGGAGGGCACCAAATCGTTGAACGAACTATGTCAGCGCCGACTGTCGAAGACCGCGCCACCGCTGCTCGTTTACAACGAAGAATTCCAATGCAATGCAAGTACCGGATTTCACTTGGGCGACCCCATTCTTTGCACGAAGAACTTGTGGGACTTGGGCCTGCAAAATGGCTCGCTTGGGACCTTGGAAGAGATCGAACGTCAGCCGCGGCTTCTTACGAAGCCTGATGGCAGCGAGCTCGGCTACGCGTTGGCATGGGTGCGGTGGGACGACGGTGAGCGTCGTCCCGTCCTGGAGTGGATGTTGGAACACCTCGAACTCGGATACGCTATCACCATTCACAAGGCCCAAGGTTCGCAGTGGCCTAGGGTTATTGTCGTCCTCACCGGTCACCGCCTGCTCGACCGTACGCTGATTTACACGGCGATTACGCGGGCCCAGAGCCAGGTCATCATCATTGGAGATGTCATCGCAGTTCGACTGGCTGTGGAATCACCGCCTCGTGCAGACGGTCGCCAAGTGGCGTTAGGAGATCTTCTGCGCGACTGCATTGCTAACTTGCTGCAGGAATCCGTCGCGACAGCAGCGTAGAGAGGGCATCTACTGGGGCTTGGAAGGTGGCGACGTGTTCGATTTAGCGGGGTATGGGCCGAACCGATACGCCTCGCGGCGCGGGATTTTGAGTCCGTAGTCTTAGTCTTTAAAATGAGGGACATATCCCCATATTCATTCCGCAGAAGCTTACAACCAGTGTCCACCGCTGTCCGTGGAACTCTGCTGGTTAGAGCGCTTGCGGAACGGTTTGCGGCGCAGTTGAGGAGGATCATGCAGAGTTTAGGCAACTGTGTAGAATGATTTAACGAGAGGTGAAGACGATGTTCTCTTGTTGGAGACGGAGCAGTTGTGTACGCACATCGTCTTGCATGGGGCGTTTGACGCCGTAGAATTATTCTGCGATCATGACAGTCCTGAAGACCAATAACGTTGGGTTTCTTACAACAGCTAAGGAGAGCGATATGAAACAAGAAGGTATCGGTGGCGCGTAAGCACCTTTCTTTATGGTTTAGGCCCAGCAAGTTGCTGGGCCTTTTCTTTTTCATCGTCGCAGGCTGCTTTTGCTCGCTTGTGATGTGGAAGTTCGTCTTCCCAGACTACTTGTTCCTCGGCAAGGGCCTTCCGAAGCTTACGAATGCGAACTGGCTAGTTTTGGGCAGCGTGTTCGCGGCAATCATGGGGTGGGTGGTGGCCGCATACATCACACTGAGGAACTCGATCAAACAGCACACGATCAACTCGTTGCTCCAATCACGCCTATCAGCGACGTACATGCAGCACGCAGCAGTGATCAACAGTGAGTACTTCGCACACGGCGCCTCTCCTAATCCGGTGTCTATCGAGGAAATCTGGGCCGTTGTAGATGACGATGGAAAGCACACGGCCTATGAGGCGGTTAACTACGTGTTGAACTATTTCGAATTCCTGGCGACAGGCATTCGACATGGCGATCTCGACAGGAAGATGCTTTCGCACACTCTTCGCGGAAACGTTATCCGGCTGTATGAGAAGCTCCGCCCCTATATCGAGTCTACGAGGGGAGAGGCAGTCGGAGACGTTGTTGAGCGGCCCAGTCAGTTTGAGCACATCACTTGGCTCTATACCGAGTGGAAGGCGGAGTCAGTAAAACAGCAGGCAGCCGCAAAAACGGCCCTAGAGAAAGCGAAGGCAAAGGAAGCAAAGAAAGCTGCCAAGCAGGCGCGATTGGTAGCACCGCTACCTGCTAACAACGGGACAAATGGCAGTGCGCCACCTGCACCCAAAACCTTGGAAGAAACCGACCAGTAGGTTCTAGGTCTGGCAGGCGTTACTAGCTTACCGGGCCGATACCGGACACAGTGCGCCATCATGGTTGGTGTAGAGTGCCCGAGCTGGGGCCTAAGCTGCTTCCATACCGCCCAGTTCTTCCTTGTCGGTTCCAGCCTTAGCGCGTAGGTCGCGGCGGCGTCTACCGAACAATACTCTGAAACCCGCATGGATGCTGAGGTGTGGCAGAGTAACGATCCAGTGTTACCCCCATTGTTACCCCCTGATGAGCTGGGCTTCCCCGAAATTTTTATGTCGCGTAGGTACTACAGATTCAGCTTAGCAGACCATCATTAAGCGGCGCTCGTCTTCGTGGCTCAGCTGGAAGTGCATGGTGCAGTCCTCGAAATGATGCCAGTGTTGTTCCCGGCAGTCAGAAGCTTCCATGAGACATGGGCGTCCATGAATTCCCCACCGATGCACTGTCAAGCGGGTGCGTCAAGCAGCTGCGCTTCGGTGAAGCCAACAAAATCGGTTATTGTTATCTTTCTTGCTAAAACCACAAGGGATGCGCATGGACTACACAAAACTGCTGTTCGCTGCCGAGGTTCATAGATTGGCTGCTGAACTCAGAGCGTCAGACTGGACAGAGTATGTCAGGAAGCCCAATAAGGATGATTTGATCAAGCATGCGCAGCCCGGGTCCGCTGTCTACGTCCAGAGTTGCGAAAAGTGGCATGCCGAAAATCCGCTTTCCGAGTACATCACGAAGGCCTTTGCTCTAATCCGCGACACAGCACTACAGATCAAAACTCTCGAGTAGTACGGATACCCCGCGCAGCAAAAAGCCCCGCGTCATTGCTGATCAGGTCGATGTGCTCCCGCTCGATGAACGGTTCACCGTCGCCTCAACTGCTGGACGGCCGGAACGCCCGCGGCGGCACCGGCACCAGTTCGCCCTTGTCGTCGTGGCACTTGCTGATGCACACGCGCGGGCCCTCGTCGCTGTCGGCCTGGTAGACGGGATCGTAGCCGGCGGCCATGGCGACCCAGTAGTCGAGTAACGGACCTTCGAGTGTCGCGATCTTGAGAACTTGATCGGTGCCGCCTACCTCATCGTCTTCATCGTTCATCGCCTGAATCTAGAAAACCTTCCCGCTGTTCGCTGATGAGGTGGTCAGTCAGCTCTTTGTCGGGTAGAGGCAGGGTGATCTGGTATTGGATTTCCTCAACAATAGCCTCCTCAACCTTGCTTTCTGGCACATTGAACAAGGTGGCGATGGTTGTGATCCGAGCATCGTTTTCTAACGTGTCCTCGATCACGACATCAAGGTCGTTAGTACAGGTGATGTCGGGAACTACCTTTTCGATTGCATCCTGGAACGTTACTGGTGTGGGCGCCGCGTTGTTCATCATGTTCACCTGATCAATGTCGGGTTCAAAAGGTAAGCCCTCTACCTTAGTAAATCAACACTTAGTTTATGACTCTCCAAAAACGACCGTATATGAACGGTCGATTTCACTGCACATTCTCGTTGCTCATAAAATAACCGTCTAACATATGAACATGTTCATATGTGATCCGCACCTTATTGGACAGTGAGAGAGATGAGATGGCGATTTTTGGATACGGTCGAGTCAGCACAAAGGACCAGCAGAGCGAAAACCAACGGCTCGAGCTGGAGCTGGCTGGTTACCAAGTCGATTATTGGTTTGCAGATGAAGGCGTAAGCGGCAAGGTGCCAACACTGCAGTGGCCCCAGTTCGCTACAGTGCTCGGCAGATCCGCGCTCGCGAGACGCTCCTGGTAGCAAAGCTCGATCGCCTCGGTCGCGATGCCTAAGACATCGGCGCCACGATCAAGATGCTGGCGGCGCGCCACATCGAGATCATCCTGCTCCAGCTGGGCAAGCTCGATCTGGCCAGCGCCGCCGGCAAGCTCATGTTGGCCATGCTCGCCGCGGTTGCTGAAATGGAGCGCGACTTGCTGGTAGAGCGTACACAGGCCGGCTTGGCGCTCGCCAAGGCTGAAGGGAAAACACTTAGGCGACCGCCGAGTATGCGGCGCTGGCGCGTTCACATGGATTGAGCCCGGCGCAGATGGCGGGCTCCCATAGTCCTAGTGCAGAAGGACGGGGCAAACGAGCAGACATGGTGATGCCCCTCTAGGCCATTGGACAGCCCAACGTCATACTTCGTTCAATAAACTACTGTTAAACGATTGTGTTGTAAAAATGGCGCGTCTCTCCAATCGTCGCCATCCGATAGCGCGTCGTCGCAAATCGATGGCAATATTCCTTGGCGACCATCCCGGTTTGATTTCCCACCCATCGAAACCTCTTGATGCTTTGTGTCATCCCAATTTTTGATCAATTTGCGCTTGATTAATCCGGCTGCTCGGAGCAGGTAGTACTTTGTGATTAACCGAAGGTTTTGGGATATCTCCATCACGGGGCAGTCAACGAAGCCCGCGCCTTCGCTGCAATACGTTGAACGATGTGTAAGCTCCGCCCGACACATTGGGCGGGAAGATGCCGCATTCAATAGGGGGAGGTCGCGTGCTTCATCAATTCCAATATCTGCGTTTGCATTCGCTCGCGGCGAGAATCGCTTGGTGTGCCGGCATCGGCATATTCGCGGCGGGTTGCAGTACACCGCGCAAGATCGATCCGAGTTTTGTGGCCAGCAGATGGTCTACCACGCTCAGCGCTTTCAATATCGATCCCGTTTTCCTGCCTCGCCAAGTGCATTTGGGCGATATTTATCTGGCAGGCGAATTCAACGGCGATCCCGACGGAGATGCAAAACGCTGGCAGCGGCGCACAGTTTACCTAGGGCGCGCATCGGTGCGCGATGCAATCATCCTTGACACGCAAAGCCGCCTGCGCATTCCGCGCACTTCCGTCGCCGAGCCCCGCGACGATGTATTCGATGCCCCGCCACTGACGACGAGCTTGCGACCAGTAGCGTTCCCGGGTTTCAATGTGTCGGAGATCCGTGAGTCCGATTTCGCAGCAGCATTTCCCATTAAATTGTTCCGTGCGCTGTTCGGCGCCTCAAGCAGCGGCAAACTGGTGATGTCGATCAGCGTCCCTAACGCCGAGTACGAGGAAGTTCCGGGCTTGGATGCGTGGGATAAATTGGGCGAATTCTGTTGGAAACAAGGCGAGGCGCCGGTATGCGCCGCCAGTAATCCGGTTTTGCAGAACCTTTTTAATAATCTCAAGCTGCCGAACGATTCAGCCAAGCTGGTGCCTAAGGTCGGTATTGTCACGTCCGTCTTTTACGCCCGTGAGATCAACTATTTCTACAATACGGGCCAGGCATCGGCATTTGGCCTGACGGCTTCGCTGCCGATGTCGCCGACCGATGGCGACGGTGGCGCTCCCGCCAAGCCGGCTGCTACCGACCCCAAAGCGACCGGCAACAGCTCCCTTGGCAGCGGCGGACCTGCGACCCCACCGGCGGCTTCCGGCGCCGCGGGGAACACGGCGGTAGGGTCAGCGGGAGGTGCCGCCGCGCCGGCCACCACTCCTTCGCCTGCGGACGCCGACGCTGCAGCACTGCACGCGCGAGTGCAGGCGTTGCAGAAGCAGATCGATGAGCTGCAAAAGAAAGGCGAGGGCACTAGCAAATTCGGCGCTATTCGCGTGGTGTCGAGCACTAATGAAGGAACCTTGCTGAGCCAGACATTCGAGCACCCCGTCGCGATCGGCTACCGCGCGCTTTGGATGTATCCACTCGGCTATACACCGCCCTCAACCACCATACTCCCTCCCGCCCAATGAATATGTCGACCTTTTCAAGAAAGTTGCCGGTCTGGCAACAAGCGCGACAAGCGCTGCTTTCCATCCTCTCGACTATCCTGGGAGCGCAAGTGGCCATGGCCGCCCCGTCGGTATTCAACGAAATCACATTCCAGAAGGCGCCAGACCGCACAGCGGTGAAAACCGATGAGGTCTATAAACTCGCCGCCTTGCTCAACCGACCCTGCGTAGTGCAGGATGCAGCCGCATGGAACAGTGTCAATCCCGCGGGCGATCTCAAGACATTTCCCCCTGACGCGATGCGGGATCTTAAGAACTTCAAGGAAGTGAGCGAGCGCCTTGATTGGCCGGGCCGATCTGCCGGCGCTTTCCAGCGCCTTTACCTGGGCAAATCTACACAGCGCGGCGACGAATTCACCTTTCTGTGGATTGCCGGGAAAAATGACGTGTCCTTGCATATATGCGGTGGTCAGCCCGAACGGTCGAAAAAACACCCGGATTTCGACAAGTGTGCAATGGGCGCCAGTGGCCCCCCAGCACCGCTGGGAGTCTGCCCAAAACTCTCGGATATGTAGCATTGCCCTGATGATCACCCTATTCGTTGATAGAGCGTCGTCACCGGCGCCCGGCGCTGTTGTCAACTGTTCAGCGCTCCGGGCCTAGGGCCTTTATAGGGTGCGGCCTGCGCTCGACTGATCCTGCCATTTTTGTTCACTGTTCCTGAGGAGATTGAAATGAGCATTGACCGCGTGCAGATCGAGAAGTCCCTGAACCAACGCTTGAAGACTCGGCTCGCTCCCGATGAGATCAACACCCTGGCTGATGTGATCGCCGAGCTGTCGAACAGCGGGATCGAAGTCGACGACGTGTTCCCGTACGGGATCCCGCCCCAGCGCGAGCTGGGTATCCGTGCGCGGCAGCCTTACCGCCGCGCAGCTCGGCAAACTGGGCGACTTAATTCCCAAGCTCGGCGATCTGAAGGACTACCGCATTTTCCCGCGCGGGATTGTGGCCCCCGAGCGCTACAGAATGCACCTGAACCTGAACTTGAGCCGCTGAGCGACGCCACATGAAGTCCGCCGACCTGTCGGTGTTTCACCTGCACCCACTGCAGCGCTGCAACCTTCGCTGCCTCCATTGCTATTCCAGCAGTTCGCCCGAGGCTGCGGTGCAGCTGGCGCCCGAGCAGGCCGTCGAGGCGGTGCGCGCCGCGGCCAGCTGGGGCTACGAGGCGCTGGCGGTGGCGGGAGGCGAGCCGCTCCTGTACCGCGAGCTGCCCGCGCTACTCGAGCAGGCGGCCGGCGTCGGTATGTCCACCTCGGTAGTGACCAACGGCCTGCTGGTGCGGGGCGCCAGCGATACAGCTAGACTGCGCCACGCCGATATCGTCACGGTCAGCATCGACGGCCCCGCCGCCCGGCACGACTGGATGCGTGGGCGCGGCGGTGCGCTAGCAGCGCCGCTGACGCTGTGCGGCGCTTGGCGGACACCGGCCGCACAGCCTGGGTGGCCTGCGGGGTCACATCCGCCAACGTCGACGACATCGAGGAGGTGGTCGCTGACGCCCTGTGCTGGGGCGCACGGGGCATCACCTTTCACCTGGTCGAGCCGGCCGGTCGGGCACTGTCGCTGCCGGCGGACACCTTCCTGCCGCAGGAGCAGCGGGTGCTACTGTACGCCATGGTCGCGTTGCTCGCGGCCGCCCACCGGGACAGCATCGACATCCGCCTGGACCTCCTGCACCGCGAAACGCTGTTGCGCCGGCCCTCGCTCATCCATGCGGGGCAGTGCTCCCCACCACACGGGGCAGAGCCGGCCCGGACGATGCCGGTGCTGGTGATGTACCCAGACGGCACCTTGCTGCCGGTGTGCCACGGCATGAGCGAGCGCTACGGGGTCGGCCGGTTGGGCGAGGACCCGCAGCGCATGTGGGAGCGCTTCTTCGAGGGGACCTACCCTGGTCTGGCGCTGCTGGGGGGGGGGAAGCACTGGAACGGCTGCGCGCCGACCAGCACTTGCGAGTCCTGAATCCAGGCGATTGGCTGGCCCAGCTTTCGCATACGTGCCCGATAGGCATGCCGGCTTGGCCGCCGTCCCGTAAGCACGACCTCCCTGCCTGAATGCGTCCCGGGCGCTGCCCTGGGATCGATGGGCCGCGATCGGGGGGGTGCCACTTCTTTGGTGTGTGGACGCGCTGGGTGCATGACGTCGCGGCGTTCATGAATAGTATCCGCGGCTGAAATAAAGTTGGGTCCTAAGTGCTACCCACAAAACGAGGTCCTGAACCTGATTTTGCAATGAAAAGCGTGTTTTCAGACGGACTACCAACATTCTAGTACTTGGCCTGAGCTTGGAACTGGGGACACTCACTCACATGGAACTCGCAACCAACACTTTTTAGTGGGTATAACCGTTCTGATCCTCAGCCGGAAAGCATCAAGGACCCGCACTCGTGCGGGTTTTTTTTCGCCCTTCTAGCCGATGAGCGTGCTACGCCGCAGGCGCAGCCGTGTATGCGGTGTACGGATGCCCGACGCCATGCCCCAGGCCGCAGCCCAGCGCAGCGCCTGGTCCGTTGCCGGACCAAAAGGTCTTGCCACGGAAGCGCGCGCCAGTGCGATGGACATGCGTTTCATCGTATACAGCTTGCGGGGTGAAACATGCTTAGCCATGGGGGCAGCGTAATGCGCTTTGCCGCGGTTCACCGTTCCCTAGCTAACCATGCTGCTGGCTGCCCCTCATGCACCGCGCCTAGAGGTCGATGACCATCTCGAACCCGCCCCAGAACATGCGCTTGCCGTCGAAAGGTATATTTTCGGGCTTCATGAATTCGCTCATGCGCGGGTCGTGCATGACCTTTTCGTTGACGTCGTCGCGTTTCGCACGCGATTCGTAGACGATCCAGGCAAACACGACCACCTCGCCTTCCTCCAGGTTCACACTCTGGGGGAAGGATGTCAGCTTGCCCGGCTTGACGTCGTCGCCGACGCATTCACGGTACTCGAGCGCGCCGAACTCGCGCCAGATCGCCGCGCATTGCCGGGACATGTCCCAATACGCGTCCAGCTTGGCTTTGGGAACCGGAACCACGAAACCGTCGACATACGCCATGATGTTCTCCTTGGGTTGGTTGGTATGCTTGAGACCTCGCCGCCCTCGGGAATATCCCGCTACCGTTTGCCGGGCGTCGGGCTGCTGCCGGTTTCTTCCTCCACGATCGCGTACACGCCGCCCGCGGTGGCGCCGGCGTCATGCTTGCGCGCACGCAGGTCGCGATACACGGCCGCGCGCATGATCAGCATCGACACCACGGGCGCCGTCATCAGCAGGAAGACGGAAATGATCACTTCGTGGATCACCAGGCGCGCCTGGTCGACGGTGAAGTACAGCATCGAGGCGAGCAGGATGCAGCCGGCGCCCAGCGTGATGGTGATCGCCGGGCCGTGGATGCGCTGATAAAAGCTCGGCAGGCGCAGCAGGCCGAGGGCGCCGATCAGGACGATGGAGGCGCCCAGGATCAGCAGCAGGGAAACGGGCAGTGCCGCCCAGGTTGGCAGGTCGGCGATGCCCCTCATTCAATGATCTCCCCGCGCATCAGGAATTTCGCCAGCGCGACGGTCGAGACGAAGCCGACCAGCGCAATCAGGACCGCCACCTCGAAATACACCTGCGTGCCGAAGCGGATGCCCAGCACCAGGGCGAGCAGCATGCCGGCCATCCACAGGGTGTCGAGCGCGAGCACGCGGTCGTGCGCGGAGGGGCCGAGCAACAGGCGCAGCGCGCATAGCAGCATGGCCACCAGCACGCACACGAGGGCATAGGCTATCGATAGTTCAAGCAAGGTCGCCACGGGCGATCTCCGTTTCAAAAATGTCGATGAGGGGGCGTTCGTAACGGGTCTTGATGGTGTCGACCCACCACGCTTCGTCGTGCAGGTCGAACACGTGCAGCGACAGTTCATGGCGCTCCGGCAGGATCTCGACCCAGACCGTGCCCGGCGTCATGTTGATCAGGCAGGACAGCACGGCCAGGCCGTAGGGATCGCGGATCGTCAGCGGTATCCGGATGAATTGCGAATTGACGGCCCTGTAATCGGCAAACAGGATGATGCGGCAGACGTTGAAGCAGGAGCGGACGATTTCCACCGAGGCCATCGCGAGCAGGCGCAGCAGGGTGGCGGGGGCGCGCACGCGCGGGTAGCCGAGCGGCTGCAGGCGCCGCACCAGCAGCGGCACGGCAATGCCGAGCACGGCGCCGAGCAGGATGCTGGCGACATCGAAGGACTGGTTCAGCAGCAGCCACAGCGCACACAGCACCAGCGACACGACCGGATAAGGCAGCCAGCGCTTCATGGCGCGCTCCCTGGCTGCACCGGGCGGCTGGTCGGGCCGGGCACGGCCGGCTCCCCCAGCACGCGGCGCGCGTACTTGCCGGGGTCGTGCAGGTCGGCGCTGGCGCGGCCGAGGTAGTCGAACAGCGGACGCGCCTGCACCGTCATCGCCAGCGACAGCAGCAGCAGCGCGCTGACCGGCGCCACTTCCGACAGGTACAGCCGCGGCGGCGTGACCATCTCCGCAGCCCAGAAGGTGCGCACGCCATAGCGCAGCATCGAGATGATCGCGATCAGCCCCGAGACGAACACCAGCGCCATCAGGGTCCAGCCCGTGGGGCCGATGGCGCCGCTGCCGGCTTCCGGATTGAGCAGCGCGTGGAACATGCCGAACTTGGCGATGAAACCCGACAGCGGCGGCAGGCCGGCGATCATCAGGGCGCAGGCGGCAAAGGCAAGCGACAGGAAGGCCATCGCCGCCGGCACGCCCTTGCCGCGCGGTTCATCCGGGGTGTCTTCCACGGCCCAGGCTTCCATCGTCAGCGCCAGCATCGCCGCGGCGGGGGTGCGGATCCGGTCGATCAGTTCGAGCAGCAGCAGGAAGGCGGCCACCGCCAGCGTCGAGCCGATCAGGTAGTACAGCCCGGCCGTCACCAGCGAGGGCTGGCCGTAGCCGATCACCGCCAGCAGGGTGCCGGAGGACACCACCGCGCTGTAGCCCGCCATGCGCCCGGCGCTGTCGGTCGAGAGCATGCCGGCCGCGCCGAAGACGATGGTGGCCATGCCGCCCCAGACCAGGGCGTCGTAGCCGAAGCCGGCGGCGGCGCCGGCTGCGTCCCCGAACAGCAGCAGCCACAGGCGCAGGATGACGTAGGCGCCGACCTTGGTCATCAGGACCAGCATTGCCGCCACCGGGGGAGAGGCGGCGGCATAGGTGGTCGGCAGCCAGAAGCCGAGCGGCCACATCGCGCCCTTGACCAGGAAGGCCAGCGCCAGCACGGCGACGCCGACTTTCAGCAGCTTGACGTCGTCGGGCGTCATGGCGGCGATGCGCACGGCGAGGTCGGCCATGTTGAGGGTGCCGGTGGTGGCGTAGATCAGGGCCGTGCCGAGCAGGAAGAACAGGGACGCCGCGAGGTTGACGGCAATGTACTGCAGGCTCGCCCGCAGGCGCTCGGCGTTGTAGCCGTGCAGCACCAAGCCGTAGGAGGCCGCCAGCATCACCTCGAAGAAGACGAACAGGTTGAACAGGTCGTGCGTCAGGAAGGCGCCATTGATGCCCATCAGCAGGAACTGGAACAGCGAGTGAAAATGCACCCCGATCCGGCTCCAGCGCTGCATCGCATAGTGCAGCGCCGCCAGCGCCAGCACGGCGGTCAGCAGCAGCATGAGTGCCGACAAGCGGTCGGCGACGAGCGCGATGCCGAATGGCGCCGCCCAGTTGGCCGCGAGGTAGACGCCGATGCCGTCAGGCCAGGCACCGCCGTCGGCATGCGCCATCAGCAGGCAGGCCGCGCTCAGCTGGCCCAGCACCGAGGCGTAGCCGAGTAAAAATTTGAAACGGTGCCGGCCCTGGGTCAGCGGCACCAGCACGGCGCCGCACAGCAGCGGCAGCAGGATCGGCAGGATGACCAGGTGCTGTGGCGTCATACTTCCGGTTCCTTGCCGTCGACGTGGTCGGTGCCGGTAATGCCGCGTGCGCCGATCATCACGACCAGGTACAAGGCTGTGGTGGCGAAGCTGATCACAATGGCGGTGAGTACCAGTGCCTGCGGCAGCGGGTCGGCCAGCACGGACGGGTCCGGAACGGTGCCGGCCGGGGTAAACGGCGGCTGGTCGAGCCAGACGCGGCCCATGATGAAGATGAACAGGTTGACCGCGTACGACATCAGCATCAGGCCGGTCAGCACCTGGAAGCTGCGCGGGCGCAAGAGCAACCAGATGCCGGCGCCGAATACGATGCCGATGGCGAGCGAAAGAACGGCTTCCATCAGGCAATCTCCTTGGCTGGGGGGATGGTGCTGCGCGTCGCACCGGGCGGGGCGCGGTGGCTGCGCAGCGACTGGTGCGCCAGCGCCACCAGGATCAGCATGGTCGTGCCGACCACGGTCAGGAATACGCCGAGGTCGAACACAAAGGCGCTCGGCACGTGGAGCTCGCCCAGCAGCGGCAGGTGCAAATGCGCCGTGTGGCTGGTGAGGAAGGGGTAGCCGAACAGCCAGGCGCCCAGGCCCGTGATGCAGGCGGTCGCCAGTCCCCAGCCGATCCAGCGGTGCGGGCGCAGGCGCAGCTTCGATTCGACCCAGTCGGTGCCGGCAATCATGTACTGGACGATGAGCGCGGTGGCGAAGATCAGGCCGGCCACGAAACCACCGCCGGGCAGGTTATGGCCGCGCATGAAGAAGTACACGGCGATGATGCCCATGAAGGGCAGCAGGAAGCGCACATAGACGGCCGGCACCGTCAGGTAGCCGGTTGTCGTCTGCTGCGCGGGCGACTGGGCGACCGCCGGGTCGACGTCGCTGGCCTGCTGCACGGGAATGGCGATGCTCTCGGATGCCGGGCGGAAGCGCCGCAGCAGCGCATACACGGTCAGCGCGACGGCGGACAGCACGGTGATTTCGCCCAGCGTGTCGAAGCCGCGGAAGTCGACCAGCAGCACGTTGACGACGTTGGCGCCACCGCCCTCGGTCAGGGCGCGCTCGAGATAAAAGTCGCTGATGGTCGGCGGCGGCTTGCTCGACAGCAGGGCGTAGGTGGCGGCGGCCAGTCCCAGGCCGCCTGCGATGGCGACCGAGGCATCGCGCGCGCGGCGCAGCCAGGTGCTGCGCGGCACGTGCGCCGCCAGGCCGCGTGGGGCAAAACGCGGCGGCAACCAGCGCAGGCCGAGCAGGATCAGTACCGTGGTCACGGTCTCGACCATCAACTGGGTCAGCGCCAGGTCCGGCGCCGACATCCACAGGAAGGTCAGGCTCGTCACGACGCCGGTGCCGCCGACCAGCACCAGGGCGACCAGCCGGTGGTATTTCGCCTGGTTCGCCGCGCCCAGCGCGCAGGCGGCGCCGATCAGCCACAACAGGGCGAACAGGGGATCGAGGTCGGCCAGGCGCAGCGCCGGCAGCTCGGGCAGGGGGCGCACCACCAGCAGCGGCACGGCGACCATCGCCACCATCAGCACCAGCAATTGGGCCTGGAGGCGCCGGGTGCCGGTCCGGCGCAGCAGCCAGGTGGCCGCTCCCGACAGCGCCAGCAGGCTGTTCTCGTAGGCCTGGGCGCCGTTCAGGCGATACAGCACCGGCACCCGGTCGCGCTCGGCCAGGTGAGCATAGCGGCGCAGCAGCGCATAGAACAGCAGGCCGCCAGCCAGCGCCGCCACGCTCATCAGGAGCGGCAAATTAAAACCGTGCCAGATGGCCAGGTTATATTCCGGCAGCGGCGCGCCCAGCACCGATTGCGCCGCCACCGCCAGCACCTCGCCGACCGTGCGCTCGGGGATGATCCCGACCGCGATGCATAACAGCACCAGGCACTCGACCGGAAAGCGCATCCAGCGCGGCGGCTCGTGCGGCTCCTGCGGCAGGTCGTGCGCCAGCGGCCCGAAGAACACGCTGATGAAGCGCAGCGAATAGGCCACGCTGAACACCCCCATCGCGACCGCCGCGTACGACATCGCCCAGTTTTCGGTGCCGCCGACCTGCATCGTTTCTGCAAAAAACATTTCCTTCGACAGGAAGCCATTCAGCAGGGGCACGCCGGCCATGGCGGCGCTGGCGACGATGGCCAGCGCCGCGGTGTAGGGCATGGCCCGTCCCAGCCCGTCCAGCACGAGCATGTCGCGGGTGCCGGTCTCGTGGTCGATGATGCCGACCGCCATGAACAGCGAGGCCTTGAACACCGCGTGGTTCATCGTGTGGAAGATCGCCGCCACCACCGACAACGGCGAGCCGATGCTCAGCAGCACGACGATCAGGCCCAGGTGGCTGATGGTGGAATAGGCCAGCAGCCCCTTCATGTCGTTCTGGAAAATCGCGAAGAAGGAACCGATCAACAGCGTGCACACGCCGGCGGCGCCGAGGATCCAGGTCCATTCCTCGGTACCCGACAGCACCGGCCACAGGCGGATCAGGAGGAAGACGCCGGCTTTCACCATGGTCGCCGAGTGCAGGTAGGCCGACACCGGGGTGGGCGCGGCCATCGCGTGCGGCAGCCAGAAGTGGAAGGGGAATTGCGCGCTCTTGGTCAGCGCGCCGAGCGCGACCAGCACCAGTGACGGCAAGTACCAGGCGTGGGCGCGCACCCGGTCGCCGGCGGCCAGCACGGCGTCGAGGTCGTAGCTGCCGACGATGTGGCCGAGGATCAGCACCCCCGCCAGCAGGCACAAGCCGCCGGTCGTGGTGACCGTAAACGCCATGCGCGCACCGCGCCGGGCGTCGTTGCGGTGCTGCCAGTAACCGATCAGGAGGAAGGACGTGACGCTGGTGAGCTCCCAGAACACGACCAGCTGGATCAGGTTGCCTGACAGCACCACGCCGAGCATCGACCCCATGAAGGCGAGCATGTAGGAGAAAAAGCGCGGCACCGGGTCGCGCCGCGACATGTAGTAGCGGGCGTACAGCAGCACCAGCAGGCCGATGCCGAGCACCATCACCGTGAACACCCAGGCCAGCCCGTCCATGCGCAGCGCAAGGTTCAGGCCGAGTTCGGGCAGCCATTCGTGGCGCTCGCGCAGGATCTCGCCGTCGCCCACCCGTGCAAAAGCGTGGATGGCGAGGGCCAGGGCCGCCAGCGTGACCGCACCGGCCACCGCCGCCGGGCGGTTGCGGGTACCGTTCGGCAGGCAGGCGGCGATGACCGCGCCGATGAAGGGAAGCAGGACGAGCAGCGACAGCATCGGTCTCATCCGTCCCGGCGTGGTGGCGAGGGGGGCAATGCGTCAGGATGCGTCATCGCGTCCTCCGGCCCGTACCAGCAGCGTGTCGCAGGGCAGGTTGCGCAGCAGGCGGTCCGCCGTATTGCCCATCAGCACACGCAGCACCCCCGGCTGGCTGTGCAGCCCGATCACGGCCAGTTCGATATCGTGTTCCAGCACATGGCGCGTCAGCAGCGTCTCGAGCTTGCCGGCGCCGACCACGAGCTCGATGCGCTCGCGGGCGCCGCCAGGAAGCCGGCAACTGTCGAGGAAGCGCGCGCAGGCGGCATGGGCCGTCGCGTCCGTCGCGTTTGCCGACATTGTGCCGGCGAGCGCCTCCATGCCGGTTTCCTGGACGTGGAAGACGGTCAGTCCACGCCCCGGGAACAGCGCGGCCGCCGTTTCCAGCGCCATGCGCGCACCGGGAGAAAAATCGGTCGGCACCAGGATGCGCCGGTAACTGCCCTGGGCGCGCCGGCGTACGACCAGCAGCGGTTGCGACAGCGAGCGCGCCAGGCGTTCGACGGTCGAGCCGAGCAGCAGATGCCCGAGCGTTTCGCTGCGCGCGCTGCCGGCAATGACGAGCGTGCTGTGCAGGCGCTCGGCCGCGGCCGGAATCGCGTCGGCCACCGGCCCCTCGGCCAGGTGCAGGCTGAGCTTGATGCCGCTGCCGTCGAACTCGCGCGCGAGGGCACGCTGGGCCGCCGCTTCGGCCGCGTGGTGTACATCGTCGCCTTCCAGCCAGCCGGCCACTTCGGCCGGCACTTCCGGTCCTTCGGACACCGTCAGCACGGCAAGCTCGGCCTGCCATTCGGCCGCCAGCTGCCGCGCGCGTTCCAGCGGGCGGTCGCAATGGGCACTCAGGTCGGTGGCCAGTAATAATTTTTGTGGTTCTACTGCATGCAAACTCTGGTTCACGTGCGCCTCCGAAGCGGCAAACTCAAACCAGAGCTACTTTACCGTTTTTGCGGCAATAACGGCACGCATTAGCCGAGCCGGCCGGACCGCCTCAGCCCAGTGCCGCCTCGATCGCCGCCACCAGCGCCGGATCGTCCGGCTTCACGTCCGGCGCAAAGCGGGCCAGCACCTGGCCGTCGCGCCCGACCAGGAATTTCTCGAAATTCCACATCACATCGGCCGGATTCTTCGGGCTCAGGCCGTGCTGGGCCAGCTTGGCGGCGAAGGTGCTGCCATCGAGCTGGCGCGCTTCGGGCTGGGCGGCGATCAGTTCGCGGTAGAGCGGGTGACGCGCCTCGCGGTTGACCTCGACCTTCTCGAACATCGGGAAGCGCACCCCGTAGTTGCGCTGGCAAAAGTCGGCGATCTCGGCTTCGCTGCCCGGCTCCTGGGCGCCGAAATCGTTGCAGGGAAAGCCCAGCACCACCAGTCCGCGTTCTTCGTACTGCTCGAACAGTTTTTCAAGGCCCGCATATTGCGGGGTCAGGCCGCATTGCGAGGCGACGTTGACGATCAGCATGACTTTGCCGCGATAGTCGGCGAGGGTGGCGGCCTGGCCCTCCAGGCGGCGCAGCGGGATGTCGAACAAGTTGCTCATATGCTTAGTCCTCAGGTTGCGGAAATGGCTATCCTACCCCGTGCTGCCTAAGCGTGCTGGCAACGGTCCGGCCGCATCATGCCCGGCCGTGCTTGACGGCGTCGTACTGCCGCCGTATAAGCCTTGCTGTGAAAACGGGCAGCTACACATGACGCAACAGGAAGACCTGGCAATGGCAGGGGAGCAGCGCAGGCGCCGCTACGCGCGCCTGCTCGACGGCCTGCGTGCGTTCGTCCACAACGAGCGCACGGCGGCGCAGGAGAACCTGCTCGCGGCATGGCGCCTGCCCTTGCCGGAACGCCTGGACAAGGGCACGGCCCAGGGCTTCCTGCGGATCGAGGCCGGGCTTGAGCCCGGCACCGCCTGGGCCTATGTCGACGGTGGCGAATCGCGTTTTCGCGAGGGCGACCTGGTCTGCCTGCACGGCGGCTCGCCCTTGACCGCGATGCTGGCGCGCGAAGCCGCGTTCGAGCTCGAAGAAGAGGGCCGCTGGCTGCTGCGCCTGCGCCACGTCCGGGCCGTCATCAAGGCGATCGGCAACGCCCCGTTCTATGCCGACCCGGACGACTTCGATCTCAGCAAGTACTACGACATGGTGCTGGAGGACATCGGCCAGACCATTCCGCCCTCGCGCGCGCACCGCATGCTGATGCCGCTGCTCGACGGGCGCATCAGCAATGACTTCGACCCGCGCGACTTCGAGGAGGCGGAAAACATCGCCCTGGCCGAAGGCTTGAATGCGGCGCAGGCCGAAGCCGTCGGTAAAATCCTCGCCGCCGAGCAGGTCGCCTGCATCCAGGGCCCGCCCGGCACCGGCAAGACCCGGGTGCTGGCGCTGGCCGTGCGCCTGCTGGCCGAACGCGGCGAGCGGGTGTTGATTACCTCGCACACGCACATGGCGATCAACAATGCGCTGAACAAGATCGCGGCGCAGGGCGTGCGGGTCGCCAAGATCGGCCGGCCGACGCAGGCCAACGGGCTGGACACCGCCGTGACCTGCGCCGGCAGCTTCGCCGAATGGCATGGGCGTCCGATGGATGGCGGTTATGCCGTCGGTGCGACACCCTTCGCCACCTGCACCTATCGCCTGGAAAACTGCGAATTCGACACGGTTGTGTTCGACGAGGCGAGCCAGGTCACAATGCCCCTTGCCTTGATGGCGATGCGGCGCGGCGCGCGTTTCGTTTTCATCGGCGACCAGAAGCAGCTGCCGCCGGTGCTGCTGGCGCGCTCGATTCTGGAAGACATTCCCGGCTCGATCTTCGCCAAGCTGACCGCCCATAACGTCGACAGCGTGATGCTGACCGACACCTACCGCCTGAACCGGGAATTGGCTGCATGGCCCAGTGCGGCGTTCTACGGCAAGCGCCTGCGTGCGGCCGGCCCCAACCGCGACCGCAGGCTGGCCTTGCGCCCGCGCGAGGACGGCGATCCCTACGATGCGGCCTTGCGCGACCCGGCCAGCCTGGTCTTCATTCCGACGCTGGACGACAGCGCGCGCAGCCGCAACCCGGAGGATGCGCAACTGGTGGCGAACCTGTGCGGCGCCGCTTTCGAGGGCGGGCTGGCACCGCACGAGATCGGCATCGTCACGCCGTTCCGCGCGCATGGCAGGGCCGTGCGCAACGCGCTGGTCGAACAGTTCGACTGGCACACGGCGCGCAGCATCGTCGCCGATACCGTCGAGCGCATGCAGGGCCAGGAACGAGAGATGGTGATCCTGTCGCTGGCGGCCGGCGACCTGCGCTTTCTCGCCAGCGTTGCCGAATTCTTCTTCCAGCCGGAACGTTTGAATGTGTCGGTGACGCGGGCGATGACGAAGCTGGTCATCATCGGGCCGGAACTGCCGGACGACTTCACGTCGCACGACGAGCGCATGGCCCGCAACCTGGCCCTGTACCGCAGCCTGCTGGCCGGCGCACGGCGCATCGTGTTCTGACGATGGCGCTGTTCATTCCGGAATGGACGCGCGCGACCGGGCGCCAGTTGCAGCTCAAACGCGTGCTGAATGGCCTCGACGAGGCCACCGTCGTGCGCAAGCCCTTGCGCGGCGAACAGGAGGCGCCGTCCCTGTTCCTCGAGCATGCCGAACGCGGCTGGCTGGCGCTGGCCGTGGTCGAGACGGCGTTCGACGCGCTCGATGCAAACCAGCTGTTTGCCGCCGAGGCGCGCGCCGCATTCGACGCGCGCCTGGCGATCTGGCGCGCCGCGCTGCCGGCGGCGCTGCCGCTGCTGGTGCTGCTGTGGTCCTGCAGCGAAGACGAGACGATGCTGCTGGCCGCCCAACTGCGCGAACCTGGCGGCGTGCGCCTGCTGTCGCGCGAGCGCTACCTGGAACGCGGCGCGGCGGGCCTGGCCGCAATGCAGCGTCCGCTCGCAGCAGGCGAGGAGGCGGCCTTGCGCACACGCTTCTTTCCGGAGTCGGCCTTGCCGCTGGCGCCCGTGGCGCGCAGGCGCTTCCGGCGCAGCAACGGCGCCAGCCTGGGCGGCCTGTTCCTCGATCCGCAACAGGAATGGGCCACCAAGCTCGACCTCGAGCTGCCGGAAGAGCAGGCGCAGGCGGCGGGCGACCTCGCGGTGCGCCTGGTCAACGGCGTGGCCGGCAGCGGCAAGACCCTGATCGCCCTGAGCCGGGCCTTGCTGCTGGCCGAGGTGCATCCGCGCGAGCGCGTGCTGATCCTGATCCATAACACGCCGATCGTGGCCGACATCCGCGAGCGCCTGCACCGGACGCGTGGCCGCCTGCCGGGCAACCTCGAGATCACGACTTATTCGGCCTGGGTGCACCGCCAGTGGCGCAAGCTGTACCGGGTGCCCTTGCAGATGCCGGACGACCCGGCCCGGCTGCCGCAGCTGGTGCGCAGCCTGCGCGGGCGCTGGCCGGAGCTCAAACTGAACGAAGCGCAGCTGATCGAGGAATTCGATTTCCTCAACGAGATGCTGGTGGCGAGCCAGGCCGAATACATGGACATCAGCCGCGCCGGCCGCGGTTTTGCGTTGCGGGCGAAGGAGCGCGCCGAGGTGTGGCAGCTGTTCCAGGCGGTCACGCAGGCGCTGGAGGGCGAGGGGCTGCGCATGTGGAGCGCGGTGGCCACCGAGGTGTGCCGCGCGCCGGACTACGCGGCGCTCGAACGCTATGAACACATCCTGGTGGACGAGGCGCAGTTCTTCGCGCCGTCCTGGTTCCATACCGTCAAACTCGCCTTGCGGCCGGGCGGCAGATTGTTCCTGTGCGCCGATCCGAACCAGGGTTTCATGAAGAGCCGGCTGAGCTGGCGCAATGCCGGCCTGGACGTGGCCGGACGCACCAAAAAGCTGCTGCGCTCCTACCGCACCACGCAGGCCATCCTGCACGCGGCCGGCACCCTGCTGGGACGCACGGTGCAGGCCGATCCGGAAGACTACCTGGAGCCGGATTTCACGGGCATGGAGGAAGGCGCCGCGCCGATCCTGCTGCGCGTCGATACCCCGCAGGATGCGGTCGACCGCGCCGTCAACGAGATCGTCGCGCTGGTGGAACAACACCGTGTGCCGCTGTCGGCCTTCCTCGTCATTTACGGGGCCGATACGCCCCGGCAGCTGCTGTACCGGAGGCTATGCCGCGCACTCGGCGCCAACAGTGTCTGGTGGCTGAACAAGGACAAGAAGCAGCCGCCCGGCGGCTACGGCCCCGACTACCTGCGCCTGGCGAACCTGGAAACGGCGACCGGGCTCGAAGGCGGCGTCGTGTTCCTGCTGGGAACGGAAAGCCTGCTGGCCGGCGCAGAAGCGGGCGCGTGCGAGGCCGATGCGCGCAAGCTGTACATGGCGATGACGCGGGCGAGTCACCGGCTGGTGATGCTTAGTACGGCAGAGGTGCCGGCGGAGGTGGGGGCGTTGTTTCGGGTGGGTGATGCTTGATCGTCGATGTGGATTGGCTTGAGGGCTGCCGCCGCATCACGGAGAGGTGTAGGGTGGACGGCTATACCCGGCAATGGGCATGCTCGCGGCGGATGCGCCGTCCACGCGTTCAACGGGCGAATGAAATACCGTCACGGCTGAACATCGGCTGGTTGAACGAGTGGACGGCGCCCATGCCGCGTCAGCATCGTCTATCCGGTGTAGCCGTCCACCCTACGTCCTTCGTTCGGCGTTCGGGGTCGATCACCGTCCCGCCGCGGCGTTGTCCAGTTCGGCGAGCTGTTTCAGGCGGCGCGCCGTCAGCAGCGTGCGCCAGCCGGAGCCCGGCACCTGCGGGTGGCGGATCGAGCCGTACAGCTCCATGGCGTCGCGGTAGGCCAGCCAGGCACGCTGGGTCTTCTCGACGCCGGTCTTGCGGATGGTGCCGAGGTAGGAGGTGCCCGTGGGCCGGGTCAGCATGAAGCGGCGGTAGGTCGCATTCATCTGTTCTTCCAGGACGGCGGACTCGGCTTCGGAGAAGCGCGGTGCGCGGCCGGCTTCGGCGTCGAGGATGTCGGCGCTGAAGGTGTCGAGTTCGAGTGCCTGGACATCGAGCTGCAACGAACGGGCGGCGCCGCTGCCGGTATCGGTTTCGTAGTCGACGCGGTGCTGGGCAAAATACTGGACGGCCTTGCTCGCCATGTCCAGGCCCAGTTGCTCCTTTTCGCTCCAGCCGCGCGCAATCGTCGCCAGTTGCGCCGCACGCGACTTGTCGCGCTGGCGTTCGCGGATGGCCGCACAGTTGCCCCGCATGTCGGCGCTGACGACGTCGTCGCAGACGTCGACCTGCTCGCCGTCCTCGCCGCTGGCGCGCCGGCGCAGGTGCTGCACCCTGGCTTTCATTTCGTTGACCGGGCTCTGGATACTGCAGGCGTGCTTCAGGGCCAGGTCGAAGTTCGGCGTCATGGCCGCGCCATTCGCATACAGCATCATCAGCACACCGTGGGCGTTGGTGCGCGCCGCGCAGGCGTGGACCCGTTGCCACTCGGCCTTGCCGGCCTCCGGCTGGTTCAGCGTGTCGTAGTACAGCGCGGCCGCATCGCAGCGCCCGCCGTCGCCGGCCCGTGCGGCCGGCTGCTGCTCGCGCGGCAGCTTTTTTCCTGCCACCCGTACGCATTGCCGATACCAGTCGCTGCCGCGCAATACCTCCGGCGGCGCGCCATACACGTTCGGATACGGTGCCGCCTGGACGGTGCCGGTCAGCAGGCCCACTACCAAAAATCGCCAGTACGCACGGGACATCGCGCTCTCCTAAAAAATTTCCTATGGGAAGCTTTAACGCTACCGCGAGCCGGTTCCGTGGATGGTGAGATGGCGCAATTTTCTCAGCTGATAGGGCGGTCTTCCGGCGTTTGTAAAAGCACGCCGGGCGAGCGCTTCCTCAAGGGTTTTTACACTCCGTAACGGGTTTTTGGCCGTTTTTCTCGAAAGATAAATTGATTGCATGCAAGAGGTTCAACAGCTTGTGCAGCTCTGCTAACTACTTGATTTTTCGACTGTGAACGTGACGCAACGCGCATAAATTTTTTCCGATCGGCAAATGCAAAATCCAATTTGGATGCGTAAAATTGCCCTCCATCAGCTTCCTGACGCCAACTTTCCGTAGGTTGGCGTTTGTTTTTTCTACCCCTGTTGGCAGTCAGTTACGAACGGCAGAGCAGCAGGAATTCTGTCGGACGGAACCCTCCGTGAGCAAGACGCTACGGACCTGATGCACCAGAAACTCATTTAACCGATTCAATAAAATGCAAACCTCTGTTACCGCTGTCCCCGCCCCGGTCTCGTCGTCGCGTCGCTCGGTTTTCGTTCAAGCGCAGAACTATGCCCTGCCGGTGATGTTCGCCCTGTTCGGCCTGGTGATGGGCTCGTGGGCCGGCCGTATTCCGGCCCTTGCCGAGCGCGTGCACGTGTCGCACTCGGCCCTGTCGATGGTGCTGCTGTGCGGCGGCGTCGGCGCATTGCTGTCGTTCCCGATTTCGTCCTTCCTGATGGGTAAGTTCGGTTCGCGCAAGACGCTGCTGATCTCGGGCCTGGCCCTGCTGGGCGTGCTGGTGTCTATCGGCATGGCGCCGTCCGTACCGCGCCTGATGATGGCCGTGCTGATGCTGGGTATTACCGCCAGCGTCTACGACGTCGCCATGAACTCGGCCGCCTCGAAGCGCGAGAAGGAGACCGGCAAGTCGGAAATGTCGATGCTGCACGGCCTGGCCTGCGGCGGCGGCCTGGTCGGCGCCACCCTGGGCAGCCTGATGGCCAGCCTGAAAATTGCGCCGGCCACCCACTTCATCATGCTGGCCGGTCCGCTGGCATTCGTCCTGTGGGGTGCCTACCAGATGCTCGACGCGGCCGACACCGTCGAGAAGGTCGAAAAGAAGAAGTTCGCCCTGCCGCGCGGTCCGGTTGCACTGCTGGGCCTGCTGGGCTTCCTGGGTGCGATGTCGGAAGGCAGCATCGCCGACTGGAGCGGCGTGTTCCTCAAAGAGCACTTCCACGTGACCGACGGCCTGGCGCCGCTGGGCCTGACCTGCTTCTCGGCGATGATGCTGATGTCGCGCCTGGTGGGCGACAAGCTGAAGGTGCGCTACGGCGCCCAGCGCCTGGTGACCACCGGCGCGATGATCTCGGCTGCCGGCCTGTTCTTCGCCGTGCTGTCGCCGAGCGCCTACTTCGCACTGGGCGGCTTCGCGGTCGCCGGCCTGGGCCTGTCGCTGCTGTTCCCGTTCGTGTTCAGCGCCGCCGGCGCCGTGGGCCCGATCGCCCTGGCCGGTGTCGCCAGCATGGCCTACAGCGGCACCCTGATGGGTCCGCCGGTGATCGGCGCCATCGCCCACCACGTCGGCATGCAAATGGCGATCGGTTACGTCGGCGGCCTGTCGCTGGTCATCGCCCTGGTTGCCAGCCGTACCCGCCTGCTGAAGTAATCACTTCAGTTGTTGACGTCACGCCGGTACGCGTACCGGTGTATCAAAGTAGAGCCGGCCCTATGTGGCCGGCTCTACGTCTTTTAACCACTGCCGCGGCGACACGCCCACCAGTCCCGTAAACGCCCGCGTGAATGCGGGCGCGCTCGTATAACCGGCCTGGGCACTGACCACCTTGACCGGCATCCCCTTGCGCAGCAGGTCCTGCGCCAGGCCGATGCGCCAGCGTGTCAGGTACTCCCCCGGCGGCATCCCCACGACATTACGGAAATGCTCGGTGAAGCGGGCGCGCGACATGCAGGCTTCGCGCGCCAGCGTCTCCAGTTGCCATGGTTCGTGCGGGCGCTCGTGGATCGCGCCCAGCGCGGGCGCCAGCTGGCGGTCGGCCAGGCCGGCCAATAAACCCAGCGACAAGGTGCCGTGTTCGAATTCGTGGCGCAGCACCTGGATCATCAGCACGTCGCACAGGCGGTCGAGGATCACCTCGCGCCCCTGGCTGCTGGCCGAGGCTTCGGCGAACAGCAATTCCAGCGTGTGTTCGAGCGCGCGCACCTCGGAAAAAGGTAAATACAGGCGTTCGGGCAGCGCGCGCGCCAGCGGATTGGCGCCGCCATCCTCGAAACGGATGTCGGCGCACAGCAGGTTGGCGCTGGCGCCCTCGGGAATCTCCAGCACATGGGTGCTGCCGCGCGGATAAAACACCATGGCCGGCGCGTCGACCCGCAGCGCCGGCAGGTCGGGCTGGCGAAACACCACGGGGCCGTTGCGCACCAGGTGCAGCTGGCCCGCGGCGGCGTTGTCGGCGAAGGTATTGGCGTCGCAGAAGACCCCGTTGAAGAACACCCGGGCCCGAAACGAGTAGCGGCCGACCAGCGACGAGATCTTGTCCATAAGCTTCATGTTGATTTGCAGGCCATTCTGGACGATCTGCAAACTTTTGAGAAGCCCGGCACAAGCCTTTCAGTTCCTCTTCAGTTCCTCCTAAGCCTCAGGCCAGAGGGTGCGGTGCAGGTCGGCGACCTGCTCGGGCGGCAGGCGCGGGACCCGGTCGATCGTCATGATGCCGTTCTGCTCGTGCTCGACGTCGGTGAGCTGGGTATAGCACAAGCCGGCGAGGAAGGGCAGCGAGGCCAGGCCCTCCATCAGGGTGCGGTAGCGCTGCGCCAGTTCGTCTTCGCTGCGCACGTTGCCGTAGTGGTCGTAGAGGCGATCGCGCCGCCGCTCCGGTCGGTCCGGCGCCAGCAGGTAGCCGCCGACTTCGGAAAACACGATCGGCTGGCCGCGGTACTGGGCACCGGGCAGGAACAGCGCCTTGCTCTTGTGCCAGCCCCGCTCCGGCGGCAGGCCGGTCAGGCGTGTGCTGGCATAGCGTTCGAGCAGCGCTTCGACCGGATGCGAATAATCGTGGATCGTGCACACGTCGGTCACGTCGGTATGCTGCCAGCCGTCGTTGTCGATCACCGGGCGCGTGGAGTCGACCAGCCGCGTGCACGACACCATCCGCTCCAGGAAATCGTGCTGGTGCGGGTGGCGGATCAGTTCCGGGAAGCCGAAGCTTTCCACCACCGGCACCCAGGCGATGATCGCCGGGTGGTTGGCGTCGCGCATGACGGCGCGCTGCCACTCGATCTCGAGGCGCTCTTCGGATTCCTCCGACCACGAGCGTGCGTTCGGCATTTCTTCCCACACCATCAGGCCGAGCCGGTCGCACCAGTAGAGCCAGCGCTCGTGTTCGATCTTCTGGTGCTTGCGCACGCCGTTGAAGCCGAAGCGCTTGGCCCAGGCCACATCCTCGCGCAAGGCGTCGTCCGAGGGGGCCGCCAGCAGGGTGTCAGGCCAGTAGCCCTGGTCGAGCGCCATCAGCAGGAAAATGCGCTTGCCGTTCAGGTGGAACCAGCCGTCCTTCAGCTCGATCGAGCGCAGGCCGACATACGACTCGACGCTGTCGACCAGCTGGCCGCGGTGCAGCAGGCGCACGCGCAGGCCGTACAGGTGCGGCGTGGCCGGCGACCAGGGCTTCGGCTCGGGGATGCAGGTGCGCAGTTCGAGGCTGGCGCCGCGGCTGGCGGTGCGCGTACTGGCGCAGACCCAGCCCGAATCGAGGTCGTCCAGTACGTCGAGCTCGGCCTCCCATTCGCTGAAGGGACCGTGCAGGTGCACCGCGACGGCCAGCGCGCCGCCTGGAGCGGCTTCCAGCACGCGCAGGTAATCGATGCGCAGCGGCGCCACCGGTTCCAGCCAGACGTTCTGCCAGATGCCGCTGGTGCAGTAATAGTAGATGCGCACCGGCGTGCCCGACGCCGACTGCTTGCCGCGTGGTTGATACGGGTCCTGGCGGTCCTCGACGCGTACCGTCACCCGGTTCTGGCCGGGGCGCAGGTAAGGCGCGATATCGAACGAGAACGGCACGTGGCCGCCGCGGTTGCGGCCCGCCACGCGACCGTTGACCCAGACGTCGGCCCGGTAGTCGACCGCGCCGAAGTGCAGCAGCAGGGCGCCGCTGTCCCAGCCGTCGGGCACCTCGAAATTCCGGCTGTACCACATGACTTCGTGGATGTCGCGGCTGCCGATGCCGGAGGTGTTGGATTGGTAGGGGAAGGGGACCAGGATCCGCTGGGGCAGTTCCCTTCCGTCGAACCAGCGCTCGGACAAGCCGGCGTTGGCGTCGTCGAAGGCGAACTCCCACCAGCCGTCGAGGCTGGCCCACTGCTGGCGCACCATCTGCGGACGCGGATGGGGCGCGCTCGGGGTGTCAAAGCTGCGCATGATATGGGTAGGACAAGGTGGGGGAAGGGGCGGCTGATTTTTTTGCGCTTTCGTAAAGTGTACACCCGAACCGCACCGAACTTTCAAGCCCCTAATCCTCTCCAAACATGAGCTCAAGGACCAGTTTACGGATGAGATCACTCGGCGGAGGCGGCGATGACGGACGGACTCGATGGGGACTCGATCACCCAGTATCACGATGCGGTTTTGCGCCTCGCGCAGGGGCAGAGCGACCATCCGGGCAGCGGTCCCGGCGCCTGGATTGCGATCGCCGCGAACCACCGATTTAATTGTTTGCTGTGGTGCGAAGAAGACAAAGCCCGGCGCCAGGACGTGCCGGCCGCCGACATTGCCGACGGCAAGCGCCGCATCGATGCCTACAACCAACAGCGCAACGATGCCGTCGAGGCCATCGACGAAGCCCTCCTCGCCGGCCTGGCCGGCATCACCCCGGCGTGCAACGCGCGCCTGTCGAGCGAGACCGCCGGCGCCATGATCGACCGGCTCTCGATCCTGGCCCTCAAAATCCACCACATGCGCGCCCAGACCGAGCGCAGCGACGTGGAGGGCGGCCACATCGAGGCCTGCGCGGCGCGCCTGCAGCGCCTCGTCGGCCAGCGTGCCGACCTGTCCGGCTGCCTCGACCGCCTGCTGTCCGAGGCGCGCGACGGGCGCGCCTACTTCAAGGTGTATCGTCAGTTCAAAATGTACAACGACCCGGCCCTGAATCCGTATCTGTACGGGCAGGCGCGCACGGCCGGTGCGCCGGGACAGGGCGCGCCATGACGCCGATCGTCGATGTGTTGATTCCCACCTGCGAGCGGCCGGCGGCGCTGGCCGTCACCTTGACGGCACTGGCGGCGCAGGCGGGGCCGCCGCTGCGCATCCTGGTGTCCGACCAGTCCGAACGCCTGCCGGCCCTGGAAGCGCCGGAAGTGCTGGCGGTCCTGCGTTACCTGCTGGCCCGCGGCGTCGACATCGCCGTCGAACGCCACTTGCCGCGCCGTGGCATGGCCGAACAGCGTGCCTTCCTGCTGGCGCGGGCGAGTGCGCCCTACTGCCTGTGTCTCGACGACGACGTCATCCTCGAGCCGGACCTGGTCGCGCGCCTGCATGCGGCGCTCGTCGCGCAGGGCTGCGGTTTTGTCGGCAGCGCCGTGCACGGGCTGAGCTATCTCGGACAGGAGCGCCCGGAGCAGGAGCAGATCGAGTTCTGGGAAGAACGCGTGCAGCCGGAAACCGTGCGGCCCGGCAGCGCCGCGTGGCGGCGCCATCACCTGCACAGCGCGGCCAACCTGTTTCACGTGCAGTCGCGCGAGGCGGGCCATACGGGCCACCCTGACCGCCTGTACCGGGTGGCCTGGATCGGCGGCTGCGTGCTGTTCGACACGCATAAACTGCGCGCGTGCGGCGGCTTCGATTTCTGGCGCGATTTGCCCCTTGAACACTGCGGGGAGGATGTGCTGGCCCAGCTGCGCGTGATGGAGCGCTACGGCGGCTGCGGCCTGCTGCCTTCCGGTGCGTACCACATGGAGCTGCCGACGACGGTGACGGCGCGCGAGGTCGATGCGCCGTATGTGCTGCTCGGCGACGGGCAGCGCGCGATGCCGGCCGCCGGCGCCGGCGGCGCGGGGACCGTATGAGGGGGCCGCACATGGCGTCGCGTGCGAGGGGGAGGATGCCGCAGCCTGGCGCACGGCAGGCCCTGGGCGTATGCGGGCACCTGGCGCGCCTGGGCGTGCCGGGAGCGTCCGCGAGGACGGCTCCTCGTGGGCGGGCCGCGCGATGACGGCGGCCGCTGACGTCCGCCCGTTGGCCGGCGTGCGCAAGATCGCGGTCCTGCGTCCGAACGCTGTGGG
>JBBWZO010000040.1:0-23836 GCA_039649125.1 Massilia sp. | reverse complement strand
CAAATTTGCAACATCGGATGCTGACGATGTTGCAATGATTAACCTAGTGTAGTTGCTTTTTTTTCCGGCTGGACCAGGATGAAGGGATGCACCACCGCCGCCCACAGCGCGGCGCCGGCCGCGCTCCAGGTCTGGGCTTGCAGGTCGGATACTTTCGCAACCTGGCCGGCGGCCATCCAGCGCGCGATGCTGTCCTTGTCGTCATGCGAGACGCGCATGGCGACGTCGATCAGGTCGAGTTCTTCGCTGACGTAGATCACGTTGCCTTGGGCGAAGTGGCGTTCCAGTTCGCTCCAGTCGATGCGGCCGGTTTCGCGGTTGATCTTGTCGTGCAGTTCGGTGTCGTTCTCGGGTTTTGTCTTCATGCTTGTGCTCTTGGATCAGATTTGCTCGACCGCGGGAACCGGCGAACCCGCCCATGTTAACCGATAGGCCGCTCCCTTGCGCACATTGCCCACCAGGGCAGGGCGAAAGCACGCGAGGTTGGTGCCCTGCGGCGCGCGCACGCTCGGGTAGATGACGCCCATGGAGCCGAGCTCGAGCAGGGTATTCGCCAGCTCCTGCGAGGCGACGTAGCTGCGTGGATCGAGGCACTTTGCGAGTCCGCGCATGCCGCGGATGTCGTGGAAGCCGGCGTTGAAATCGGCCAGCATCGCCTGGTAGGTGACGCTGTCGTCGAAGCGCTTGATTTCCTGGTATTCGACGGCTTTATGAAAGCTGACTTCGGCCAGCGCCGTTTCCATGTCGAAGGCGCAGTACCAGGCGCCGCGCCGGCCGTCGTTGAAGCGGCTCCCTTCGGGCCGGGCATAGGTATAGGCCGCATTGATGATGCGGAAGTTCGGCACCCCGAACACGAGTTCGTCGACGCCGATCCCGGGCAGCAGGCCGGCCTCGCCGCGCAGGCGCTCGTTGGTCGCGTTGTCGAGGTCGAACAGGTCGCGCAGGGTGGCGTCGCTGTCCGACAGCGGCGCCAGCACCGAATCCTCGAGGTCGGCGAAGCGCGAGGGAATCAGGCGGCAGGTGTCGAACTGGCGCAGGCTGGTGAGCTTGGGTACGAGCAAGATCAGAGGCCTCCGCGGCGCGCGTCCAGCAGCTTGCGTACCGTCTGCATGGCCAGCAGTCCGCCGCCGATCATGCAGGCCAGGGGCGTGCGGCCGCCGAAAATGACGTTGCTGTTGGCAAGGTGGACCCATTCGTCGGCCAGCTTGTCGCCGTACAGGATGTGCAGGGCTTTATAGATGCCGAGGAGGTAGGAAATGCGGGTGATGCGGTCGACCTCGAGTACCCGGTCCGGATTCTTTTTCCAGTCGTAGAAAGCGGAGGCGGACAGGCCGCCGAGCAGCTCACGGGCGTCCTCGTCGCGCAGCCGCCAGGCGGCCGCCAGCTTGAAGAAGCCCGTCAGCGCCGACTTCGACAGGCGCTCGCGCTCCTCGCGGGAGGTGAGGTCGACCAGCACCGCGGGTTCGAAGCGGCTCTTCGGGTAGGAGTAGGCAAGATTCATGGGGTTCTCCGTTTCTGGAGTGGTTATACTCCGTTTTCGGAGTCTGCGCAAGCGGCGGTTGTCAAGCCGGCAGGGGCATGCCAGAATTGGCGGAGAATTGCTAAAAGGAAAAGGTTATTCCATGCGTTGGCACTCGATCGGGCTTCTTCTGGTAGTGGCGATGGTCGTCTCGGCGGCGGCGCTGGGGCTGGCGCGGGGATCGCGCGTGGATCCGGGCGAACTCCGGCAGCGGGTCGTGGACGCCGAGCGTGCCTTTGCCGCAACCATGGCGACGCGCGATTTCGACGCGTTCACGGCCTTCCTGTCGCGCGAGGCGGTCTTCCTCGGCCCCGAGGGGGCGCAGCGCGGCAGGGACGCCGTGGCGCGGGCCTGGCGGCCGTACTTCGACAAGGCGCAGCCGCCGTTCTCATGGGAGCCGGGCGAAGTCGAGGTGCTCGATTCTGGGACGCTGGCCATCAGCAGCGGACCGGTGAAGGATGCGGCGGGCAAGCAGGTCGGGCGCTTTCACTCGGTGTGGCGGCTGGAAGGGCCGGGGACCTGGCGGGTGGTGTTCGATAAGGGATGCGATTGCCGGCCTTGAGGAGGAGCCCACGCCCTAGTCGCTTCGGCTGGCAAATCGCGGATGTAGGGTGGACACCTGTGTCCACGCGTCCTGCGCGATATGTTGCGGCGCAACCGTGAACCCGGTGCGCGCGCTTGCCGGACGAATGTAATGATCCCGTACGCGACGGTATACCCGTGGACACAGGTGTCCACCCTACGATGATCACGCCGGCTCGGCATGCTCCACCAGCAACTGCACCTTGGTCACCCCGTTGTACTCGTTCGCATCGAGCCGGAACGCGACCCGCGCCCGCTCGCCCAGCCCCTCGGTATGCCCGAACCAGATCGCGTCGTAGCGGCGGCCGTTCTTCTCGAGCAGCAGCTTGAGGTGCTTTTCCTTCAACACGCGCTGGCTCAGCACCCGGAATTCGTCGCAGAACACCGGCGGCGCGAATCCCTGTCCCCACACCTGGCCGTCCATCAACTCGATGAAGGAGGTGCAGTAGAACTCGTCCTCGAGCGGCCCGTCGGTCTCGATCACGCGTTCGAGCTGGGCCTGGGTCAGCCAGGCGCGCCCGACGGCCTCGAAAGCCTGCGAGAACGTGTCGAAGGACTCAGCCCTGATGGTCAATCCGGCCGCCATCGCGTGGCCGCCGAACTTGTCGATCAGGCCAGGCACGCGCTTGGATACCAGGTCGAGCGCGTCGCGCATGTGGAAACCGGGGATCGAGCGGCCCGAGCCCTTGATCAGGCCGGGGCCGCCCGGCGCGAAGGTGATCGTCGGACGGAAGAATTTCTCTTTCAGGCGCGAGGCGACGATGCCGATCACGCCCTGGTGCCAGCTGTCGTCGAAGACGGCGATCGTGCTGCTGTCAGCCGGTTCGAAGGCGTCGAGGTGCAGCAGGGCCGTGTCCTGCATCTCGGCTTCGATCTCGCGGCGCTTCAGGTTGATTTCGTTGAGCTGCTGGGCGATCGCCCAGGCGCGGCCTTCGTCGTCGGTAATCAGGCATTCGATCCCGAGCGACATGTCGTCCAGGCGGCCGGCGGCGTTCAGACGCGGGCCGACGGCAAAGCCGAGATCGAAGGGCGAGGCGCAACGCGCCTCGCGCCCGGCGACCCGGAACAGCGCCGCCACGCCGGCGTGCATGCGCCCGGCGCGCATGCGCTTGATGCCCTGGGAGACCAGGATGCGATTGTTGGCGTCGAGTTTCACCACGTCGGCCACGGTGCCGAGGGCGACCAGGTCGAGCAGGTTGTCCAGTTTCGGCTGGGTTTGCGCGTCGAACACGCCGCGCCGGCGCAGCTCGGCGCGCAGGGCCAGCAGCACGTAGAACACGACGCCGACGCCGGCCAGGTGCTTGCTCGGGAAGCCGCACTCGGGCTGGTTCGGGTTGACGATCACGCGCGCCGGCGGCAGCGTGCCGCCCGGCAGGTGGTGGTCGGTGACGACCACTTCGATGCCGCGCCGGTTCGCCTCCAGCACACCGTCGATGCTGGCAATGCCGTTGTCGACCGTGATGATGACGTCGGGCGACTTCTCGCGCGCCGTCAGCTCGACGATCTCGGGCGTGAGCCCGTAGCCGTACTCGAAGCGGTTCGGCACGATGTAGTCGACATCGCCGCCCATCGCACGCAGGCCGCGCAGGGCGACGGCACAGGCCGTCGCACCGTCGCAGTCATAGTCGGCGACGATGGTCATCTTCTTGCCGTCCTTGATGCAGTCGGCAAGGAACACCGCGGCGGCGTCGATGCCCCTTAGTCCACTCGGGCCGCTCGGGGGCACCAGGGCCGCCAGTTCGCTGGCCAGTTCGCGCGGGTCGACCAGCCCGCGTGCGGCGTAGATGCGGGCGAGGACGGGATGGATGCCGCCCTGGCGCAGCATCTCGGACTGGCGGAACGGGCAGGGGCGGGTGGTAATGCGGGTAATCAAAGCAGTCGGTCCAGGGTGGGGCGGCGCCAGAACTTGCGTTGCGCCAGGGCGTTGGTGGTGCTGGCGGCGTGGGCGTCGCGGTGGCTCAGCACCAGGCTGACCTCGCGCACGCGGCCTTGCATGAGTGCACCCAAGATGGGTGCGAACAGCGCGGCTTCAAGCTGCGCCATCTGCGCGACCCAGCCGCCCCAGTCGGCGCCGATCGCCGGTGCCGCGGCGCTGCCGCAGACCAGGATGGTGTCCTTGTCCAGGCCAGCCACGAAGGCCGGCAGGTCGGCCGGGCGCGCGTCGGCCAGCGCATCGACCCAGGGGGCGGCGTCGAAGGCAGCCAGCGCAGGCCCTGCCGGCGCGCGGCGGCGTTCTCCATTCGCCGCGCCCCACAGCCAGAAGGCGTTGATCGGCGGCAGGCGCCGGGCCTCGCGTTCGGCGTTCGCCGGATGGGTGTGCCAGAGGATCTGCACTTCGTTCTGCAGGCGCCGGAAGGCGGCGGCCTGCGCGCCCAGCGGCATCCAGTCGGTCAGGTCCATGCCGACGGCGGCGTCGGGCGTGGCGGTGTCCAGGCCGGCCCAGTCGTCGGCGCGCATGAACCAGGTCTGGGCGTCGCCCCAGGCGAGCTGGTGGCCGGCTTCCTCGAAATACGGCCGGGCCGCCTCGAACAGGGCGCGGCTGTGCGCCTCGCCCAGGCCGAGGTGGCGCAGGTCGGCCATCAGCAGGTGGGTGCGGGCGATCTCGATGTGCGCCGGGTTGACGATGAACCAGGTGCCGGCGCCGGGATCGATGCCGCGCCCGCGCATGGCCGCCCCCGCCAGCGCCGGGCGGCCGGCCTCGCCCAGGCCGAGGGCGCGGGCCAGCCACTGCTCGTGCGGCAGCGCGCGCACGGCGTCGTTGACGGGCACCCGTTCATAGGCGCTGGTGCGCGAGAGCAGGGCGGCGAGCGAGGGCGCATCGGGGGCGAGGGCGCGCACGAGGTCGGGCGCGAATTCTGGAACGGGGAGGGCGAAGGGCAGGACGAGCGTGATGTGGGCCATACCGTGATTGTAGGGCATCCTGGCCGTGGATGAGGGAGCAGGCGCGATGCGCCATGCATGCGTGCCGCCGGCGCCACACTGTCGCCTGCCGCGGCCCTTGCCGCATACTGCGGGGCATTGTCGCGTAGTAGCGCGCTCGCGCATAAGCGTCGGCTGTACGGCCGAGGTGTTAGAATTTTGGAAATCCGCATCATGGCCACACGAAATTGACCACTAATTGAGCGCTAATTGGCCATCAAGTGGCCGCGGCTTTATCGTTTGCAACCGGAGCTTCATGAGTATCGTCCACACCTTGCCGTTCGAATGGCTGGTCGGCCTGCGCTATACGCGCGCCGGCAAGCGCAGCGGGCGCAACCGTTTTATTTCCTTCATCTCGCTGATCTCGGTGGCCGGCATCGCCCTCGGCGTGGCCGCGCTGATCGTCGTGCTGTCGGTGATGAACGGCTTCCAGAAGGAAGTCACCGACCGCATGCTGTCGGTGCTGGCCCACATCGAGGTCTTCGACGTGCGCGGCAGCATGCCCGACTGGCGCGCGGTCGAACGCGACGCCGGGCGCAACCCCGAGGTACTCGCCGCCGCGCCTTTCGTCGAAGCCCAGGGCATGCTGCTGCGCGACGGCGTCATGAAACCGGTACTGATGCGCGGCGTGCTGCCGGCCGAGGAGGCGAAGGTCTCCGACGTGGCCCGCCAGATGAAGCAGGGCAGCCTCGCCTCGCTCACGCCCGGCTCGATGAACGTCGTGCTGGGCAGCGCCCTGGCCGCCGCGCTCGACGTCAAGGTCGGCGACCGCCTGGCCATGCTGATGGCCGGCGACGGCGGCGCGAACGCCGTGGCGGACGCCAACGCGGCCGGCGGCGCGGGCGCCTCGCTGCCGCGCACCGTCTCCTTCGTCGTCTCCGGCATTTTCGAAGCCGGCCACTACGAATTCGATTCCGCCCTGGTCTTCGCGCACCTGGACGACGCGGCCCAGGCGGCCCAGCTTGCCGGTCCGTCGGGCCTGCGCCTGCGCCTGCGCGACCTGCACCAGGCGCCGCGCGTGGCGGCCGAACTGCGGCGCAGCATGGCGGGCGAACTCGTCATGCGCGACTGGTCGCAGGTGAACACCATCTGGTTCGCCGCCGTGCAGTCGCAAAAGCGCATGATGTTCATCATCCTGACCCTGATCATCGCGGTGGCCGCCTTCAACCTGGTGTCGACCCTGGTCATGACGGTGAAGGACAAGCAGGCCGACATCGCGATCCTGCGCACGCTCGGCGCCGCGCCGCGCTCGATCATGAAGATCTTCATGGTGCAGGGCACGCTGGTCGGGGTGCTGGGCGCCGCGCTCGGCGTGGCGCTCGGCGTCGCGGTGGCGCTCAACGTCGACGTGATCGTGCCCTTCATCGAGCGCGTGCTCGGCGTGCAGTTCCTCTCCAAGGAGATCTACCTGATCAGCGAGATCCCGTCCGAGCTGCAGTGGGTGGACGTGGCCACGATCGGCGGTGTCGCCGTGCTGCTCGCCTTCCTCTCCACCCTTTACCCGAGCTGGGCGGCGGCGCGCGTCAAGCCGGCCGAAGCCCTGCGCTACGAGTGACGGCACCCGATGGCACACCTCCGACTCCGTCGTTTTCAGTTGCACACCATGAGCTGCACACCATGAGCATCATCCACAAGCTGCCGTTCGAATGGCTGGTCGGCCTGCGCTATACGCGCGCGGGCAAGGGCAGCGGCCGCAGCGGCTTCATCTCCTTCATTTCCCTCATTTCGGTGGCCGGGATCGGCCTGGGCGTGGCCGCCCTGATCATCGTGCTGTCGGTGATGAACGGCTTCCAGAAACAGGTCACCGACCGTATGCTGTCGGTGCTCGCGCATATCGAGGTGTTCGACCAGCGCGGCGACATGCCGCAGTGGCGCGAGGCCGAACGGCAGGCGCTGCGCAACCCGGCGGTGCTGGCCGCCGCGCCATTCGTCGAGTCCCAGGGCCTGCTGCAGAAGAACGGCGCGATGCGCCCGGTCGTGATCCGCGGCGTGCTGCCGGAGGCCGAGCGCAAGGTGTCGCAGGTGGCCAGCACGATGCGCCAGGGGAGCTTCGACTCGCTGGCCCCCGGCAGCTTCAACATCGTGCTCGGCTACGGGCTGGCGGCCGGCCTGAACGTGCAGGTGGGCGACAAGGTCACCATGCTGCTGGCCCAGGCCCAGACCACCCCGGCCGGCATGCTGCCGCGCATGCGCTCGTTTACCGTGTCGGGCATCTTCGAATCCGGCCACACCGAGTTCGACACCGGCATGGCCTTCATCGGCCTCCAGGACGCGCAGAAGATGGAGCGCCTCGGCGCTCCGGCCGGCCTGCGCCTGCGGGTCGCCGACATGTACCGGGCGCCGCAGGTGGCGGCAGAGCTGGAAAAATCGATGCCGGGCGAGCTGGCCATGCGCGACTGGTCGGAGCTGAACAAGGTCTGGTTCGGCGCCGTACAGACCGAGAAGAAGATGATGTTCATCATCCTGACGCTGATCGTCACGGTGGCCGCCTTCAACCTGGTGTCGACGCTGGTGATGACCGTGACCGACAAGCAGCCCGACATCGCGATCCTGCGCACGCTGGGCGCCTCGCCGCGTTCGATCATGAAGATCTTCATGGTGCAGGGGGCCGTGGCCGGCCTGCTCGGCACCGCGCTGGGCGTGGGCGGCGGCGTGCTGGTCGCCCTGAACATCGATGTCATCGTTCCATTCATCGAACATTTGTTGGGAGTGCAGTTTTTGTCCAAGGATATTTACCAATTCAGCGCCGTGCCGTCCGACCTGCGCTGGCCGGACGTCGCAAAAATCGGTGTCGTCGCCGTGCTGCTGTCGTTTGCCGCCACCGTCTACCCGAGCTGGTCGGCGTCGCGCGTGAAACCGGCGGAGGCGCTGCGCTATGAGTGAAATGCGGAATGAAATGCGAAATGACATGCAGAATGAGATGCAAAGCGGGATGCGGAGTGACGCGATGACGAACAATGGCGTCCCGGTGCTGGCCTGCCGTAAGCTTGGTAAAACCTTCAGGCAGGGCGACTACCAGGTGCAGGTGCTCGATGCGATCGATTTTTCCATTTCGCGCGGCGAGCGGGTGGCCATCGTCGGCGCTTCCGGCTCCGGCAAATCGACCCTGCTGCACCTGCTGGGCGGGCTCGATACGCCCACCACCGGATCGGTGACCCTGCTCGGCGAAGACTTGGCCGCCCTGTCGGAAACGCGGCGCGGCGAGTTGCGCAATTCCTCGCTCGGTTTCGTCTACCAGTTCCACCATCTGCTGCCGGAATTCTCGGCGCTCGACAACGTCGCCATGCCGCTGAAAATCCGGCGCGAGAAGCACGCGGATGCGGTCGTGAAGGCCAGGGCCATCCTGGAACGCGTCGGGCTCGGCAAGCGCGTCGTCCACCGCCCGGGTGAGCTGTCCGGCGGCGAGCGCCAGCGTGTCGCGCTGGCGCGGGCGCTGGTCACCCAGCCGGCCTGCGTACTGGCCGACGAGCCGACCGGCAACCTCGACCACACGACGGCGCTCACCATCTTCGACCTGATGCTCGAACTCTCGCGCACCCTGGGCACGGCCTTTGTCATCGTCACCCACGACATGGAACTGGCGCGCCGCTGCGACCGCGCGCTGCGCCTGACCGAGCACGGCCTGCAGCCGATGGAGGCGTAGGGCCGATGTGGATCGACACCCATTGCCACCTCGACGCGCACGAGTTCGGCGGCGCCGACCAGGCGCTCGCCGTCGCCGGACGCGCCGGCGCGGCGGGGGTGTCGATGATCGTGATCCCGGCGGTCGAGCGCGGCAATTTCGCCGCGGTGGCAGGCCTCGCGCACGCGGCGCCGAACGCCAGCTATGCGCTGGGCATCCATCCGATCTGCGTGCCGCAGGCACGGGACGAAGACCTGCCTGCGCTGCGCGCGGCGGTGGAGGCGGCGCTCGATGACCCGCGCTTCGTCGCCATCGGCGAGATCGGGCTGGACTTCTTCATCCCGCTGCTGTGCGAACCCGCCATGCGCGAGAAGCAGGAGCGCTTCTTCCGCGAGCAACTGCGCATCGCGCGCGACTTCGATTTGCCGGTGCTGACCCACGTGCGCCGCTCCCAGGACCAGGTACTGAAACACCTGCGGCAAATCACGCCGCCGGGCGGCATCGCGCACGCTTTCAACGGCAGCGAGCAGCAGGCGAACACCTTCATCAGGCTCGGCATGCACCTCGGATTCGGCGGCGCCATGACGTTTACGCGGGCGCTGCAGATCCGGCGCCTGGCCACCGGCCTGCCGCTGGACCGGATCGTGCTTGAGACCGATGCGCCGGACATCTCGCCGGTCTGGGTGCACCCGGGACGGAACAGCCCGGAACAACTGCCGGCGATCGGCGCGGCACTGGCCGGGCTGCGCGGGCTGGAGGAGCGCGACGTGCGCACGGCGGCGTGGCGCAGCTCGATCGCGGCGATTCCACGCCTGGCGCCGCTGCTGCCATCAAGGCCCGCATGATCCAGGCCAAATAAGCCAGGCCGAATAATCCAGGCCGCATTCCGTCGGACGGGAACCTTCCGCAATCGACAGGCTCGACTGTGCAGGCATACAGGCGAGAGGACGAGCTGGCGTAAAGTTCAGTTTCTTGCCCCCGGACTAAATGACCAGTCGCAACTTGGTAATGTCGGGTTCGTGACACCATGGCGTTTTCGGCATGGGAGACCCAATTGGACAGTGCGAGCGAGTTCCTGCGTGTTCTGCGGCACGAGCGCTCACTGAGTACGGCGCACCGCGCGCTGCGCCTGCGGCTTGCCCATAGCGGGGAGCTGTCCGATGCCCAGTACGGCGCGCAGTCTGGAAGCCTCCTTCTCCCGCAACGCGTCAGCGGCCAGGAGTCGGTATGCGGCGGCCTCGAATATCGCGTCTCCTGCGTGGCCAGCGACCCGGCGTTGCCGCTGAAGGAACTCATCGCACTGCCGGCGGAGCTGCAGCTCGTCACCGACCGCGGCAGCCTGCGCAAGGTCTGCGGGATCGTCACCGAGGCCAGGTCCGGCGACAGCGACGGCGGCCTCGCCACCTACCAGCTGGTGCTGCGCGACGCGCTGTCGATCATGGAAAAGCGCGTCAACAGCCGCCTGTTCCGCCAGATGAACGAACTCGAGATCGTGCGGCTGCTGTTCGACGAATGGCGCCACGCGAACACGACCCTGGCCGGCGCCTTCGAGTACGAACTCGATGCGGGCTTCGACCTCCAGCATTACCCGCCGCGCGAACAGACCATGCAGTACAACGAGTCGGATGCCGCCTTTGTACGCCGGCTGCTGCGCAGGCGCGGCATCTCGTGGCTGGTGCGCGCCGGGCGCAGCCGCGCCAGCAGCGTCGACGCCGCGCACGACCGCATCCCCGCGCACACGCTGGTGCTGTTCGCCGACGCGAACAACCTGCCGGAAAACGCCGCGGGCACCGTGCGCTACCACCTCGGCGGCGCCACCCTGGAGCGCGACACCATCACCTCCTGGGGCGGGGCGCGCACGCTCCAGCCGGGCAGCACGACGCGGCACAGCTGGGACTACAAGAACCCGGGCGGCGCCCACTTCATGGCGGCCAGCGCGCGCGCCGGCGCCGACCAGGGCGGCAGCGGCAGCGGCTTTGCCGCCAGCCTCGACGACTACCTGATCGAAGCGCCGCATGCGGCCAGCGATTTCGAGGACCACTGGCGCCTCGGCCAGTTACGCATGCAGCGCCACGACTTCGAGGCCAAGTGCTTCCACGGCGAAGGGACGGTACGCGATTTTTGCGCAGGGGAGTATTTCACGCTGGCCGACCATCCCGAGGTCGACAGCCATCCGCTGCCCGAGCGCCAGTTCGTCATCGCCGAGCTGCAGCTCGATGCCTGCAACAACCTGCCGGGCGACCTGTCGGCCCGCGTCGACCGCCTGCTCGCGCGCAGCGGCTGGCACCGGCGGGCCGCCGTGCGGGAAGGCGAGGGCGAGGGCGCCGCGCGCGTGCACGTGCGCTTTTCCGCCGTGCGGCGCGGCGTGCCCTTCGTGCCGGCCTTCGACCCGCGCGTCGACCTGCCGCATCCGCAGCTGCAAAGCGCGATCGTGGTCGGGCCCGAGAACGAGGAAGTGCACTGCGATGCGCTGGGACGTGTAAAAATCCGCTTTCCCGGCATGCGCCCGGCCGACCACGGCCACGCGAACGGCGCCGGCGCCTCCGGCACGCCCGCCGACTCGGCCTGGGTACGGGTGGCGTCGAACTGGGCCGGCAACGGACCGGGCAGCCAGCGCCAATGCGGCGCGCTCGGCCTGCCGCGCGTCGGCACCGAAGTGCTGGTCGCCTTCCTCGGCGGCGACCCCGACAAGCCGATCGTCCTGTCGCAGCTGTTCAACAGCCGGGCCGTCCCGCCCAGGCTCAGCCCGGACGGCGAATTGCCGGGCAACCGCTACCTGTCGGGCCTGCGCAGCCGCGAGGTGGCCGGCCAGCGCGGCAACCAGCTGCGCTTCGACGACACGCGCGGCGAAATCAACGCCCAACTGGCCAGCGACCACGGCGCCTCGCAATTGAACCTCGGCTGGCTGACCCGTCCGCGCGCGTTCGGCGCCGCAGAACCGCGGGGCGAGGGTGCGGAGCTGCGCAGCGACCGCGCGGTGGCCATCCGCGGCCGCGAGGGCGTCCTGGTCACTGCCGAGGCGGCGTCGGCCGCCGACGCGCCGCAGCTGGCGCGCGAAGGTCTGATCGGGCTGACGGCGCTGATGCAAAGCGTGGTGGACGAGATGACGCGGCTGGCCAGGGAGCACGGCGGCGACGAAGACAGCACGGGACGGCTGGCCGAACTGGTGGACAAACTCAAGAGCTGGGACGGCGGGACGAACGTCGCGCCGGGCGCCGGCCAGGCCGCGCCGATGGTCGCGGTGACCGCGCCGGCCGGCATCGTGCTGGCCAGCCAGGACAACGTGGCGGTGGGCTCCGAGAAGAAGGTCGATGTCGTCAGCGGCGGCGACGCCGAAGTGACGGCCGGCCGCAACTTCTTCGTGCGCGCGGCGCGCGGCATCAGCGCGTTCGCGCAGGCGCTGGGCATCAAGCTGGTGGCCGGGCGCGGCAACGTCACGATAGAGGCCCACCAGGGCAATGTGCAGGTCAAGTCGTTCGGCCGGATCAGCCTGATCTCGGGCGAGGCGATCCACATCGAGGCGCCCGTGGTCCGGATCGTGTCCGAGGGTGCGCAAACGGAGTGGGCGAATCCCACGATCACCCAGCAAAGCGCCGGACAGCAGATCATCAAGGCGGCCTCGGTGGTGCGCAGCGGCGCGGGCGGCGGCAAGCCGGCGCCGCTCGATTTCGCGGCCTCGAAGGTCCACACCGACGAGCGCGTGATCCTGCGCGACCTGCAAACACGCGAGCCCATCCCCCACCAGCGCTACATCGCCCACCTGGAGGACGGCAGCACGATCGGCGGCACCAGCGACGCCGAAGGCCGCACCTCGCTCGTCCAGAGCGCCACGCTCGGGCCGGTCCGCTTTGAATTCGTCGGCTGAACGGCGTCGAATAGAAATCGGCCCCAGGAATCGCACCCCGTGAGCGAATCGACCAGGCCGCTGCCGCCGCTCACTCCGCTGGAAAATGGCGGATGGGAAGCCCGGTCCTTCATGACCTCGACCGACTTCACGCTGCGCGGGCTGGCGCTCATGCCGTCGAATCACATCATTCCCGTGATCGTCGTACCCGGGATCATGGGGACCAACCTGCGGGCGCGGCGCGTGCCGCGGCTGTCGAGGAAAGAGGATGAGCGGAATGGGAAGGTTGGGCCGGGCGAGGTGGTGTGGCGGCCGCCGAATGGGAAGGCGGATGGCCTGCGGGAGGCACTGAAATGGGAAAAACGTCTGCCCGGGGATCGCCAGCAACTATTCGATGGCCCGACGCTGGAAGTGGACGACGGTGGCGCCATCACACTCCCGGACGCGGCAGATGGATATGTCCTGACCGAGGCTGACGTACGCCAGCGCGGCTGGGGTGAAGTCCATGCGGACTCCTACGGCCCCTTGCTCCATACGCTGCAGATGCGGCTGAACCAGACTTTTGGGTTCGACGAGCAAGCAAAGAAGCGCTTTGTCCAGCCGCACTGGAAGGAGGTAATGGCTTGCGAGCCGCAGAAATGGGGCGTGCGCGCCTTCGAGCCACTGACGGACGAGCACCTCGAGAAGCATGCGCGGCATTACTTCCCGGTCTATGCCGTCGGCTACAACTGGCTCGAGGACTGCGGGCAATCGTCGCAGCGTCTGGAACAGCGCATTCTTGAAATCATCGCGTTCTGGACGAAGGCGAAACGGCGCTGCGACCGGGTGATCCTGGTCACGCACTCGATGGGAGGACTGGTCGCACGGGCCTGCGCCAAGCGCATACCGGACAAGATCGCTGGTGTCATCCATGGTGTCATGCCTGCGCTCGGCGCCCCCGCCGCCTACCGCCGGATAGCTTGCGGGACAGAAAGTTCGAGTCCGGACAATAGCCATCTGGAAAATCTGGAAGCGTCTATGCTGGCGAAAATACTTGGGGAAACGACCGAGATGACCACGGCTGTGCTGGCGACATCACCCGGGGCGCTGGAGCTGCTGCCGAACCACCTGTATCCAGGACCGTGGCTGCATGTCCGGGTCACTACTTCCATTGGAAAGTCCTCATCCGCAAGTGGTGGAATGAAAACTGGCGTGGCAGGGCACAGCTCGGCAACCGGGGATTGTCTGCATTTCCCAAGCGCTAGGTCGCTTAATCCATACGACCTGTATCGCGATATGTCCTCGTGGTATCGCCTGATTAATCCAGCATTGGCCGATCCAGCCGGAAAGTTCGAAAAATACCGGAACGGAGTGAAAGAGGCGATCCGCGATGCAATTGGAACCGCAGAGAAATTCCATCGATCACTGGGTGATTATTACCATCCGAATACCTACGCGTTTTACGGGGACGATCAGCACAAACGGGCGTATGGCCAAGTACGCTGGGTCGCAAGTCAACAGGCAGGATCTGGAATCGCCGTCACTGCGGCGAACGTCGGCGCTGCACGTTTCCTGAATCACAGTGCACTTGGTCAACGGCGCGTTCGGATGGAAGAGAAGACGGAATTGCTGTTCGAGCTGCAAGAGCAGGACGCCCGTGGCGACGGCACTGTCCCTCACCAATCGGGTACGGGACCAAGCGGAAAGGTGAAGCAGGTTTTCGCCACGCAAGGTTACGACCATCAGGGATGCTACACACATCCTGACATGCTGTTGTTGACGCTGCGCCTCATCGTAAAGATCGTCCAGGAGACGCCGTGAATCGTTGGCTCCAACACGGGCTGGCCAAGCTGCTGGCCGGGCTGGTGATCGCCGGCTTGACAGGAGCCTGGGCCATTGGCGAGGTCCAGGAAAAGCGCGACACGGCGCGGCAGGACAAACTGAAGGTGATGCGCATGACGAACAAGATGACGACGATATGCATGGGCAGGTTCCTGGTCGACTTGCCGGAGGAAGCACAGCGGGAACTGGCGCGGCCCCGTATCGACGGGTTCGACATCTCGTCTTTCGACGAACCGGAAGCCGACTTTAAGGTGCGTCTCAGTCAGCGCGAGGCGCGCCTGCGGAAGGCTCCTGACCAATTCGGCGGGAACAGAAACCTGGAATCGGTCAAGGACGTAAAAACGGAAAACGGTGTCGTTGGCAAAATTTTCGTACACAGCCGAGTGGTGAAAGAAGGGACACAAGCGAACGGTTTGAAACTGGAGCGCTACCGTGACGAGAGTGTCGCGGTCGAAGCCATGGTTCATGGACGGGGCATGAGCTTTGATCTGTCGGCAGACCATTACGACCCTGACAAAATCGAGAACTTGGCCAAGCTGGTCGCGAAGCTGGTACCTAACCCGGATAACCACGTGCCCACAGAACCGGGTTTCTGTGTCAACCGTGCCTGGTTTCGCGACCCACTGACCGCCGACCAGAGCGAACAAATCATGATGCACGCCCGGTTGCCAAGCCACCCCGACATCGAGTTCTTGGCTATCCTGGCGGCTGGACGCAAGCCCGCTCAGCAAAGCCTTCTCGAGCGAAGCACGCACGTAGAGGCGGGATTGACACCGGACCAAAAAGGGCGCGTGTCCAACCTGCGAGCAGCTTCAAGGACAATTGGCGGTATCGCTGGTGACGAGGTGGTCATGCGTGTCGCCGAAGATAACGACGCAATCGTCTACAGCTTTTCATGGGAGGTGGACGGCACCGAGGACAACGTCCTCATACCCCATCTCGTCTTCGAGATGGATACCGGCAAGAGCAACAATGGCCCGGTGCCTTCATCATTGTCACAGGACGCCGCCCTGGTCCTGTGGGACAAGATCTCGTCGAGCATCCGCCTGCGCCCGACCGAGCCGCCCAAGCCTGTCGTAGCCGAACCGCCGCCAACCCCGCTCGGCACCTACGTCTGGGCCGGCGACCGCTGCCCGGAAAGCGGCTGGTGGCAATGCAGCGAGGGCGGGAACGGCATCGGCGTGCTCGGCGGGCAGTGCCAGTACATCAAGAAGGGCGAACACATGCCCCAGGCCTTGCTGCTGCCGCCCCAGACCCTGTGGGACAAGCTGCGCGGCGTGCAGCCGAGCTTCGAGTCGAAGACCCAGACCTCGTGGAAACTGGTCGACAAGCGCAGCCGCAAGCGGGTGCCGTCACCGCTGCCGCTGGCGCAGGCCACGCCTGTAGCCGCTGCGAGCATCACGGCCGGCGACGCCGGCGCTGGCGTGATGGAACAACAGTGCGTCGCCGTCGGCAGCTTCGCCGCCACCGGGATTCCCTGCCCGGCGAGCGGCTGGTGGCACTGCGAGGAACCGCGTGCGCTGGACGGCACGCGCTGGTTCGCGCAGGGCAGCCTGTTGCCGCCGGCAACCTTTGCCGTTCCGCCCTGTGGCTTTGGCCGTTCGGCAAAGTCGCCTCGGGCGATCGAGCGGCGCGGTGCATGGCGGCTGGTGCGGCTGGCAGATGCGCCGCAGCAGAGCAGCGGCGACATTGGCGGGGAACCGGTATGACACGTGGGCTCGGAAGCGGGCTGGCAAAAGTGCTGGCCGCGATCGCGACCGCTGGCTTGGCCGCGACCTGGGCCGTGGGGCAGGTGCGCGATGAACAGGCCGCGCGTGCCGACAAGCTCGAGGTGACGCGCCTGACTGACAAGATGACGACGGTATGCATCGGCAGGTTCCTGATCGACATGCCGGAAGAGGCGGGGCTGGAGCTGGCACGGCCGCGCATCGACGGGTTCGACATTTCGTCTTTCGATGAACCAGAAGCGGGCTTCAAGGTGCGTCTTGGCCAGCGCGAGGCACGCCTGCGGTCCACGCCGGATCGGCTCGGTGGAAACAAGAACCTCGAATCGCCCAGGGAAGTGAAAACGGAAAACGGCGTCGTGGGAAAGATTTTCGTGCATGGCCGAACCGTGGTGGAGGGTACAAGAAACAGGGGACTGGAGCTGGAGCGGTACCGCTATGAAGGTGTCGCGGTCGAGGCACTGGTGCACGGCCAGGGGATGAGCTTCGATCTGTCCGCAGACGATTACAACCCCAGCCTGATAGAGGACCTTCCAAAGCTGGTCGCCAAGCTGGTGCCGAACCCGGGAAACCGGCCGCCTACGGAGCCGGGGTTCTGCATTTATCGGGCGTGGTTCCGTGACCCGCTGACTGCCGGTCAAGGCGAAGAAATCATGATGCACGCCCGATTACCAAGTCACCCGGATATAAAGTTCATGGCAATTTTGGCGGCTGGCCTTAAGCCGGATAAACAAAGCCTGCTGCAAAGAGATGTTGATACGGAAGCTGGACTGTCCGCATCTGACAAAAAACGCATTTTGAACCTGCGCGCGAAGCCACGAACAATTAGCGGCATCGCTGGTGATGAGCTGGTCACACGGTTCATTGAAGAGAATGATACAGTCGTGTATAGCTTTACATGGGAGGTCGACGGCACCGAAGACAACGTCCTCATTCCCCATCTCGTCTTCGAGATGGATACCGGCAAGAGCAACAACGGCCCGGTTCCTTCATCATTATCCCGGGACGCCGTCATGGCCCTGTGGGACAAGATCTCGTCCAGCATCCGCCTGCGCCCGACCGAGCCCCCCACGCCTGTCGCAGCCGGGCACAAGCTGCTAGCCCCGCAGCCGGCCGCCGATCCGAACATCATGCGCCGCACTGCCGCAGCACGGTCACCCGGTGCCTGAAGCACCTGCCTCGGTGCCTGCCCTTGTCCGATGCGCTCCGCCATTCTCGGCTTCGTCGCCGGCACGGCCGTCCTGCAGACCAGCGCCGCGCTGCCTGACGCCTGGCGGATCGCCGCCTGCGCGCTGGCCGCGCTCGTCCTGCTGCTTGTCTCGCGCAAGCCCTTGAGCGCCGCGCCGGCCGGCGCCTTGCTCGGCTTTTGCTGGGCCGCCCTGCTGGCCCACGCCGCGCTCTCGCACCAGCTCGACAAGGCGGACGAAGGGCGCGACATCGAGCTCGTCGGCACGGTCGCCACGCTGCCCCACGATTTCGGCCAGGGCGTGCGCTTTCATCTGAAGGTCGAGACCGTGCTGGCGCCCGCGACGCGCGTGCCGCCGAAGCTGGCGCTGTCCTGGTACCGCGGCGTCGCCGACACGCTCACGATCAAGCCCGGCGAACGCTGGCGCCTGAGGGTGCGCCTGCAGCGCCCGCACGGGAACGCGAACCCGCACGGCTTCGACTACGAAGCCTGGCTGCTGGGGCAGGGCGTGCGCGCCACCGGCTACGTGCGCGCCGCGCCCGGCAACCGTCGGCTCGACGATTTCGTTCCCGGCATCGGCCACGTCGTCGAACGCGGCCGCGCCGCGCTGCGCGAACGCATCCACACGGCACTCGAAGGCCAGCCCTACGCGGGCGTGATTGTCGCGCTGGTGGTGGGCGACCAGCGCGGCATCGGCCAATCCGATTGGGACGTGTTCAATCGCACCGGCGTCAGCCACCTGGTGGCCATCTCCGGCCTGCACATCACGATGATCGCCGGCCTGTGCGCCTGGGTGGCCTCCGCGCTCTGGCGCCGCTCCTTGTTCACCTCGTACGAACTGCCGCTGGTCCTGCCGGCGCAAAAGGTGGCGGCGCTCGCCGGCGCCGCGGCCGCGCTGCTGTACGTGCTGCTCGCCGGCTTCGGCGTGCCGGCGCAGCGCACCCTGTACATGCTGGCGGTGGTCGCCGCGGCGCTGTGGACCGGACGCCTGGCGAGCGTGTCGCACATCCTGTGCCTGGCGCTCGGCCTGGTGCTGCTGCTCGATCCCTGGGCCGTATTGTGGCCGGGCTTCTGGCTGTCGTTCTGTGCGGTTGCGGTCATCCTGTACGCCGGGCTGGGACGCGGCACGCCGCATACGGGCCTGCGCGGCGCGCTGGTGCTCGCCGCCCGCACGCAGTACGCGGTCACGCTCGGCCTGGTGCCGCTGACGCTGCTGTTGTTCTCGCAGGTCTCGCTGGTCGGCCCGCTGGCCAATGCCGTCGCCATTCCCGTGGTGAGCTTCGTCGTCACGCCGCTGGCGCTGGCCGGTAGCCTGTTGCCGGCGCCGCTGGCGCAGCCGGTGCTGTGGACCGCGCATTTCGCGATTCAGTCGCTGGTCGGATTGCTCGGGTGGCTGGCCGCGCTGCCGCTGGCGGTCTGGAGCGTGCCGGCGCCGCCGCCCTGGCTGTTCGCGCTGGCCGTGGCCGGGACGGCCTGGATGCTGGCGCCGCGCGGCTGGCCGCATCGTTGGGCGGGCGCGGCCGCCTGGCTGCCGCTGTTCGCGCTGCAGCCCACCCAGCCCGCGCCGGGCACGTTCGCCGTCACCGCCTTCGACGTCGGCCAGGGCATGGCGCTGCTGGTGGAAACGCACGGCCACCGGCTGCTGGTCGACGCCGGCCCCCAGTACGCCCCCGGGCAGAACGGCGGCACCCGCGTCATCCTGCCCTACCTGCGCGCACGCGGCATCGGCCGGCTCGACGGGATGATCGTCACGCACAGCGACCTCGATCATGCCGGCGGCGCCCGCACGCTGCTCGAGGCCCTGGAGGTCGGCTGGGTCGCCAGCTCGCTCGGACCGGGGCACGCCGTGGTGCGCGCGGCCGGGCGGCACCGGCGTTGCGAGGCCGGGCAGCGCTGGGAGTGGGACGGCGTGGCCTTCGAGATGGTCCAGCCGTCGCGGGCAAGCTACGACCTGCCGGGCCTGAAGCCCAACGCGCGCAGCTGCGTGCTGCGCGTCTCGAACGGGAGCCGTGCGATCCTGCTGGCGGCCGACATCGAAGCGGCGCAGGAAGCGCAGCTGGTGTCGTACGCGCCGCAGTTGCTGCGCGCCGACGTCCTGCTGGTGCCGCACCATGGCAGCGGCACCTCGTCGACGCCGGCCTTTCTGGCCGCCGTGCGGCCGGCGATCGGCGTGTTCCAGGTTGGACACCGCAATCGTTACCGCCACCCGAAGCGGGAGGTCTACGAACGCTATGGCGCACTCGGCATCCGCCGCCTGCGCACCGACGAGTCGGGGGCGATCAGCTTCGCGTTCGGAGGCGATATCGCCGTGCGCACGCAGCGCAGCGAACAGCCGCGCTATTGGCACGGGCGCTAGATCGCCAGCGGCAGGGTAACCGCCGTCTGCAGCCCGCCGCCGCTGCGATTGGCCGTGGTGATCGTGCCGCCGTGCGCGTGGACGACGCGTTCGGCGATCGCCAGGCCCAGGCCGTGGCCGTCGACGTGGTTGGTCGTCGTATTCGAGCAGCGTGATCGGCGAAAACTACCTGCGCGGCGTGCAGGTGGCCGATGCCGATGGCTACGTGAGCTTCACCACGGTCTTCCCCGGCTGCTGCGACGGGCGCATGCCGCACGTGCATTTCGAGGTGTACCCGACGCTGGAGAAAGCGACGGGCGCCGCCAACCGCATCAAGACCTCGCAGTTCACCTTCCCGCTGGCGACCCTGAACGAGGCCTGTACGGCGACCGGCTACGCCACCAGCGTGCGCAAGCTCTCGCGCATCAGCTATGTGACCGACAAGGTCTTCAGCGACGGTACCAGCCGGCAGATGGCGGCCATCGGCGGCGACATCGTCAACGGCTACGTGGCGACGCTGACTGTAGGCGTTTCCCTCTAAACGGCAGGGGTGCGCGACACGTGCCCGGGCATGTCCCATTACAATCGACGCTCATCCATCGAACGTTCCGTATCTTCATGGCCAAGCCCCTGCTGCACTTTTGTCACGGTAACAGTTTTCCTTCGGGCACGTATCGCCAGCTGCTCGACGGCCTGCGCCCGCATTACGAAGTGCGCTTCACCGACATGGTCGGGCACAACCCGCGCTTTCCGGTGGGGGACGGCTGGACCGGGCTCGTGGACGAGCTGATCGCGGAACTGGAGCAGTATGGGCGTCCGGCGATCCTGGCCGGCCATTCGCTCGGCGGCATGCTCAGCACGATGGCGGCTGCGCGCCGCCCGGAACTGGCGCAATGCGTGGTGATGCTCGATTCGCCGCTGGTGGCGGGCTGGCGCGCGGTGGCCTGGCGCCTGGTGAAAATGATGGGCAAGGCCTCGCGCTTTTCGCCGGCGCGCACTTCCGAGCGGCGCCGCAACGTCTGGCCGGACCGTGCCGCGGCCTATCGGCACTTCATCTCGAAGGACATTTTCGCCGCCTGGGCGCCGGGCGTGCTGGACGACTACCTCGACGCCGGCCTCAAGCCGCATCCGGACGGCGTGCAGCTGCGCTTCGACCGCGGCATCGAGACCCTGATCTATAACTCGCTGCCGCACCACCTCGGCGAGTTGATCCGCGAGGGCGTGCCGGTGCCGGTCGGCTTCATCGGTGCGAATCGCTCGGAGGAACTGCGCCAGGCCGGCCTGGCCTCGACGCGCAGGCTGGTCGGCGAGAACTTCGTCATGACGGAAGGTTCCCACCTGTACCCGATGGAGCATCCGGCGCGCGCCGCCCAGCTCACGCACGAGATGATCCAGAGGTTGCTGGCGCAACGGCGGCAGGCCCATCGCAGGCAGACCGAGCCGGCGTGATCCGTCCGCGGTGTCGGGCCGCCGGGCCGGCAGGCCGGCATCGCCATTGAGGCGGCGCGCCGCTTTTCGCGTAAAATCACGGGATTGCCAGCTTTACATGAAAGAAACCCGCGATGAGTATCAAGAGCGATAAATGGATCCGCCGCATGGCGCAGGAAACCGGCATGATCGAGCCGTTCGAGCCAGGCCAGGTCCGCGAGGCCGATGGGCGCCGCATCATTTCCTACGGCACCTCGTCGTACGGGTATGACATCCGCTGCGCCGATGAGTTCAAGGTCTTCACCAACATCAACAGCACCATCGTCGACCCGAAGAATTTCGACGAAAAGTCCTTCGTCGACGTGAAGAGCGACGTCTGCATCATCCCGCCGAATTCCTTTGCGCTGGCGCGCACGATGGAATACTTCCGCATTCCGCGCAACGTGCTGACCGTCTGCCTCGGCAAGTCGACCTATGCGCGCTGCGGCATCATCGTCAACGTGACGCCCTTCGAGCCGGAATGGGAAGGTTATGTGACGCTGGAGTTTTCGAACACGACCCCGCTGCCGGCCAAGATCTACGCGGGCGAGGGCTGCGCCCAGGTGCTGTTCTTCGAGAGCGACGAAATCTGCGAGGTTTCGTACAAGGATCGCGGCGGCAAGTACCAGGGCCAGCACGGCGTCACGCTGCCGAAAACCTGATACGGTTTTTGGGCGTAAACTTCGAAATCCGTATCATTTTTAGCGGAGGGTGTCATGGCCGATTGCTGCAGCGGCGGCTGCTCTGCCGATAAACCGCCGGTCGATCCGCGCTACCGGCGCGTGCTCTGGATCGCGCTCTTCGTGAACCTGTCGATGTTCGGCGTCGAACTCGTCGGCGGCTGGGCGGCCGGTTCCGTCTCGCTGCTGGCCGACGCGGTCGACTTCTTCGGCGACGCCGCCAACTACGGCATTTCCCTGTTCGTGCTCGGCCTGGCCCCGGTCTGGCGCTCGCGCACCGCGCTCGTCAAAGGCGCGACCATGGGCGGCTACGGCGTCTTCGTGATCGGCTCGGCGCTCTGGCACCTGGCCGCGGGCACGGTGCCCAGGGCCGCGACCATGGGCGTGATCGGCGTCGCCGCGCTGGCCGCGAACGGCCTGGTGGCCGCGCTGCTGTTCGCGTTCAGGAATGGCGACGCCAATATGCGTTCCGTGTGGCTGTGCACGCGCAACGACATGATCGGCAATGCCGCCGTGCTGCTGGCGGCGCTGGGCGTGTGGCAGGCCGGGAGCGGCTTGCCGGACCTGTTCGTGGCCGGGGTGATGGGCGTGCTCGGCCTGACGGCGGCGCGCAGCGTGATCACGCATGCGCGTGCGGAGCTGGATGCCGCGCCTGTGAAGGCACAGCCTGCGCCGATCGTCGAACTCAAACGCCGGTAGGGGGCTCCCACACCTGCCGGATTACCCATAGGGTGGGCGGCGCAAGCGTCGCGAATGATCGCCGGCCAGGGTGGAGCCGCCCACCCTATGAAGACTCGCGGATCGTTCTCGGCGGCACAAACAAAAAGAGGAGCCAACGGCTCCTCTTTTCACGTGCGAACAGCGTGCATCAATCCTGACGTACGCAATCCACGAAGTAATCGCGCTTGCCGTTCACCTCGCGCTTGACCAGGCCGTGCACGTCGGTCTCGAATCCCGGGAAGCGCTCGTTGAAGTCGCGCGCGAATCGCAGGTAATCCACGATCGTCTTGTTGAAGCGCTCGCCCGGGATCAGCAGCGGAATGCCCGGCGGGTAAGGCGTCAGCAGGATCGCCGTGGTGCGGCCTTCCAGGTCCTCGATCGCCACGCGCTCGATGTCGCGGCGCGCCATTTTCGCAAATGCGTCCGACGGCTTCATCGCCGGCACCATGTCCGACAGGTACATCTCGGTGGTCAGGCGCGCGACGTCGTACTGCTTGTAGAAGTCGTGGATCTGGGTGCACAGGTCGCGCAGGCCGCGTTCTTCGTAACGCGGATTCGCCGCGGCGAACTGCGGCATCACCTGCCACATCTGCTTGTTGCGGTCGTAGTCGTCCTTGAACTGCTGCAGCGCGGTCACCAGCGTGTTCCAGCGGCCCTTGGTGATGCCGATGGTGAACATGATGAAGAACGAGTACAGGCCGCACTTCTCGATGATGACGCCGTGCTCGGCCAGGTACTTGGTCACGATCGAGGCCGGGATGCCGGTCGAGCCGAACTTGCCGTCCAGCGACAGGCCCGGGGTCACGATGGTCGACTTGATCGGGTCGAGCATGTTGAAGCCTTCGGCCAGGTTGCCGAAGCCGTGCCAGTCGTCCTCGGCGCGGATCATCCAGTCCTTCTGCTCGCCGATGCCTTCCTCGCCCTCGACGTCCGGGCCCCAGACCTTGAACCACCAGTCCTCGCCGTATTCGGCGTCGACCTTCTTCATGGCGCGGCGGAAGTCGAGCGCTTCCAGGATCGATTCCTCGACCAGCGCGGTGCCGCCCGGCGCTTCCATCATGGCTGCGGCAACGTCGCAGGAGGCGATGATCGAGTACTGCGGCGAGGTCGAGGTGTGCATCAGGAAGGCTTCGTTGAAGGCGTCCTGGTCGAGCTTGACCGACTCCGACTCGCGCACCAGCACCTGCGAGGCCTGGGACAGGCCCGCCAGCAGCTTGTGCGTCGACTGGGTCGAGAAGATCATCGACTGCTTGGCGCGCGGGCGGTCGCGGCCGATCGCGTGCATGTTCTTGTAGAAGTCGTGGAAGGTCGCGTGCGGCAGCCAGGCTTCGTCGAAGTGCAGGGTCTCGATCTTCCCGTCCAACATCTCGCGCAGGGTCTCGACGTTGTACACCACGCCGTCGTAGGTCGACTGGGT
>JBBWZO010000255.1:0-17067 GCA_039649125.1 Massilia sp. | reverse complement strand
GCTTCGGCATCAACGGCGACGTCGCCGGCAAGACCGGCACCACCCAGAACAATGCGGACGGCTGGTTCATCCTGATGCACCCGAACCTGGTCGCCGGCGCCTGGGTCGGCTTCAACGACAACCGCGTCACGATGCGCAGCAACTACTGGGGCCAGGGCGGGCACAACGCGATCCTGTTGGTGGGCGACTTCTTCCGCAGCGCCCTCGACAACGGCAAGCTCGACACCGAGGCGATCTTCCCGGGCGGCCGCCCGCCGCCGCCGCCGCGCGCGCGGGTGGAGGAAGAGCCGGAAGAAGAATTCATCGAAGCGGGCGAGCTGATGGAAGGCATCCCGGCGGACGAACCGGTCGAGGTCCAGCCGGTCGAGGAAGAGGGCGAGGAAATCGAAGAGGGACCGATCGAAGAGGCGTCGCCGCCGCTGCCGCCGCTGGAATGACGGGCCCGGCCGCTGGAGCATGGAGAACGTAGGGTGGACACAGGTGTCCACCCTACGATCGCGAGGTCTCAACGGATCGCGATCGTGCCCGCACGCTACCCCGCAATCTACAAAATCGGCGTTCCGCCCGTCACCGCAATCCGCGCCCCGGAAATATAGCTCGCCTGGCTTGAGGCCAGCAGCACATACACCGGCGCCACCTCGGCCGGCTGGCCGGGCCGCTTCATCGGCACCTGCTGGCCGAAGCTCTCCACCTGGTCGGGCGGCATGGTGGCCGGGATGAGCGGGGTCCAGATCGGTCCCGGCGCCACCGAGTTCACGCGGATGCCCTTTTCGGCCAGCAGTTGCGCCAGTCCGGCCGTGAAGTTGGCGATCGCACCCTTGGTCGTCGCGTAGGCCAGCAGGGTCGGCTTCGGGTTGTCCGAGTTGATCGAGGTCGTGTTGATGATCGAGGAGCCGGGCGGCATGTGCTTCACCGCTGCCTTGCAGATGTGGAACATCGCGGTGATGTTCACCTTGAAGGTGTAGTCCCATTCCTCGTCCGGGATGTCTTCGAGCGAATCGTGGGTCATCTGGAAGGCCGCATTGTTCACCAGCACGTCGATGCGCCCGAACTCGCTGACGGCGCGCTCGACGATCGCGCGGCAGTGCGCGGGCTCGGCCAGGTCGCCCGGCATCAGGACCGCGCGCCGGCCCGCTTCCTCGACCAGGCGCGCCGTTTCCTGCGCATCCTCGTGCTCGTTCAGGTAGGCGATCAGGACGTCCGCCCCTTCACGGGCGAAGGCGAGCGCCACCGCGCGCCCGATGCCGCTGTCGCCGCCGGTGATCACCGTAGCCTTGCCGGCCAGCTTGTCCGAACCCTTGTAGCTGGTCTCCCCGTGGTCGGCCCTGGGGGTAAGTTCCGCTTCGACACCGGGTGGCTGCTGCTGTTGCGTGGGCTGGTTCATCGCATCTCCTTGTTGATGGGCGATCAGTGAGTGATGACCAGCATAGCCCAGGAGGGGAGACCCGGCGCGCACGCTCGGGGCGCGCCGGGAGGGAAGGCCAGTCCGCTAGGCGCCCTTCGGCATGCTGCGCAGTCCGGCGGGTTGACGCATGCGGGCGTCGTCCGGCAGGCGCGGCGCGCCCGGCTCGACCGGTTCCGGGAGCAGCATCTGCTGGGCGCGTGGCGCGGTCGAGATGCCGAGGTCGGCGAACATCTGCATCGAGGCCAGGATGACGGCCTGCTGCGTGTTCATGAACAGCTCGTAGTCGGCGTCGAGGATCGTGTAGACGATTTCCCACTCGATGTAGTCCTGCGTGTACTTGCTCAGGTGGGCGCGGTCGAAGCGCACCTTCTCGTGGCGGGCGATGAATCCGGCGACGGCCGTGGGCACTTTCGCTGCCAGTGCCGGCGGGGTGTCCGGGTGGGCGCGCAGGGTGTAGACGACGCGGCGCGTGGTCATGCGCTTGAAGTTCGACACGGTCGACTTCAGCAGGTCGGCATTGGAGACGATGATCTGCTCGCCGCTGGCGGCGCGCAGGCGCGTCGTCTTCAGACCGACCTTTTCCACCGTGCCCGAGGTGTTCGAGGTCGAGATGAAGTCGCCCACCTCGAAGGGCTTGTCGATCGCGATCGAGAGCGAGGCGAACAGGTCGCCCAGCACGTTCTGCACCGCCAGCGCAATCGCGATACCGCCGATGCCGAGGCTCGCCACGAAGGTGGTGATGTTGATGCCGAGGTTGGCCAGCACGGCCAGGGCGAACACGACCCAGACGCTGGTCTGCAGCAGCCAGATGATCAGCGTGTGGGCCACCGTCACCTGGGCGTCGGTGGTGACGTGGTCGTGCTCGGCGAAATAGCGCCTGGCCGTGACCTTGATCGCGGCGTGCAGGTAGATCGCCAGCTGCAGGCCGACGGTGATGAACCACAGGTGGCTGACGCGCGCGTTCCAGGGCGCCGGCAGGTCGAGCACCTGCAGGCCGATCAGGACGGCGGTGATGAATACAACCAGGTTGCTGGTGCGCGCCAGGGTCTTGCGCAGCACCTGGGCGACCGGGCGTTGCGCCCGCTCGTCGCTCAGCCGCTCGAGGCGGCGCCGGCACAGGGCCACGGCGCCATGGATGGCGAGGAAACTGAAGACGGTTACCGCCAGCGCGAACAGGGCGTTGGGCAGGGTGATATCGAGGGATGCAACATAGGCGCGGAAATCCACATCGGGCTCCTTTCATGGAAGGGTTGGCGCAAGGGCGCGCGGAGTGCCTGCGGCCGGGCGCCACTGGAAGGTGTGTGACGCGTGCGCAGAGGAGCCGCGTGCCGGCGTGGCAGCGCTCGACGGACGCAGGGGGCGTCCGTTCACGAACCTTGCCGAAGTATTTGCCTGCTACGTAATGTGGTTTCGCCGCTCCCGTTTGCGCCGCCTTGCAGCCCGCTGAGGCGCGGCGCGAAGCGTGCGCGGCATCCGCCGTGCATCCGCCGCACCGGCCTGATCCCGCCGGCAAATCACATCGCGCCGGAGCCTGGCTTAGCGCTTCTTCAGGTGCTCGCGCACCGCGTCCGCCATGACGCCGACCTCGGAAACCGCTTTTTCGAGTTGCTCGCGGCTCACGCCCAACGCCTCGGTCCAGTGACGCACTTCCCACTCTTCGTTCACGTTGATGCGGCTGCGGTCCTGCGGACCGGCTTTTTGCAGGTTATCGGCCATGATGTGCTCCTATTGACGAGTTTGAAACAAATATGCCAGCGGCCGCAGCCGCAGTCCGTTAGGCATTTCACCTTGTGTACATAATTTCCTGTTGCTCAGCTCCGGCGCACGGAAGTTCCGCGATCGCCGGGGGCCAGGTTTGAGCCAGCTCAGCCGAACAGCAATCGACTGCCGAGTCATTTCCAGGCGAACCCAACCGTCAGCATTCCGTCAGACGGCCGGTCGAATATGGATGAGTCAGCTACGCACCATTTCGGTGCATTTCGTCAATCACCCTGGAGGTAACAACATGAACACTCGCAAGGAGCTCCCCGGCAACCGTCCGCTGGTACGCAGCGCGTTGGCGGTGGCCGTCGGCGCAGCCCTGCTGGCCGCCTGCCAGTGGTCCGGCGGCAGCGCCGTCGGCCAGACCAACGACCTGCGCGGCCCGACGCGCGACTACACCGTCGAACTGCGCGAAGGCACCAACATGGCGGCCGCGCCTTCGCCGGACGGCAAGCGCATCGTCTTTTCGGCGCAGGGAGCGCTGTGGGTGATGCCGGCCGCCGGCGGGCGCGCGACCCGCATCACCGACTGGCGCCTGGAGCCGACCCATCCGGTCTGGTCGCCCGACGGCAAGCGCATCGCCTTCCAGAACTACGCTCCCGAGGGCAACTTCCACATCTGGACCATCAGCCCCGAAGGGCGCGACGCGACCGAACTGACGCGCGGCCCCTGGGACGACCGCGAGCCGGCCTGGCTCCCGGACGGAAGCGGCCTGGTGTTCTCAAGCGACCGCAGCGGCGACGGCCAGTACAAGATATGGGAAGTGCGTACGCGAGGTGCTGCCAGAGGCCCCACCTCGCTGCGCCAGCTGACGACCGGCCCCGGCATGGAATCCAACCCGGTGGTCTCGCCCGACGGCGCGCGCCTGGCCTATGTCGACGGCGCCAACGTGGTGACCGCGCCCTTCGCGGGCGGCCCGCCGGCCGTGGTGGCACCCGGCACGGCCCCGGCCTGGACCCCGGACGGCGGCGCCCTGGTGTACCAGAACGCCGCGCGCCAGCTGGTCGTGGGCGGCACCCAGGTCACCACCGAGGAAGACATCTTCCCGTTCCCGGTGCGCTTCCTGCCGAATGGTCGCTTCCTGTACACGGCCGACGGCAAGATCCGCACCCGGGCCGCTGCCGGCACGGACCGCCAGGACATCGGCTTCAGCGCCGAACTGACGCTGCGCCGCCCGACCTTCGCGAAGCAGAAGGACCGCGGCTTCGACAAGTTCGGCGAGCGCCGCGTGATGGGCATCAGCGCGCCGGTGCTGTCGCCGGACGGATCGAGCATCGCCTTCGTGGCCCTGAACGACGTCTGGACCATGCGCATCGGCGAGACGCCGGTACGCCTGACGAACGACCCGGACCGCGACGCCAACCCGCAGTGGACCAACGACGGCAGCGCCGTCTACTTCTCGTCCGAGCGTGGCAACGCGGGCCAGCTGGCGGTCGACCAGATCGAGCTGGCCTCGCGCACCCGCACCCGGCTGGCGGCCACGCCGGGCCGCTCGATGGTGACGCCGAAACTGTCGCCGGACGGCAGCCGCATCGCCTACACCACGCTCTCCGGCCAGCTGGAGATCTGGACCCGCGCCACCGGCACCTCGGAAGTGATCATCCCCTCGGTCAGCACCCAGGTCAGCACCCCGCAGTGGACGCCGGACGGCCAGCGCATCATCCTGGTCGACAACGAGCGCATCAACAACCGCTTCCGCGAAGGCTACAACAAGCTGCGCGTGATCGACCTGGCCACGCGCCAGGGCAGCTTCCATGCGGTGGCGCCGATCCCGCGCCAGATTTCCGAACGCGACGAAGGCGCGGCCGCGCTCTCGCCGGACGGGCGTACGGTCGCCTTCATCATGGATTCGCGCCTGCACGTGATGCCGCTGGGGCCGACCGGGGCCCCGACCGGCCCGGCACGCCAGGTGTCGGAAGACATGGCCGACCTGCCGACCTGGGGCGGCGACTCGCGCACCATCCTGTACAAGTCCGCGGAACGGGTGCGCACGGTGCAGGTCGACGGTACCGGGTCATGGGGCGCACCCCGTGACATCCCGGTGAAACTGTCCTGGCGCCAGGCCGTGCCCGAGGGCCGTACCGTGATCCACGCCGGGGCCTTGTGGGACGGCGTGGGCAGCGCCTTGCGGCGCGATGTCGACATCGTCGTCGAGGGCAACCGCATCGTGTCGGTGGTGCCGCATGCCGAGCACGAAGCCGGGGCGCGCGTGGTCGACGCCAGCGGGCTGACCGTGGTGCCCGGCCTGATCGAAACCCACCTGCACCCGCTCACGCTGTACCAGGGCGGGCAGTTCGGCCAGATCGCGCAGCTGATGCTCTCCTACGGTATCACCACCGCGCAGTCGGTGGCAGGTCCCCTGCACCAGAGCATCGAGATGCGCGAGGCGCTGGAAGCGGGCAACCTGATCGGGCCGCGCCTGTTCGTCTCGCCGCCGCTGTGGGAGGGCAACCGCCTGTTCTACAGCTTCGCGCGTACCCTGCGCACCCCGGGCATCGCCGAGCTCGAGATCGCCAAGGCCAAGCGCATGGATGCCGACTTCCTGAAGAGCTACGTGCGCGCGCCGATCCCGATCATGGAACGCATCGCCCAAGGCGCCCTCGACCTGGGCGTGCCCAGCGGCACCCACATGGTGCAGCCGGGCGCGGCGACCGGCCTGGCCGGCACCACCCACCTGTCGGCGACCCAGCGCATGGGCTACGGCTGGTCGAAATCCTTCGCGCGCGCGATCACCTACCAGGACGCGGCCGACATCTACGGCAAGGCCGACTTCCACCTGATCGATACCCTGTTCTCCGCCAGCGCCCTGGCCGGGCTCGATCCGGGCATCGTCACCGACCCGCGCTTCATCCTGGTGCCGCCGAACTTCGTCACCGGCCTGCAGAACGCGCAACCGCCGACCGCGGCCCAGATCAGCACCATCGTCAACGACGCCACCCAGCAGGCGAAGGTGAGGGCGGCCGGCGCGCTGGTGGCCAACGGGACCGACTCGCCGCTGGTGGTGCCGGGCATCTCGCTGCACCTGAACATGCGCGGCGCGGCGCTGGTGCAGGGCAACCTGCAGACGCTGTATTCGGTGACGCGCGACGCGGCGAAGATCGCGTTCGTCGGCGACGACCTCGGCACGGTGGAAAAGGGCAAGCTGGCCGACCTGATCGTGGTGCGCGGCGACCCGCTCCAGGACCTGCGGGCGGCGGCCGACGTGCGTCTGGTCATCAAGAACGGACGCGTCTTCACCCAGGACGAGATCCTGGCGCCGGCGCGCACGCCGCAGCAGCTGGCGGCGCGGCGCCTGGCCCTGGAAGCGCAGGAGAAGATGTGCCGGGCCGACCCGCATGCGTGCGAGGAGGGGGGAGGGCACGCGCATTGAGGTGTCCCTGATGCTGGCTCCGCGGCGGTGTTTCGGGTAATCTTGCATTATCGATACCCCTTGGTTGCAACAGCAAGTTGCAACACTTAGTTTCACCACCGAGGAACCCAGCATGACCTATGAAACCACCCAGCCCGAACGCAGCGCGGTCGACGCGCTGCCGGGCCTCGTCGCCCTCGACTTCGGCACCAACTGGTGCGGCTGGTGCCGCGCCGGCGAACCTTCGATCGAGGCGGCCCTCAAGGAATTTCCCGACGCCCGCCACATCAAGGTCGAGGACGGTCCCGGCCGTCCGCTGGGGCGCTCGTTCCGGATCAAGCTGTGGCCGACCGTGATCGTCCTGAAGGATGGCGTCGAGGTGGCCCGTGTGACGCGCCCCGACAGTGCGCAGGACGTTCGCGAGGCGCTCGCGGCGGCAGGCCCAGGTGACGCGAATCCTGGATCGGCTGGGGACGCCGGCGCATGACGGCGCCGAAAAACCGCGCGCGCACGGTCCTGTTCGCAAGCCTGATCGGCACCACCATCGAATTCTTCGACTTCTATATCTACGCCACCGCCGCGGTGCTGGTGTTTCCGAAGCTGTTCTTCCCGGCGGCCGACCCCGCGGCCGCCACCCTGCAGTCCTTCGCCACCTTCGCCATCGCCTTCTTCGCGCGGCCGGTGGGCTCGGCCCTGTTCGGCCACTTCGGCGACCGCATCGGCAGGAAGGCCACACTGGTGGCGGCCCTGCTGACGATGGGCATCTCGACCATCGTGATCGGCATGCTGCCGACCTACGCCAGCATCGGCACCCTGGCGCCGCTGCTGCTCGCGCTGTGCCGCTTCGGCCAGGGGCTGGGGCTGGGCGGCGAGTGGGGCGGGGCGGTGCTGCTGGCCACCGAGAACGCGCCGCCAGGCAAGCGCGCCTGGTACGGCATGTTCCCGCAGTTGGGCGCGCCGATCGGCTTCTTCCTGTCGGGCGGCGTGTTCCTGCTGCTGACGCAGACCCTGGATGAAGCCCAGTTCTTCTCCTGGGGCTGGCGCATTCCCTTCCTCGCCAGTGCGCTGCTGGTGGGCGTCGGCCTGTACGTGCGTCTGAAGATCACGGAAACGCCCGACTTCCAGGCCGTGCTCGACCGCAACGAGCGGGTTAAGGTGCCGGTCGTCGCCGTCTTCCGCGATCATGGCCGTGGACTGGTGCTGGGCACGCTGATGGCGACCTCGACCTTCGTCGTGTTCTACCTGATGACGGTGTTCACCCTCAGCTGGGGCACCACGGCACTGGGCTATTCGCGCACCGAGTTCCTGCTGATGCAGCTGGGCGCGGTGATCTTCTTCGGCCTCCTGATCCCGCCCTCGGCCCTGATCGCGGATCGCTTCGGACGGCGCGCTGCGATGATCGGGGTAACCGTGGCGATTACCCTGTTCGGACTGGCCTACGGGCCGCTGTTCGGCTCCGGCAGCCTGCTGGTGGTGGGCCTGTTCATGGTGTTGGGCCTGTCGCTGACCGGCCTGACCTACGGCCCGCTCGGCACCCTGCTGGCCGAACTGTTCCCGCCCGCGGTGCGCTACACCGGCTCCTCGCTGACTTTCAACCTGGCCGGCATCCTCGGCGCCTCGCTGGCGCCCTATATCGCGACGGCGCTGGCGACGAACTACGGCCTGGACTATGTCGGCTACTACCTGTCGGCGGCATCGCTGCTCAGTCTGGTCGCGCTGATGCTGATGCGGCGCGGGAAACACGGCGCGGCCAGTGTGGAGGCGGCGGCATAGGGAGCACGACCGGGAGCGCGACCGGGCTCAGGACCGGCTTCGCAACGCGGCTCACGACGGCGAGGGCGCATCCTCGTCGTCGCGCTTGTCGCTGCGTACCGAAGCCAGGCCGTCGACCCTGATCAGGCCCTCCGCCGCCGCGTGCGAGGCGGCGAACACGCTGTCGGGCGCCAGCACCAGCTGGGTGCCGGTGCTGCTCACTTCCTCGATCAGACGGTCCAGCGCGTCGATGCGCGCCGGGTCGGGGTTGACGTTGCGGATGTAGATCATGCGCACCGAGGTCGGGTGGCGGCGCACGATCTCGGCGTAGATTTCCGGGTCCTGTTCGCCGCTGTCGCCCACCAGCACGAACTGCATGCCAGGGTAGAAGCGCATGATGGTCTCGATCTTGTCGAGCTTGTGGCTGTGGTTCTTCGAGAGCAGGTCGCGCACCTTCAGTTCGCGCAGCAGCAGGGGGCCGAGCGGGATGTCCTGCAGGCGCAGGAAGTCGACCAGCGGGCCGAACAGGTGCCAGGGGCTGCTCGACACGTAGAACAGCGGATTGTCCTCGTTGCCGCCGGCGCCCGCGCGCAGGGCGCGATAGAACGCGGCCACGCCCTTGAAGGGCTTGCGCGTGTGCGCGTTCGTGCGCGCCAGCATCAGCGCCATGTTGAACTTGTTGGTGACGTTCGTCCACAACACGGTGTCGTCGATGTCGCTGACGATACCGAAGCGGGCCGTGGGTGCCGGCACCAGCACCTGGGCGCTGGCCCGCACCGGGCTGCCGTCCGGGTCAGCGTGCCCGGGGAGTTCGAGTTCCACCGTGTGCCAGCCCCCGCCCAAGGCTGCCTCCAGCGCGATGTCGAACGAAAAATAGCCGCCGTCGTCGGTTTCGGTTTCATGGGCCTGTCCCTGGAAGCGCGCCAGCACGCGCGCGCCCGCGACCTCGTCGGACTCGAGGCGGCGATACAGGGCGACCAGGTTGCTCCAGCCGCTGTCGTGTTCGCTCTGCTCGCGGAAGCTGAATTCGTCCAGCACGCGGCCCTTGACCCAGATGCGCTGTGCGTTGCCGAAGCCGAAGTAGGGCAGGAGCATCAGGTTGCGGCCCGCGCCCGGCTCGCGCAGGCGGCGCAGCGCGCCACTGGCGAAGCGGCCCGCGGTGCGCGCCAGGCGCCGGTGCAATGCCGGCGCTTCCCCGGCCAGCGCGGGCGCTGGTTCCTGGCGCAGCGTTTCCGCGGCCGGCAGGGTGGCGCCGTACTCGACCCACAGCCCATCACGGTCGCTTCCCGTCATACGCGCGGCGTCCTCCAGGTCGCCCGGCACCTGCGGGTTGAACACGCGCGGCAGGGTATGGACCAGGGTGCCGGCCGCGCGCAGGACGTCGATGTCGGCGCCCGTGAGGATGCCGGGATTGACGTGGAACACCGCGCCGCCGTCCTGCAACTGGCTTCTAGCGTCGTCGAAGCCGCTACGGGAAAAGATCAGGAAGGGCTTGGCGGGTCGGGTCATGGGCGGCAGGCGGAATGGTCGCGCGATCGATGGAGCCGCCAGTATCGCGCATCCGGGTACAGTCCTCCGCACGGATGCGCGCGCTAGCGTACAGACTAATTCCTCTAGTCAATGGCATACTGCGTCTGTTGTCCTTTCACGAAAATAACATACGACCCCTGAGGGCTCTCCCGATCATGCAATTTGCCGTGATTGCAACGCTCGTTGCGCTCATTCTCGTGTCGACCTTGCTGCCGCTGTCGAAACACACGGAATGGTGGGTCCGCGACCTCGACTTCCCGCGCCTGCAGATCGCCATCGTCGCCCTGGTGGTCCTGATCGTCGAGCCCTTCATGCTCGACCCGAGCGACCTGGCCTCGGACGTGCTCATCGCCATCACGGCGGCCTGCCTGCTGTACCAGACCTGGTGGATCTTCCCCTACCTGCGGGTGTACCCGAACGAGGTGAAGTCGGCGACCAACACCGACATGACCGAACGCATCCGCATCCTGACGGCGAACGTGCTGACCCCGAACCGCAATTCCGACGGCCTGATCGCACTCATCCGCGAACACTGGCCGCACGTGTTCGTGACCCTGGAGACCGACGCCTGGTGGCAGGAACGCCTGGACGTGCTCGAGGACGAGTATCCGTATTCGATGAAGTGCCCGCTCGACAACCTGTACGGCATGCACGTGTACTCGCGCCTGCCGCTGGAAGACGGCGCGATCCAGTTCCTGGTCGAGGACGACATCCCGTCGATGCATGCGCTGGTGGTGCTGCCGTCCGGCCGCAAGGTCCGCATCCACTTCCTGCATCCGGCCCCGCCGAGCCCGACGGAGCACGACGAATCGACCCAGCGCGACGCCGAGCTGCTGGTGGTGGCGAAAAGCGTGGCCGGGCTCGACACCCCGGTGATCGTCGCCGGCGACCTGAACGACGTGGCGTGGTCAAAGACCACGCGCCTGTTCCGCAAGATCAGCGGCCTGCTCGACCCGCGCGTCGGGCGCGGCATGTTCAACACCTTCCACGCCGACTACTGGTTCCTGCGCTGGCCGCTCGACCACCTGTTCCACAGCCGGCATTTCACCCTGTCCTTCATCCGCCGCCTGCCGTCCTTCGGGTCGGATCACTTCCCGGTGCTGGTGGAGCTGGTCTATGACCGCGTGCGCGGCGCCGACCAGGAAGGCCTGGCTGCGGACCGGGCAGACCATGCGTTGGCCCAGGAGAAGATCGCGGCCGAGCCGGTGAGCGTGGACGACGTGCACGAGCCGCAAGCTTAGCGGCTTCCGCACTGATGGGGTTCACTGATGGGGTTTTATCTCGGCAAGCGCGCGCCACGCGCCAGCTCGTTTGATAGCATGGATGGCCTTTTAAACGGGTATTACGAGGCGATGGCATGTCAGAAATTCAACATGCGGATCCGCGCACCGACGCACAAATGGCGGGACGCGTCGACCGCGCACTGAAAATACTCGAGACCGACGGCATGCACGCGGCGTTCGCCTTCATGCAGCTTGCCGGCGTGCCGCGCGGCGTGGCGCGGCGGGTGCTGTGCTCGCCGAAGCACCAGCGGCAGGGGGACCGGCGGCACATGATCAGGGGGGCCGAAGGTGGCCGCTGAATGCGGTCTGTGAGCGCGGCCTGTGAAGGCTGCCGGCCCGGGGCCAGGCACTCAGAATGAATACACCAGCGTCAGCGAGGTCTGGGTATCGGTGTTCTTCTTGTCTTCAGGCACGTTGGTGTCGTTACGGGCGCTGAAGGCCGCCTTCATCTGCATGGTGTCGTTGATCTTGGTGCTTAGCGCCGTTTCCGCGATCGAGTGCACATTCGAGGTGCCGCGCTCGACGCTGACCGTCTGCATGAAAGCCGCCGACGGGCTGACCTGCCAGCGGAAGCGGGCCGCGCCGCGCACGGTCATGCCGTTTTCGCGCTCGCCGTTCTCGCGCTCGCCATGGAAATAACCCGGACCGATCTCGACGTCGAGCGCCTTGTCGTCGGTGTTGTAGAGCTGCGAGCCGTGCCCGACCGCGAACGAGGTATAGCGCGCAAAGGCGCCGAAGCGGTCGTTCACGTGCGAGCCGAGCACGAAAGCGCGGCTGCCTTCGTTCAGCAGCTTGTAGGCGGCCTTGGCCGACAGCGCCCAGCGCTGGGCCGAGCGCTGGCGATAGCGCTCGCCGTCGTCGTCGGTGATCTCGTCTTCCTTGAAGAAGCCGCTGGCGACGTATTCGTTGCTCCAGTCGGCCGTCTCGTGGCGGGCGTCGATCTTGCCCGTGACCGAGGTGCCGGTCGTGTTGCCGGAAGTGCTGATCGCACCGAGTTCAGCCGAGGTGAACCAGGTACCCTCGGGAATGGTCTCGGGGCGTGCGATGGTGAGCGGACTGTGGATGGTGCCGATCTGCGGCAGGTCGTCGGCCGCGCCGCCGGCAGCGCCGGCAACGCCGTGCGCCAGGCCTAGGGCGGCCAGCGCGTAGAACAGGGATGATTTCATAAGCATGTGTGCGGCTGCGCGCCGGACCCTCAGCTTGCGCCGTGGGCCGGCCGGTCGTTCAGGAAAAGAGCGCCGGTGCTCGCGGTGCGGCGCCAGGGCTTGGCCCCGAATTGTATCCCAGAAGCAGCACCAGTGCGCCTCCCGCGCCAAGGGAACATGCGATTCGGGGCGCTGCGCGGCGCCCCCGCCACGCCACTCAAGTACCTATATGGACGATCTTGAAAATGAACAGGCCGGCGATGATCCAGATCACCGGCTTGACCTCGCGCGCCCGGCCCGTGGTCAGCTTCAGCGCGGCATACGTGATGAAGCCGAAGGCGATGCCTTCCGCGATCGAATAGGTGAACGGGATGACCAGCGCGGTGATCGCCGCCGGGATGCTTTCGGTGGTGTCGCCCCATTCGATTTCGCCGAGGTCGCGCAGCATCAGGCAGGCGACGAACAGCAGCGCCGGCGCGGTCGCGTAGGCCGGCACCACGGCGGCAAGCGGCGCAATGAACAGGCAGGCCAGGAACAGCACGGCCACCGCCAGCGCGGTGAGGCCGGTGCGCCCGCCGGCCTGCACCCCGGCCGCGCTCTCGATATAGGCGGTGGTGCTCGAGGTGCCGAGGGCGGCGCCGGCGACGATCGCGCTGCTGTCGGCCAGCAGCGCCTTGTTCAGGCGTTCCATCTTGCCTTCGACCAAGAGGCCCGCGCGGCTGGCGACGCCCATCAGGGTGCCGGTCGCGTCGAACAGTTCGACCAGGAAGAACACCAGCACCACGTTCAGGATGCCGACGGAAAGGGCGCCCGGGATGTCGAGCTCGAACAGGGTCGGTTCGATCGAGGGCGGCAGCGAGAACACGCCCTTGAAGGTGTTACCTCCGAAGAAGAATGAGAGGATGGTGACGACGATGATGCCGATCAGGATCGCGCCGCGCACCTTCAGGCGGTCGAGGGTGACGATCAGCAGGAAACCGACGATGGCCATCACCGCCGGCGGCGCGTGCAGGTCGCCCGCCTTGACCAGGGTCGGTTCGCTGCCGACCACGATGCCGGCGTTCTTCAGCGCGATCAGCGCCAGGAACATGCCCAGGCCTACGGTGATCGCCACGCGCAGCGAATGCGGGATGCCGTTCACGATCATGCCGCGCAGGCCGAGCACCGACACCAGGACGAACAGGCAACCGGAGAGGAACACGGCGCCCAGCGCGGCCGGCCAGGCCACGCCCATGCCGAGCACGACGGCATAGGCAAAGTAGGCGTTCAGTCCCATGCCCGGCGCCATGCCGATCGGGTAGTTCGCGTAAAGGCCCATGACGGCGCTGCCCAGGGCAGCCACCAGGCAGGTCGCCACGAACACGGCTTCTTTCGGCATGCCGGCGTCGCCCAGGATCGATGGGTTGACGAAGATGATGTAGGCCATCGTCAGGAAGGTGGTCAGGCCGGCCAGCAGTTCGGTGCGTACGTCCGTACCGCTGTCCTTGAGCTTGAAGAAATTGTCGAGCATCTTAGGCGGGTCTCCAGTTTGCCAAAAGGGGCGCGCGTGCGCGCGGGTTACAATGCCCGAAGCATAACACTGCTCAGCCTTCCCAACGGAAATATGGCCGAAAATGTCCATGCGCAGGCAACGCGAATATTCGTTAGCAGTGTTCCACTATTTTCTTGCTTTAGCTTGCAGTGTTGGTATTATCGAGTTGCTGGCCGTCATGTCGACGACCGTCAAACCCTGTGAGCCCGCGATGCGAATCCGTGCCTACCTGTACCTGATGGCGGTGGCGATCCTGGTGCCGGTGATCCTGTTTGCGGGCTTCGCACTGCACCTGCTGGACGAGGCCGGGACCGAGGCCGCGCTGGCGCGCGTGGCGCAGTCCGCGCAGCAGGTCGCGCTGCTGGTCGACGACGAGCTCTCGGACGCAAGCGCCGCGCTACGCGTGCTGGCCGCATCGCCCACGCTCGCGCGCGCCGACCTCGACGCTTTTTTCGAGGAAGCCAAACGCGCGCCGGAGGGCCCCGCCAGCTGGACCGTCCTCCTCGACGAGCAGGGCGCCGTGCTCCTCAACACCCAGGCGCCGCCGGGCGCGCCGCTGCCTGCGGGCCCACCGCCTCCCTATCTTCCCGACCTGTTTGCGAACGGACGCCCGATAGTGCGCGACGTCGCGCCCGGGCGCTACAGCGGGCGCCTGATCACGGCCGTCACCGTGCCGGTCGAGGCCGGTGGGCGGCGCTACGCCCTGTCGATCACCTTCGGCACCGACCATTTCCGCACACTCCTGGCCGAGGCCGGGCTGCCCGCCGACTGGCAGGTCGACATCGCCGACGGTGCCGGTCACCTGGTGGCCTCCAGCCTGGGAACGGCCGACCTGGTCGGCCAGGACGTGGCGCCGCAGTTGCTGGCTGCCGCGCGCGCCCAGCCGACAGGGGTGCTGGACCTGCCGCTGCGCCACGGCGGGGCCTCGAAGACCGTCTACCACCAGGTGGCGGGGTCCGGCTGGGTGGTCGCCGTGGGCGTGCCTCCGGACGTCCTCGCGGCCCGGGCCGGCGACGCCAGGCGCATGGCGGCGATGGCCCTGGTGGCGGCGCTCGCCTGCGCCTGCGCGCTTGCCAGCTGGCTGGCGCGCGGCTACGTCCGCTCGATGGGACGCGCGGTCGACGCCGCCGCCATGTTGGGGCGCGGCGAAACGCCGCCCAAGCTGCGCTCGCGCATCGTCGAAATCGACCGCCTGCTGGCGGCCCTGCGCCAGGCGGGCGCCGAGCTGCGCCGCGCCCAGGTGTTTCGCGACAGCGCCGGCAACGAGCGCCAGTCCCAGCTCGAGCGCGAAACCCATGCGCGCCAGACGGCCGAAGAGGAAAACCGTGCGAAAGACCAGTTCCTCGCCATGCTCGGCCACGAGCTGCGCAACCCGCTGGCGCCGATCGTGACCGCCGCCCAGCTGCTCAGGATGCCCGACGTCGACGGCCACCGCGCGCGCTATGCCGGCGACGTGATCAGTCGCCAGGTCGAGCACATGAACCGCTTGCTGGGCGACATGCTCGATGTGTCGCGCGTCACGCGCGGCCTGGTGACGCTGAACCTGGAAGACGTCGACCTGCGCGATGTCGTCGAACGCGCCGTCGAGCAGACCCGCCCGCTGCTGGAAGAGCGCCAGCACCGGCTCGAACTGCGCCTGCCCGCGCAGCCGGCCACGGTGCGCGGCGACCAGACCCGCCTGACCCAGGTGGTGGCCAATCTGCTCACCAACTCGGCCAAGTACACCCCGGTGCACGGCAACATCCAGCTTTCGCTGGCCTGCGCAGGGGACGAAGCGACCCTCTCGGTGGCGGACGACGGCGAAGGCGTCACTCCCGAGCTGCTGCCGCGCGTGTTCGACCTGTTCTCGCAGGGCGAGCGGAAGGCGGACCGCGCCCAGGGCGGCCTCGGCCTCGGCCTGGCCCTGGTGCGCAGCATGGTCCAGCTGCACGGCGGCACGGTCGACGCCAGCAGCCCCGGCCGCGGCGGCGGCAGCATCTTCACGGTGCGCCTGCCGCTCAAGCACGAGCTGGCGGCGCTGGCTTCGCCCAGCGCGCCGCGCCGCGCCCGCGATTGCGCGCCGCAGGCGCTGCGGGTGATGCTGGTGGACGACAACATCGACGCGGCGGTCAGCCTGTCGCTGCTGCTCGAGGCGGCCGGGGATCACCTGGTATCGACCTATTACGACGCCGCCAGCGCGCTCGAATGGGCGGCCTTCGAGCGTCCCGACGTGTTCATCCTCGACATCGGCCTGCCCGATATGAACGGCTACGAACTGGCCGGGCGCTTGCGCGCGATGCCGCAATTCGCCTCGACCTTGCTGATCGCGCTGACCGGTTACGGCCAGCTGGCCGACAAGGCGAGGGCGCGCGAAGCCGGCTTCGACATGCACATCGCCAAGCCGGCCGAACCCGAGGAAATCCTCGCCGCGCTGGCGCGCGTGCACGTGTCACCGGAGACCGAACGCGCGGATTGAGAGCGCAAATGCGCTACCATGGCGGCTCCACCATTATCAGAGCCACTATGCCGAAGAACAAGAAGCCCGTGCCGCGGAAACCGGCGGCTGCCGCCGAACCCGACCTCGAGGCCATGGCCCAGAGCCTGGCCGACCTTGCGCTCGAGGTCGCCGAGGGCGAGGAAGTCGATCCGGAAGGGGCCGCCGGGCACGCGGAAGAGCTGGTCGTCGCGATCCGGCGCGCCTTGCGCCGCAAGCACGACGAGGCGCTGTACGGCGCCATCGAACTGGCGCGCTTCACCGATCCGGACGCCTGCCGCCTGCTGCGCGCCCATGTCGGCGAAGAGGCGGCCACGCTGCGCATCCGTCGCGAAGGCGAAGCCGAGATCGAAATCGACGCCTTTTTGATCCCGCTGTTCGTGCAGAGCACCGGCGGTTTGGCGCCACAGGAAAACTTCGCCGACGACGAGGCCTATTCCGAACTCGCGGCAAGCTTTGTCGCGTTGGAACTCGACAGCCCGCGGGCGAAGGTGGCCCTGGTGCGCCACGCCTACGACCTGGCCGAGGTCGACCACATCGGCTACAGCGCCCTGCAGGACCTGCTGCGCGAGGCCGCCGCCACGCTGGGCAGCAAGAAGCCGGCGCCGGCCCCGCTGCTCGAGGCCAGCATCCGCGGCTGGACCGGCGAGCCGGTCGCGCCGGACGAGGCGGCGATGGAGCTGCGCTTCCTGCTCGGCTTTTCGCTGAAACGCAGCGACGATCCGTTCTATGCGGTGCCGAAGGACGAGGTCGGCGCCGACGTGTATTTCGCCGACCGCATGCGCCGCTACCGGGCCTGGACCGAGCGCGTGGCGCCCCTGGTGCGGCGCTGCCTGGC
>JBBWZO010000243.1:0-4588 GCA_039649125.1 Massilia sp. | reverse complement strand
AAAAAAGCCATGGGCGGCGTGTTGTTCATCGATGAAGCCTACTACCTGTACCGCCCGGAAAACGAGCGAGATTACGGCCAGGAGGCGATCGAAAACCTGCTGCAGGTGATGGACAACAACCGCGAGGACCTGGTGGTGATCCTGGCCGGCTACAAGGACCGGATGGACAAGTTCTTCGAATCGAATCCCGGCATGTCCTCGCGGATTGCGCACCACATCGATTTTCCCGACTACGGCGTCGACGAACTGGCCCGGATTGCCGACCTGATGCTGGCAACGATGCACTATCGCTTCGACGACGAAGCCGCGCGCGTATTCGTCGAGTACCTGGAGCGGCGCCTGGCGCAACCGCATTTCGCCAACGCGCGCAGCGTGCGCAACGCGCTCGACCGTGCCCGGCTGCGCCATGCATCGCGCCTGCTGCAAGACCCGGCGGCGCGCAACGACGAAGCCTGGCTGGCGACCATCCGCGCGCCCGACCTGCTGGCCAGCCGGGTGTTTTCGAACCATGATGTGCCCGAGGTGCCCATGCGCGCCGGGGAGAGGCGGCCATGCTGAAGGCCCTGATCTTCGATGTCGACGGCACGCTCGCCGATACCGAGGGCGCCCAGCGCGCCGCATTCAACGCGGCCTTCCGCGATGCCGGCCTGGAATGGCACTGGAGCGAAGCGCTGTATACCGAGCTGCTTGCCGTCAGCGGCGGCAAGGAGCGCATCCGCCATTACTGGCAGCTGGCCGATCCGGGCGCGGCCGCGGCGCCCGGCGCGGCCGCCCTCATCGACGCCGTGCATGCAAGCAAGACGCGCCACTACGACAGGCTGGCAGGCAGCGGACAGCTGGCGCTGCGCCCCGGCATCCTGCGCCTGATCCAGGAAGCACGTGCGGCGCGCTTGGCCGTGGCGATTGCCACCACGACCACGCCCGCCAACATCGATGCCTTGCTGCGCACGCCGCTCGGTGCCAACTGGCGCACGCTGTTCGGCGCGGTGTGCGACGCCGATACGGCAGCAGTCAAGAAGCCGGCGCCGGACGTGTACTACGCCGCGCTGGCGGCACTTGGCTTGCCGGCAGAGGCTTGCCTGGCCTTTGAAGATTCCGCCAACGGCCTGCTCGCCGCGCGGGCGGCAGGCATACCGACGCTGGTGACGCCGACCGCCTACACCCGCGGCCAGTGCTTCGACGGCGCGCTGTTGTGCCTCGATGACCTGGGCGAGGTCGACCTGGCCACGCTGCAGCGCGCTTATATACACGCCGACGCCGCTACCCAACCGGAGGTGATGACATGAACACAATGACGACCCGGGCGCTCAGCCAGGCCATCCGCATCGCCCCTTCGCTCCTGTCGGCCGATTTCTCCCGCCTGGGCGAGGAGGTGCGGGCCATCGAGGCTGCCGGTGCCGACCTGGTGCACTTCGACGTGATGGACAACCATTACGTGCCGAATCTGACCATCGGCCCGCTGGTGTGCGAGGCGATCCGCCCGCACGCCACGATCCCGATCGACGTGCACCTGATGGTGGAGCCGGTCGATGCGCTCATTCCCCTGTTCGCCAGGGCCGGCGCCAAGCTGATCAGCTTTCATCCCGAGGCCAGCCGCCACGTCGACCGCACCCTCGGCATGATCCGCGAGCTCGGCTGCAAGGCGGGGCTGGCGTTCAACCCGGCCACCCCGCTGGCGCTGCTCGAGCACGTGATGGACAAGGTGGACCTGGTGCTCCTGATGAGCGTCAATCCGGGTTTTGGCGGGCAGAAGTTTATTGCCTCCACGCTGGTCAAACTGCAGCAGGCGCGCAAGCTCATCGATGCGCACGTCGATGCGGGCGGGCAGGAGATCTGGCTGCAGGTCGACGGCGGCGTGAATGCGCAAAACATCGGCGCCATCCGTGCTGCCGGCGCCGATACCTTCGTTGCCGGCAGTGCGGTGTTCGGCGCCGCCGACGAGGACCTCGGCTACCACACCATCCTGCGGCGCCTGCGGGCGCAGGCGACCGGCACGTGAGCACGCAAATATGCACGCACATAAAACCTCAGGAGACCGCCATGACGATGCCTTGCCGCACGACGCTGACCCAGTTCCTGATCGAGGAACGGCGCCGCTTTCCGGATGCCCGCGGCGATTTCAACAGCCTGATCCTGAACGTGGCGCTGGCTTGTAAAAGCATTGCGCGCCAGGTCGCATTCGGTGCGCTGGGCGCTAGGGGAGACGGCCCGGCAGACGTCGGCGGGGCCATCAACGTGCACGGCGAAACGCAGAAACCGCTGGACGTGATCGGCAACCAGGCCTTTATCGATTTCAGCGAATGGAGCGGCAACCTCGCCGGCCTGGCCTCGGAGGAGATGGCGCAGCCCTACCAGATTCCCGAGTGCCATCCGAGGGGCAAATACCTGCTGGTCTACGATCCGCTCGATGGTTCGTCCAACATCGATGTCAATGTCGCCGTAGGCAGCATCTTCTCGGTGCTGCGCGCCCCGCATGGGAGGGAGACGGGGGCGCCAATGAGCGAGCAGGATTTCCTGCAGCCGGGCAGCGCACAGGTGGCCGCCGGGTACGCCATCTACGGCCCCGCGACCATGCTGGTGCTCACCGTCGGCAACGGCGTCCACGGCTTCACGCTGGACCCGAACCTCGGCGAATTCACGCTGACCCACCCGGCGCTGACGATCCCGGCCAGTACCTGCGAATTCGCGATCAATGCGTCCAACAGCCGGTTCTGGGAAGCCCCGGTCAAGCGCTATGTCGACGAGTGCCTGGCCGGACGCACCGGACCGCGCGGCAAGGATTTCAATATGCGCTGGATCGCCTCCATGGTGGCGGAGGCGCACCGCATCCTGATGCGCGGTGGCGTCTTTCTGTATCCCTGCGATACCAAAGAGCCGGCCATGCGCGGCCGCCTGCGCCTGCTCTACGAGGCCAATCCGATCGGCTTCATCGTCGAGCAGGCCGGCGGACGCGCCAGCACCGGGCGCCAGCCGGTCCTTGGCGTGCAGCCATCCGCGCTGCACCAGCGGGTCGGCCTGGTGTTCGGATCGCGGGAGGAGGTCGACCGGATCGAACGCTACCACCATGATCCCCAGCCGGCCGATTTGCCCTCTCCGCTGTTTTACGAACACGGCCTGTTCCGCGCACCTGCCTGAGCCGCTTTGCCAGGCATATCTGCCTGATTCCATCCATTTGAACACTTTGCAGGAGTCGAAGCCATGTCTGAACGCCACCCGATCATTGCGATTACCGGCTCTTCGGGCGCCGGGACCACCTCGGTGACCCATACATTCGAAAGCATCTTTCGCCGTGAAAAAATCCGCTCAGTCATTATCGAGGGCGACAGTTTTCACCGCTACGACCGCGCCGAAATGAAGGCCAAGCTGGCCGCCGCCGAACTGGCCGGCGACACGAGTTTCAGCCATTTCGGGCCCGACAATAACCTGTTCGAGGACCTCGAGGCGATGTTCGCGAACTACGCCAGGAACGGCACGGGGCAGCACCGGAAGTACCTGCACGATCAAGACGAAGCCACACCCTACGGCCAGGCGCCGGGCACCTTCACGCCCTGGGAAGCACTGCCGGACGATACCGACCTGCTGTTCTACGAGGGCCTGCACGGCGGCGTCGTGCACGAGGCGATCGACGTCGCCCAGTATCCGGACCTCCTGATCGGTGTGGTGCCCGTGATTAACCTGGAATGGATACAGAAACTGTGGCGCGACAAGGCCAAGCGCGGGTATTCGACCGAAGCGGTGACCGATACCATCCTGCGCCGGATGCCCGACTACGTGAACCACATCTGCCCGCAATTCTCGCGCACCCACGTCAACTTCCAGCGCGTGCCTTGCGTGGACACCTCGAACCCGTTCATCGCGCGCGACATTCCGGCGCCGGATGAAAGTTTTGTCGTGATCCGCTTTGCCAATCCAACAGGGATCGATTTCCAATACCTGCTGGCCATGGTGAGCGACTCCTTCATGTCGCGTGCGAATACCATCGTCGTCCCCGGTGGAAAGATGGAATTGGCCATGCAGCTGATCTTCACACCCTTCATCTTGCGCATGATGGAGCGCAAGAACCGTGCCCTGAACGCACTCTGACAAAGGACCGCCATGGATACCCGCGCCTCACCTGCTTTGGAACCACGCGCCACCGCCGTCTCCCCGGACGCCCTGGCCGACAGCTTGCGTTTCCTGGCCGCGGATGCGGTGCAGCAAGCCCAGTCCGGCCATCCCGGCGCCCCGCTGGGCATGGCGGAGATCGCCGAAGTGCTGTGGCGCCGCCACCTGCGGCACAATCCGGCCAACCCGCAGTGGATCGACCGCGACCGCTTCGTGCTGTCGAATGGCCATGCGTCGATGTTGCTGTACGCACTGCTGCACCTGACCGGGTACGCGCTGCCGATCGAGGAGATAAAGCGCTTCCGCCAGCTGGGTTCACGCACCCCCGGCCATCCCGAAGCCGGCCTGACGCCGGGGGTGGAAACCACCACCGGTCCCCTGGGGCAGGGACTGGCGAATGCGGTCGGCATGGCGCTGGCGGAAAAACTGCTGGCAGCCACGTTCAACCGGCCAGGCCATACGGTGGTCGACCACCGCACCTGGG
>JBBWZO010000230.1:0-16602 GCA_039649125.1 Massilia sp. | reverse complement strand
CTGGCCGTTGCTGTACTGGCCGAGGATGATGCCCTCTTTGCCGATCGAGAAGCGCTGCAGGTGGCCGGCGGTGTAGCCGTCCTGGACCAGCTTCTTGTCGCTGGTCGCGGTGCCGTATTGCGTGGTGCCGGTAAAGGCGACTTCCATCGACTGGGTCGGCTCGGAACCGGTCGACGGGAAGATCGGCAGGTCGATGTTGAACTTGCCGCCGTTGGCGGTCGTCACCGCGTTGAGGGCGCCGTTTTCGTCGAAGCGCAGGGTGCCGACCGGTACCGCCGGCACTTTCACCGAGGCGGCAATCGCCTTGTCGACCAGGTCCGGCGTATTGCCGGCCACGCGCGCCGAGTCGGCGCCGGCGGCGGTGATCGCCGCCTGGGCAGCCGCGTCCGCGCCGGCCGTGCCCGCCGCCGATGCCACCATCGCCGAAGCGGCATCGGCATAGTTCGCCAGGGCCGACGCGATCGTCGCGGCGACCGGCGGGATCGCCTTCGTTGCCGCATCCCATTCGGCGCGCGCGTTGTTGACCGCCGTGAACGCGGCCGTGTTGCCCTGGGCCGCCTGCGCCACCTTCAGGTTGGTCACTTCGGTGCCGTCGTTGGCCGCGTAGACGTCCCAGGTACCGGAACCGTTCTTCACGTAGAAGGTCGACAGCACGTGCGGGTTGCCCAGCGTGTCGTAGACATCGACCGGCGACTGCTTGTTGTAGCTGTTCGGGTCGCCGGCGTCGAAGGGGTTCACGGCCGGGGCCGCCGCGCGCGAGTCGAGGTTCATCTCGATGCCGACCTTGGTCGTCGAGACCGGTTTCAGGTCGGTGGTGCTGATCTGCACCGGGATCGGGGCACCGGCCAGGATTTGGCCCTTCACGTCGGTACCGTAGCCGGTCAGCTTGGCACCTTGCGCATTGGTCATGAAGCCGTCCTTGTCGAGCGAGAACTGGCCGTTGCGGCTGTACTGCACCATGCCCGAGGTCACGGTACGGAAGAAGCCCTGGCCATTGATGGCGACGTCGAGCGAGTTGTTCGAGGATTCGATATTGCCTTGCGTGAACTGCTGGGCGATCTGCGAGACCTTGGTGCCGATACCGGCGGTCATGCCGCCGACGCCGTTGAGCGAACTGGCGTAGACGTCGGCGAACTGCGCCTGCGAACCCTTGAAGCCGACCGTGCTGGCGTTGGCGATGTTGTTGCCGATGACGTCCAGCGACTTGGCTGCGCCGTTCAAGCCGCTCAGGCCTTGTTGGAAAGACATGTAATTCTCCTCAAATATATTCGTTGGCGAGCGCCTGATAAAGGCTTCAGGGCAAGGCGCATCGTCGAAGACAGTACGCAAGTACGGCGAGACGATGCAACGCCGCCATGAGGCCTTTATCAGGCGCTCAGCGGCTACAGGACTTGTTTGATATCGGCCAGGGTGATCGCGCCCTTGTCCGCAAGGTTCAGCTTTACGCCGTCCTTCGAATTGGTGCTGACGCTGGCGACCATGTCGAGGCTCAGGGCCTTGACGTCGGTCAGCGGCTGGCCGCCACGGGTGGCGACCACGCGGAAGCTGTACTTGCCGTCGGCCAGGGTGGCGGCATCGGCGGCGTCGCTGCTGCCGTCCCAGGCCAGCGGCACGGCGCCCGCCTCGTTGGCGCCGAGCTCGATCGTGGCCACGTCCTTGCCGGTGCGCGGGTCGCTGACGATCACCTGCACGTTGTCGGCGGCGGTCGCCAGTTCGACGCCGAACACGGATTTGCCGCCATTCAGGTTCAGGGTATTGCCCTCGACCAGCACGCCATGTCCGATCAGGTTGGTCGCCTGCATCGCCTCGGTCGACTGGTAGCTCGACTTCAGCGTTTCCAGCGTCTCGTTCAGCTTGTTCACGCCGGTCACGGTCTGCAACTGGGCCAGCTGGCTGGTCACCTGGGCGTTGTCGAGCGGGTTCAGCGGGTCCTGGTTCTTCAGCTGGGTCACCAGCAAGGTCATGAACTTGTCGGTGTCGGCCTGGACGCTGTCGGTCGCCTGCTTCTTGCTGTTCATGGTCGCCATCAGGTCGTTGACCGACGTGCCGGCGGAAGTTACGGTGGACATGAAATGCCTTCCATTTAAATTGAAGCGTCTAACAAAGTTCCCAGGGCAAGGCGCGTCGCCGCAGCGGCGGACCGCGAAGACAGTACGCTAGTACGGCGAGACGATGCAACGCCGCCATGGGGAGTTGGTTTGGCGCTTATTGACCCAGGGTCAGGGTTTTCAGCAACATGCTTTTCGCCGCGTTCATCGTTTCGACGTTGTTCTGGTACGAGCGCGAGGCCGACAGCATGTTGACCATCTCGTCCACCGGGTTCACGTTGGGCATGGTCACATAGCCCTTTTCGTCGGCCAGCGGATGCTTCGGGTCATACACCTGCTTCATCGGCGAGGCGTCCTCGACCACTTCCTTGACCTTGACGCCGGTGCCGCCGGTCGCCATCGGCACCGCTTCGAAGACGACCTGCTTGGCGCGGTAGGCCTCGCCGGTGCTGGAGGTGGCGCTGTCGACGTTGGCGAGGTTGCTGGCGACGGTGTTCAGGCGCTGGGCCTGGGCGCTCATGGCCGAGCCGGAGACGTTGAAGATGTTAAAGAGCGACATGACGGTTCACCTTGAAAGCTTATTGCCCGCTCTGGATCGCCGCCATCAGGCCGCGGATCTGGCTGTTGATCATCGTGATGCCCGCCTCATAACGCAGCGCGTTGTCGGCGAACTGGTTGCGCTCGACGTCCATGTCGACCGTGTTGCCGTCGACCGCGCCCTGCACAATGCCGCGGTACAGCACCGGCGTGCCGTCGGGCAGTGCCTTGCCGTCGGCGGCGGGCTGGACGTGCGCTTTATTGGTGGCGGCCAGCGGACTGGCCGCGCCTGGCGCCGTGCCCGAATGCGCGGCACGTGCCAGAGCACCCTGCATGGCGCTGGCGAAATCGATGTCGCGCGCCTTGAAATGCGGGGTATCGGCGTTGGCGATATTCGAGGCGATGAGTTCCTGGCGCTGCGCCCGCAGCGACAGGGCCGTTTCGTTGAACCGTAAGTAATTGTCGAGTTTGCCGATCATGCCGCCTCCGGGCAGATTTCTGGTTGGGACAGCGTGAATCATACGTTTGGGCAACACAATGCAATCGTACGATTAAGGAGGCCAAACCCCGGCTATTCAAAGTTTCACTGTGGCATCAACCGGCCTAAAATGGCAGCCATCACGAAAGGGCTTATCCGCCATGTTGAAGAGATTGAAGCTGCTGGCTGTGCTGTTGCTGGCCGCACAGTTACCGGCGCAGGCCGCGCCCGCCGCCTCCGCCCGCCAGGACGGCGCCGCGCTGCGCAAGGCCGCCGAACAGTTCCTGCAGACGCAAAGCGCCGGCTTGCCCGGCAAGGTGACGATCAAGGTCGGCGCGGTCGACCCGCGCCTGTCGCTGGCCAGCTGCCCGGCGCCGGAAGCCTTCCAGCAGCCGGGCGCCCGTCCCTGGGGCAAGACCACGGTGGGCGTGCGCTGCACGGCACCGAGCTGGACCGTGTTCCTGCAGGCCCAGGTGAGCGTGGTCGCCGATTACGTCACCGCCGCCGTGCCGCTGGCGCAGGGACAGCCGATCGAGGCCGTCCAGCTGGCGACCGTGCAGGGCGACATCGCCGCCATGCCGAACGGGATCATCACCGACATGGCGCAGGCGATCGGGCGCACCCCGACCGTGTCGCTGCCGGCAGGCACCCCGCTGCGGCTCGACGCCCTGAAAAGCAAACCCGTGGTGCAGCAGAACCAGGCGGTGCGCATCGTGTCGCGCGGGGAAAACTTCTCGGTCTCGGGCGAAGGCAAGGCCATCGGCAATGCCGGCGAAGGCCAGGTGGTGCAGGTGCGCACGCCGCGCGGGGCGATCATCAGCGGTACGGCGCGCATGGGAGGGATTGTCGAAGTAGCATTGTAGAGCCTCTAACAAAAACCCATGGCTGCGTTGCAGCGTCTCGCCGTACCAGCGTACTGTCTTCGACGCCGCGCCTTGCCCTGCGGCTCTTGTTAAAGACTCCAAGTTTCATTGCAAATAAACTTCCCAAAATGGCGTTCTGCGCTAAAGTTTGCGGCCCGGGAGCCGTTACACAGTGCAGATCCCGGAGCTCCTGCTTCGACCAGAGAAGGATGATGCTGTGAAAATCAACGATACTCTCAAGGGCGCACAAGCCCAACAGCTGCAAAACACGGCGGCAGCCAACGCCAAGCAGGCCGAAAAGGCCGCAGCGACGGCCGCGCCGACCCAGGCGCAAACCGACAGCGTACGCCTGTCGTCGCAGGCCACTGGCGGCGCCTCGGGCACCAGCCAGGTGTTCGATGCCAAGAAAGTTGAACGTATTAAGATGGCAATTGCTGATGGGCAATTCCAAGTCAATTCCGAAAGGATCGCGGACGGCCTGCTCGACACCGTGCGCGACCTGCTTCACTCACGTAACCGATAAAGCCACATGACCCGTCCGAACGCCACCCTCCCCTCTGAACACCAGCGCATCGACGCGCTGGTGGAACTGATGAAGCAGGAACAGCAACTGCTGGTGGCGGCGGACGCGGACGCGTTGGCCGAACTGACCCCACGCAAGGTGGCGCTGGGGCAGGAGCTGGCGCAGTTGTCGCGTGAACGCCATGCCGCGCTCGGCAATGCCGGCTTCGCGGCCTCGGAAGCGGGCATGGAACCCTGGCTCGCGGCCCACGGCGACGAGGCCATCCGCGCGGCGTGGGCTGCGCTGCTGGCGCGCACGGCCGAGGCGAAAGAGCTGAACCGCGTGAACGGCATGCTCATCAACCGGCACATGGCGCATACCCAGACCGTGCTCAATGCGCTGCGTACTCCGACCGGGGGTGCGGAGCCGGGCCTGTACGGGGCCAAGGGGCAGACGTTTGGCGGCGGACCGTCGCGGGGATACGTGCTGGGGTGAGTCGTACGTTTTTCTTCGATGACGGCCGCTGATGCGGCCGTTGTTGTTTTTGGGTTCGCTTTCGCCCTTGTAGGGTGGGCACTCGGTGCCCACGCGGTACGTGCATCTCCTTTTGGCCCGATGCGGGAAAACGTCGCTCGCGCCGTGACAGGATTCGCCAACAGATCCCCCCGTTACCGCCCCGACTGGGGGGATACACCGCGAGCGACACCTCACCGCTGCGGATCGTTGCAGGAACACGTAGCGCGTGGGCACGGAGTGCCCACCCTACGAAACCTTGCCGTAGCACAATCTCGGCCATTGACATTGCGCCCACAGTATTCCTCGCAGTCATTACCCGACGGAGGAATCCATGCACCGCACAACCCACATCGCCGCCTGCACCCTGCTGCTGGCCGCCACCCTGCCGAGCCAGGCCGCCGGCGACATCGCCGTCACCATCACGCCCGAGCACGCCTCGCTCGGCAAGCGCGACGAGGTGATCGTCAACGTTACGCTGGCCAACACCGGCACCAGCTCCGCACGCATCCTGAAGTGGCGCACGCCCTTCGTGCCGGCGGAAGCGCCGCTGTTCGAGATCACGCGCGACGGCCAGCCGGTGCGCTACCTCGGCCGCAAGGTCAAGCGTGCGGTGCCCGGTGCGGCCGACTTCATCGCGCTCGCGCCCGGGGAAACCCGCGCTGCCCGTGTCGAACTGTCGGCCAGCTACGACATGGCCGTCACCGGCGCCTATTCGGTGCGCTTCCGCGGAACCGACCTGATGCCGGGCGTGCGCGCGAACGGCGCCGTGCGCTCGAACACCGCGGCGATCTGGATCGAGGGCCGCCTGCCGCGCGGCGTCGCGTCCCCTGCCCTCGCGGCCCCGACGGGGAGCGGCCTGAGCTACGCCCAGTGTTCGAACGCCCAGCAGGATACGATCGCCAATGCGATGGCGGCCGGCGCGGCCATGGCGGGCGGCGGCCATGGCTACCTCACCAGCGGCAAGGAACAGGCCCAGCGCTACACCCACTGGTTCGGAGCGCTCGATGCCGGCCGCCAGGCAACCGTGACGAAGAACTTCACGGCCATCAAGGACGCCTTCGAGACCAAGCCGGTGAAGGTCGACTGCGGTTGCGACGAGGATTATTTCGCCTACGTTTATCCTGCCCAGCCCTACACGATCTATGTCTGCAAGGCCTTCTGGACGGCGCAGCCGACGGGCACCGACTCGATGGGCGGCACCCTGCTGCACGAGCTGAGCCATTTCGATGTCGTCGCCGGCACCGACGACCACGTCTATGGCCAGTCCGGCGCGGCCGAGATGGCGCGCACCTCGCCGGAGCGGGCCATCAACAATGCGGACTCGCACGAATATTTCGGGGAAAACACGCCGCCGCTGAACTAGAGGGCCGCAAGGTCCACGGCGTGCTCCGGCAGGACCTGTCCAGCCGGAGCACGCGTTCACGTCCGTGAGCCCTTAACGGAGCGTATAGACGAAGGACACCGGCCGGGCGGGAAATTCCTCCACCGCGCCCAGCCGCTTGATATCGGGCAGTACCGGGCCGGTATAGCCGATGTTGTAGTTGTGCCGGCCTTTCGCGAACGCATAGGACTGCGTGATGTCGATCGTGTTCATCAGGGTCTTGCCGGGCTCCAGCGGCTGGTAGTCGGCCGCCGTCAGCGCCGCGCGCTTGACCATTTTTCCGGTGTAATTCACCGGCCGGTTGCCGAAGTCGCGCACGTCGAACAGGCGCCGGGTCAGTTCGTCTTCCGCCGCGATCTCGCGCGGAATCCAGACCGTGGTGCGTCCCTGGTTGATGAACGTCACCTGCACCAGCACCTTGCCGGGCGGTGTTTCGATCTCGAGGCGGTGCTTGACGCTCACGTTCGGGTCTCCGGCAGCGCCCGCGAACGCGGGCAGGAAGCTCGCCGCGCACAGGGCGGCCAGCAGGAAAGGTCTGCGATGCATGCGTAACTCCATATGGTTGTGCCAAGCATTGTGCGGGCAGTGTCGGGAAAAGCCAAGGGCCAGCGAAAGTAGGGTGGACACCTGTGTCCTCGCGTTTTCACCGTGTGAATGACGGCGCATTCCCACACGGTCGCATCGTCGACATCAATACGGGACACGTCCGGCATCGCATCCGTCCCAAACGCGTGGACACAGGTGTCCACCCTACGTTATCGGTACGCACAGAGCCGGGCTACGGCCATGCTGAAACAGTATTTCAGCGAGACACATTTAATGAAATATTATTTCATTAACGCCCCGGCGCCGTCTCTGCCCCCGCCAGAATCGTCACCGCCACCCGCCGGTTCTTCGCCCTGCCCGCCTCATCCGTATTCGGCGCGACCGGCTGATTCTCTCCATGCCCCACCGCCGTCAGCCGCGCCGGCGCGATCCCGCCCTCGATGAACAGGCGCACCACGCTGCTCGCGCGCACGGCCGACAGTTCCCAGTTCGAGGGAAACGCCGGGTTCGCAATCGGTACATCATCGGTATGCCCTTCGACCTGGATCGCGTATGCCTCGTTCTTCAACAGCCCGCCGACGGTCCCGAGCGTGGCGCGCGCCTCGCCGGACAGCACCGCCTGCCCTTCGGCAAACAGCACGCTGGCATGGATGTCGACCTTCACGCCGCGCGCGGTCTGCGTCACGCGCACCTTGCCGTCTTTTACCAAGGGCGCCAGCGAGGCATTCAGCCGGCGTGCCAGCAGGTCCAGACGCTCGCGCTCGCGCCGGGCGGCATCAAGACGCTTGCGTGCTATCAAATTCGTCAGGGGAAGCTCTTCGATGGTGCTGGTCGCCTGCGGCACCTGCGGCCGGCCGCCGAAGGCGCTGCCCAGGGCATCGGACAGCACCTTGTACTTGCCGGTGTTGACCACCGAGATGGCATACATCACGACAAAGAAGGCGAACAGCAGCGTGATCAGGTCGGCGTAGGAAATCAGCCAGCGGTCCTGGTGGGCGCCACCCTCGCCGCTGCTCTCCACTTCGTCATACCGTTTGCGCGCCATGCCCGCTGCCGCCCGCTCAGCGCTGCGCCAGCAGGCTGGCCACGCGCTCCTCGACCACGCGCGTGTGGTTGCCGCTGGCCAGGTCGTGGAACACTTCCAGCAGGATGTCGTACTGCGCCACCTGGTCCGCCACGATGGCTTTCAGCTTGTTTCCGACCGGCAGGAAGAACAGGTTGGCCAGCCCGACGCCGTACACGGTGGAGACGAAGGCGACCGCAATGCCGGAACCCAGGCGCGACGGATCGCTCAGGTTTTCCATCACGTGGATCAGGCCCAGCACCGCGCCCAGGATGCCGATGGTCGGCGCATAGCCGGCGGCCGATTCCCAGATGCGCGCGGCCTGGCGCTCGCCGAATTCGTAGGCGGTGATCTCGGTCTCGAGCAGGTTGCGCAGCTTGTCCGGATGGATGCCGTCGACCACCAGGCGCAGCCCTTTCTGGATGAAGGGATCCTTGGCGGCCATGTACTGCTCCAGCGAGAGCAGGCCGTCGCGGCGCGCCGTATGGCTCCACAGGGTGATCTCGCGCGACAGCGGCTGGCGCCGGCTCTTGGGCGGAACAAAGACCCAGCGCAGCATGCGCATGCCGCGCTTGAAGGTGCGTCCCTCGGACTGCAGCAGCACGGCGCCGAAGGTGCCGACCACGACGATCGCGAACGCGGCCGGCTGGAACAGCGAGGCAAACCGCCCGCCGTCGAGCGTATGCCCGACGAACAGGCCCGCCAGCGCCAGCGCCAGGCCGATCAGGCTGGCGAAGTCCACAGCTTTTCTTTCAGCGAGGCACGCAGGCGCGCCACGGCTTGCGTGTGCAACTGCGACACGCGCGACTCGGACACACCGAGCACGGCGCCGATTTCCTTCAGGTTCAGTTCTTCCTCGTAATACAGGCCCATCAGGATCTTCTCGCGCGGCGGCAGGCTGTCGATCGCGTGGATCACGGCCGCACGGAAGTCGGTGTCGAGCAGCGCCCGCAGCGGATCGTCCTCGTCCACCGCATACCGGTCGAGGAAGCTGTCGTTGCCGTCGTCGTCATGGAAATCCTCGTAATACACGAGCTGGTGGCCGCCGCCTTCGAACAGCATTTCCTGGTAGTCGGCGAGCGGCACGTCGAGCGCCTTGGCGACCTCGGTTTCGGTCGGCGGACGTCCCAGCTTCTGCTGCAGCGACGTCATGGCCGACTCGACCTTCTTCATGGCCTGGCGCGTACTGCGCGGCATCCAGTCGTTGCTGCGCAATTCGTCCACCATCGCGCCGCGGATGCGCAGCACGGCATAGGTCTCGAACTGGGCGCCGTGGTTGTCCTCGTAGCGGTTGATCGCATCGAGCAGGCCCATCATGCCGGCCTGGATCAGGTCGTCCACCTCCACCGAAGGCGGCAGTTTCGCCTTCATCTGGTGCGCCAGGCGCTTCACGAGCGGGGCGTGCTCGGTGAGCAGGTGGTTCTTGTCCGCTTTCCCTTTGACGGTATACATGCTTGTGTTTTTTTCTCAGGAACCAAAATGCGCGCCGCCGTTCAGACGCTTCGTGGCCATCGCCGGGAGGGCAAAGCGTCCGGCCAGCCTTCTGAACGCAACCGACGCCCCGGCCAGCGGGAAGGCATCCACCACCGCACGCCCGAGGCGCGCGGCGCGGTGCAGGTATTCGTCGGCCGGCACCGAGCCCATCGAGCTCAACGTTACTGCAAGGTAACGACTTGCCGCGGATGCCATATTATCGTAAACCACCCTGGCCTCGGCCTCGCTTGCCCCGGTGACCAGGATGCCGAACGGGCGGCGGCCGAATTCCTGGGCCAGGCGCTTGATCAGCGCGTAGGCGCTGGTGATCGAGGTGGCGCTGTTCGAGACCTGCACCACGATTTCCGAGTCGGCCAGGGCCGGCACGACAAAGCTGCCATCCCGGTTCGGTTCGCCATCGACGATGATGATGCCGCCCTGCTTCTTGACCAGCACATCGAAGGCCTTTGCCAACCGGCGGGCCTCGTCGCCGCCTTGCGGCACGGCGCCGTCGCGCGCCAGCATCGCCACCGAAAAGCCCTGCGGCGCGCGCTGGATCACCTGGTTCAGCGCGCACTCCTGGCGCGCCACCTGCAGCAGGCTGATGTGGCGCTCCATCCCGAGGCGGCGCGCGACGCCGTAGTCGCGCCGGGTGGCGTCGACGATCAGCACCTCGTTGCCGGCCTGCGCCAGCGACGCGCCCAGGTTCACCAGCATGGCGCCCTTGTCGTCGCTCGGCGTGGCGGAAAGGAAGGTCACGACGCGCGGCTGGGGGCCGGCCAGCATCCGGCGCAGGCCTTCGGCCTGGTCGAAATCGAAACTAGCCAAAACGCACCCCGCTCAGGCTGCTCAGGCTTTCATCGCGGTGGGCGTTGCCGGTGCCGGCCATCATCGGCGGCAGGTCGGCGTCGTCGAAGGCGGCGGCGGCCTCGCGGCGCGCGCGGAAAGCACGGTCGACCAGCATCGCGCGGTCGGCCAGGTGCAGGTCTTCCGGCACGCGCTGGCCGTTCGAGATGTAATGAAGATTTAACTTCTGCCGGATGACGACATCCAGCACGTTGCCGATCGAGGCGGCTTCGTCGAGCTTGGTCATGATGCAGCCGTGCAGGCCGCTGCCCTGGTAGGCGCGCACCACTTCGGCCAGGGTTTCGTTGGTCGAGGTCGCGTTCAGGCACAGCAGGCGCTTGACGTCGGCGCCGGCGCCGGCCAGCATCGCCACCTGCTCGGTCACCATCTGGTCGCGCTGCGACATGCCGATGGTGTCAATAAGTACGGTGTGCTTGTTCCTGAGTTCTTTCAGGGCGATGCGCAGGTCGGCTTCGTCCTTTACCGAGTGCACCATCACGCCCAGGATCTTGCCGTAGATGCGCAGCTGCTCGTGGCCGCCGATACGGTAGGCGTCGGTGGTGATCAGCGCCAGCTTTTCCGGGCCGTGGCGCATCACGCAGCGCGCGGCCAGCTTGGCGGTGGTGGTGGTCTTGCCGACGCCGGTCGGGCCGACCAGGGCGAACATGCCGCCGTTGTCGAGCAGATTGTCCTCGTCGGCCATGGTGATCAGGTTACGGGCCAGCACGGTCTTGATCCAGCGCATCGCCTCGGCCGCGTCCTTGTTCGCCGGCATCTTGTCGATCAGATAGCGCGCCAGCGAGGCGGAAAAGCCGGCGGCCAGCATTTCGCGCAGCACGGCGGCCTTTTGCGGCTCGCGCTGCTGGGTGCTGCCCCAGGACAGCTCGGCCAGTTGCGTTTCCATCAGGCCGCGCATGGCGCGCAGCTCGTTCATCATGCCGCTCATCTCGAGGGCGGCCGATTCCTTGGCCTGGGCGATCGCGGCCGACATCATCGAGGTCATCGCGGCCATGTCGAAGGCCGGCTCGGGTTGCGGCGCGCGGCGGTTGGCGTAGCCGTGTTCGGCGGCGTAGTCGGCTTCCGGCGCGGCACGGCGCGGGGCGGTGAAGACCGGCTCCGGGTCGAATTCAGGTGCAGGCGCGCGGCGGCTGGCGTAGACGTGTTCGGGTGCGGTGGCGGCAGGTGCGCTGCGGCGGTTGAGGAAGGCCGGGGCTTCCGGCTCGAAGGCGTTCAGGTGGTCCAGGCGCGGCGCCGGCTGGGCCATGTCGGAACCCGGCGCGGGCGCGGCCAGCGAGGCGACGTCGTCGTTGTCCAGCGCGAGGATCTCGACCACGCCATCGACCGGACGGTTCGAGAGGATGACGGCATCCGGCCCGAGCGCATCGCGCACCTTGCGCAAGGCTTCACGGGATGTTGCCGCTGTAAATTTCTTCACATTCATCTTTTTCTCCGCACTGCTCTTCAATTCATCTCGGGACGGTGTGGCCCGTTTACAGTTGAGATTATTGATGATGCCGCAAGGAAACCATCGCGGGAAAAGGACGGGGAAAGTGGGTTAATTCGGATTTGGGGGTGGTGATTGGGGTAAAGCCGGCAATCCCGGGTATCTCCCGTAGGGGGCACTTGTGCCCACGCGGATCATGCGGACCAATTACGGTGCGCCGACGGGCTCTGCGGCCCTGGCAAACCACGGACGGTCAACGATCCTGCGCACACCGCGTCTACTCATCGGCATGTTGAACGCGTGGAGTAATTCAGTCCGGGGGACTGAATTACGAGCCGTCCATCCTACGCGAACGTCTCCACCTCTGCCAACGCCAAGGCCTTCGCATCCTTCTCGGCCAGCTGCGGCGCGAACCCGATCGGCCAGTCGATCCCGATGGAAGGATCGTCCCACCTCAGCGTGCGCTCGCATTCCGGATGCCAGTAATCGGTCGTTTTGTAGAGGCACTGCGCCCGTTCGCCGAGCACGACGAAGCCGTGCGCGAAGCCCGGCGGGATCCACATCTGGCGCCGGTTGTCGCTGCTCAGCACCTCGCCCACCCAGCGCCCGAAGGTGGGCGAGGAGCGGCGCAGGTCGACCGCGACGTCGTACACGCTGCCCTCGATCACGCGGATGAGTTTGCCCTGGGGATGCCGGATCTGGTAGTGCAGGCCGCGCAGCACGCCGCGCCCCGACAGGCTGTGGTTGTCCTGTACGAAAGGCGTGTCGATGCCGGTCGCGGCGGCGAATGCGCGCGCGTTGAAGCTTTCAACGAAGTAGCCGCGCGCATCCTCGAAGACCTGCGGCTCCAGGATCAGCACGTCGGGGATGGCGGTGGGCGTGACGCTCAGGGGCATGGCCGTCTCATTTCAGAATACCGAGCAGGTAACGCCCATACCCGCTCATGGCCAGCGGCGCCGCGAGCGCCTCCAGCGCGGCGGCATCGATCCAGCCCTGGCGGTAGGCGATCTCCTCGGGGCAGGCCACCTGCAGGCCCTGGCGCTTCTGCAGGGTGGCGATGAAGCTCGCCGCTTCCAGCAGGCTGTCGTGGGTGCCGGTGTCGAGCCAGGCAAAGCCGCGCCCCATGATTTCCACGTTCAGGCGGCCGAGTTCCAGGTAGCGCCGGTTCAGGTCGGTGATCTCGAGCTCGCCCCGCTGCGACGGCCGCAGTTCGGCCGCCAGGTCGCAGGCCTGGTGGTCGTAGAAGTACAGCCCGGTGACGGCATAGCTCGACTTCGGCTGCGCCGGCTTTTCCTCGATGCTGACCGGACGCCGCGCCGCGTCGAATTCGATCACGCCGTAGTGCTCGGGGTGGCTGACGTGGTAGGCGAAGACGGTGGCGGCATCGACCCGCGCGTTGGCGGGCGCGAGCTGCTTGACCAGGTCGTGGCCGTAGAAAATATTGTCCCCCAGGACCAGGGCGCTCGGCCGGCCCCCGACGAACTCCCGGCCGAGGATGAAGGCATGCGCGAGGCCGTCCGGGCTGGGCTGGGCCACATAGCGGATGTCCATGCCCCAGCGGCTGCCGTCGCCCAGCAATTGCGCGAACAGCGGCAGGTCGTGCGGGGTCGTGATGACCAGCACCTCGCGGATGCCGCTCAACATCAGCACACTGAGCGGGTAATAGATCATCGGCTTGTCGTACACCGGCATCAGCTGCTTGCTGATCGCCTGCGTGACCGGATACAGCCGCGTGCCGCTGCCGCCCGCCAGGATGATGCCCCTGCGTCGTACCTGAGTGTCCACCTGCGCTTCCGACTGCGCTTCCGACTGCGCATTCAACTGAACCATCGCTCTCCTTCCAGGATCTGCTGCACGACGTGGCCGACGCCCTCTTCCCACGGCGGCAGGCGCAGGCCGAAGGTCGCGCAAAACAGCGAAGTGTCCAGCCGTGAATTGCGCGGACGCGGCGCCGGCGCCGGGTAAGCGGCGCTGTCGATGGCGCGCACCGAATCCGCGCCGGCCTTCAACGGCCTGCCCGCGGCCTGCGCCTGGGCGAGCACGAAGCGTGCATAGTCGCACCAGGTCGTCGTGCCGCCGGCCGCCACATGATAGGTGCCGAACGGGAGGCCGGGCTCCTGCCGGTACTGGCGCAGCAGGTGGGCGCACAGGTCCGCCAGCAGCGCGGCCGAGGTCGGGGCGCCGTACTGGTCGGCCACCACCTCCAGGCTGTCGCGCCCGGCGGCCAGGCGCAGCACCGTCCTGGCGAAGTTGCGGCCATGCGCGCCCAGCACCCAGCTGGTGCGCAGGATCAGGTGCCGGGCGCAGGCGCCGGCCAGCCCCCGTTCGCCCTCGTATTTGCTGCGTCCATACACATTGCGCGGATCCGGCAGGTCGCGCTCGGTATAGGCGCCGTCCTTTTCTCCGCTGAAGACGTAATCGGTCGAGAAATGCAGCACAAGCGCCCCCAGGCGCGCCGCTTCCTCGCCGAGGATGCGCGGGGCCGCGGCGTTCACCGCAAAGGCGGCCGCCTGCTCGGACTCCGCCCGGTCGACGGCCGTGTAGGCCGCGGCATTGACGATCGCATCGGGACGCACCGAGCGCACCAGCGCGCGCAGGGCCGCTTCGTCGGCCAGGTCGCAGGCGGCACGCCCGGGCGCGACCACTTCGCCGAGCGGCGCCAGCGCGCGCCGCAGCTCGAACCCGACCTGTCCGCTGCCGCCCGTGAGGAGGATCTTCATGCCGGCCTCCTCAGGCGCCGGCCGGCTGCCGGTAGCTGCCGTCGGCCACCCTGCCCACCCATGTCCGGTTCTCCAGGTACCAGCGCACGGTCTTGCGCAGGCCGGTGTCGAAACTCTCGGCGGGCCGCCACCCGGTCGCGGCGAGCAGCTTGCCGGCGTCGACGGCATAGCGCCGGTCGTGTCCGGGGCGGTCCGCCACGAAGCGGATCTGCTCGCGGTAGGAGCGGCCGTCGGCGCGCGGCTGGAGCTCGTCGAGGATGGCGCAGAGCATCTTCGCCACTTCCAGGTTCGTGCGCTCGCTGTTGCCGCCGATGTTGTACACCTCGCCGATGGTCCCCTGGTCGAGCACCGTACGCAGGGCCGCGCAATGGTCTTTCACGTACAGCCAGTCGCGCACCTGGCGCCCGTCGCCGTAGATCGGCAACTCCCCGCCTGCCAGCGCGCGCTCGATGCACAGGGGGATCAGCTTCTCGGGAAACTGGAAGGGCCCGTAATTGTTCGAGCAGTTCGTCGTCAGCACCGGCAAGCCATAGGTGGCGTGCCAGGCGCGGACCAGGTGGTCGCTGGCCGCCTTGGTGGCCGAATAGGGACTGTTCGGCGCGTAGCGGTGCGTTTCCCGGAACGGCGCGCCGCCCTCTTCCAGCGAGCCGTAGACCTCGTCGGTGGAAATGTGGAGGAAGCGGAAGCGTTCGCGCGCCAAGCCGGGCAAGGCGGCGTGGTAGGCACGCGCGGCCTCGAGCAGCTGGAAGGTGCCGAGCACGTTGGTATGGATGAAGTCCTGCGGGCCGTCGATGCTGCGGTCGACGTGGCTTTCGGCGGCGAAGTGGACGATGGCGCGCGGCCGGTGCCGCTGCAGCAAATCGGCGACGAGCGGACGGTCGCCGATGTCGCCGCGCACGAACAGGTGTTCCGGCCTGCCGCGCAGGCCGGCCAGGTTGTCCAGGTTGCCGGCATAGGTCAGCTTGTCGAGGTTCAGGACCGGCTCGCCCGAGCTCGCGAGCCAGTCGAGCACGAAGTTCGCCCCGATGAATCCTGCCCCGCCCGTTACCAAAATCATCCACCGCTCCTCTCGACCTGCCGCCGTCCCCCGGCAGCAAGCCCGGAGTATAAAGGAGGATGTCGCCTGCCGGTGCTACCTTAACCAGCCCCGACCAGGCTGGTCACGCGAATCGTCTTCGTCTCCGGAATCTCCGAATGCGACAGCACCTTCAATTGCGGCAGCGCGCGGCGCAGGAAGCGCGACAGCAGCACCCGCAGCGGCGCCGGCACCAGCAGCACCGGCGTGTGCCCCATCGCCTCCTGCTGCTGGGCCGCGTTGTGCGCCTGCTGGGCGATGGTGTCGGCCAGGCCCGGCTCGATGCCGGTGCCGTCGCCGCCGGCGCCCAGCGCCTGCATCAGCAGCCGCTCGAGGCGGTTGTCCAGCGTCATCACGCTCAGTTCGTTGGTACCCGGGAACAGCTGCTGCACGATGGCCCGTCCCAGGGCGATGCGCACCTGCGCGGTGAGGTCGCCCGGGTCTTGCGTGCCGTTCGAATGCTCGGACAGGGTCTCGATGATGGTGCGCATGTCGCGGATGTGCACGCCTTCGATCAGGAGGTTCTGCAGCACTTTCTGCAAGGTGGCCAGCGACACGACTTTCGGCACCAGGTCTTCGACCAGCTTCGGCGTCTCTTTGCCCAGGTGGTCCAGCAGCGCCTGCACTTCCATGCGGCCCAGCAGTTCCGAGGCGTGCGTCGTGATCAGGTGGTTCAGGTGGGTCGCCACCACGGTGCCGGCGTCGACCACCGTATAGCCCAGGTTCTGCGCTTCGTCGCGCATGCTCGCCTCGATCCACACGGCCGGCAGGCCAAAGGCCGGATCGGTCGTCGCCTGGCCCGGCAGCGTGCCGCTCGCCATGCCCGGATTGATCGCCAGGAACTGGCCGTTGATCGCTTCGCCGGTACCCACTTCGACCCCTTTCAGGGTGATGCGGTAGCTTGAGGGTTTCAATTCCAGGTTGTCGCGGATGTGCACCGGCGGCGCCAGGAAGCCGACTTCCTGCGCGAATTTCTTGCGGATGCCCTTGATGCGCTTGAGCAGCTCGCCGCCCTGCGCCTTGTCGACCAGGGGAATCAGGCGGTAGCCCACTTCCAGGCCCAGCGTGTCGACCGGCATGATGTCCTGCCAGGTCGCTTCTTCGGTCTCG
>JBBWZO010000172.1:0-17773 GCA_039649125.1 Massilia sp. | reverse complement strand
GTTGCGGCCGCGACTTTGCCGCATCGGTCGGGTTAGTACCACGGCAGTACAGCACGGGCGGAAAAAACAACCTACTCGGAATCAGCAAACGCGGCGACAAACACATCCGACGCCTACTCGTGCAATGTGCACGAGCATACATGCTGCGTTTAGAACGCCAGACCGACCGGCTGGCGCAATGGGTACGCTCCATGCTGATGCGGCGGCACTCTAACGTAGTTGCCTGCGCCCTTGCCAACAAGCTAGCACGAACGGCCTGGGCGATCGCTGCGCACCATACTGAATTCAAACGACAAGAGGCCATCAGGGTAGCATGACGACCTCTTGAGCTTGCTTATCAACACCTACCTGGTTTTGCGACTGTTGAAATTAGATGACGTGAATGGCATACCGGCCTGACGGATACCCTGAACAAAAAATCGGCTTTGCAAAGCCGAACCACTTTTTAGGTCCGACAGGCGCGACTCTCATCGTGGCGCGGAGCAAGTCTCCAATATGATGCCGGATAGATTTGAGCAAGCCGACTACATCATACGAAATCAGGGTTGCAAAAAGGAGGGTGACCATAGATTTTTGCCCCTGAGCGTAGCGGGTGCCCTTATCTATGACAGGCGAACGTCCTATGCCATTGGCTCAGAATGATGACGAGACTCGATTGCCACCGAACGATTGCATTGCCTGGCATTCGCCGGCTCCCAGGGCCGCAAGCCCTGGTCCTTGCCGAGCCTGATCCTGTGCACCTTCATCGCATCGATGATGTCCGCCGTATCCGGGGTGGAAACGAAGATGGGCAGGGTCTGTGACGCTTCGAGGAAGAACTGCCGCCGCCGTTCGTCCCCCTGGCTCAGGAAGGCATCCGTCCACCATTCGGTGATGGTATCGCTGGCCCGTTCCAGGGCTGCCTGGGTCACCAGCCGGTTCGATTTCTGGATGTTGATGGTGCGCGCCGCCGGCATCAGGTTCCACGCATCCCCACAGGGCCATGCCGCGAACGGGAAACAGTGATCGACGTCGTACTGGTCGTGGAGACGGGCGCCCGACCAGACGCAGTAGACCGGCTTGCCGGCCGCGCGGATGCGCTCGACGGCGGCGCGCGCGAAGCCCGTGTCGCGCGCCGGATCGACCCAGGCCAGCAGCGCGTGCGCGAGCATGCGCACGTCCGGCCGTTCGCCCGCGCTGTAGCCCTCGATGAGCCGGACCCATTCCGAGACCAGCACCGGCTCGATCCACACGTTGTAATGCGCCAGCGCCTGCCAGATCTCGAGCGGGACGCGGAAGTTGCCGAAGCTCCACAGGAAGACATCGTCGATCAGCAGCTGGGCCGGCGTCGAAGACTGACGGCGCCGGGTGATCTCGAAAATCGGCTTGTCGCTGGCCGGCCAGCGCAGGTACGTTGCCGGCATGTCCCGGATGACCTGCGAAATTTTCAGCAGGCTCCGATGAAGGTGCCTGGCGGTTTCTCCACCGAATACGGATCCGATCCGCAGCTCGACAGGCGCGATATTCCGCAGTGCGTTGAAGTCGTCGTTAACGAAGCCGGGACCGGTCTCCAGTCGCGAGCGCGGCATTTGGGGCAGGCCGTTTTCGATCAAGGGCTTGTACATGCGCATCCAGAACAGCGACACCAGTCCCATAGGCACGACCACCGAATCGGACTCATAGCGCGCCAGGCCTGCTGCGCTGTCCGCGATGCGGGCGAGGACGCGGAGCAAGGCGATCTTGTAGGTGGACGATTTGCCATCGACCAGGATCAGGTGCCGCAGCAGGGGCAGGGCACCCAGGCCATCGTCGGGCAGGCCAAGTACCACATTCGACCACGTCACCTCGGCGCGCCCGAGCCTGTCGTGGCTGCCGGTCGTGCGAACGATGCGCAGACCAAATTGCTGGGCGAGGCCGGACAACTTCGGCAGCGACACTGCGTGCATCGCCCGTTCGGCATCGGGGGCGCCGAGCCGCAGGCTGATCGCAATACGCCCTTTCGGTACGAGCAGCGTTGCCAGTTTTCTGAGCGCACGCTCGCGCGCCGGCGGCGGAACGTGCATCCAGACCGCCGACAGCAGGATGAGGTCGAAGCTCAGCCCCAGGCGCCGCACCCTGGACAGGTCGGGCAGGGTGTCCGGCAGCCAGTGAATCCGGTTCGACGGATGCAGTGCCCGCGCACTGGCGAGCATCGCGTCCGATGGCTCCACCGCCACCACCTCGTATCCGCGCGCCGCGAACCAGGCGGCGTCGCGGCCGGAGCCGGCGCCAACGTCGAGCACGGCGGCGCCGGGCGCGGGAAGCAGGTCCAGCAGGTCTGCATGCACCTCCTCGAAGGCGAGCGATTCGTACTGGCCGACCAGCCGGGCGGCATGCTGTTCGTAGTGCGGGATGTGCGCCATGGACCGTTGTTCAATGCTGTTGAGCGACCGACTATTGTATTCCGGAACTGTTCGGATTCGGCATTTCTCCTCATTAAATACATGCCGCCTCGGGCAGGAAGATGGCCAATGCAGGCGGCGGTTGAATTCTTGACGATCGCGACAGTCAAAGGAGGAGGCTCATCCACAACGCAAGCTTGGACCAGGCCGGTGATCTGCTATCCCTGCGTAAGCCAGCCGTAAGAAATCCGTAAGGAAACAAGCCCATTCTGCGCATTGTCGTGCCGTCCATCCAAGCAAGGAGGTTTTTGCTCATATCTACAAGCTGTGCGTGTATCCGATTCAGTCCAGATTCAGTCCGCTTATATATATATAAAACAGACAGGAGACGTACCATGAAGAAGGGTGACAAGGAGTCGAAGCAATCCGTATCGAACCGCAGGAAATTCCTGGGAACCGCAGCTGCCGGCACCACGCTGGCGGTCCCGATGATTGCAACCGCACAGACACAGACCAGGATGCGCTTCCAGAGCACCTGGCCGAGCAAGGACATCTTCCACGAGTATGCGCTCGACTTCGCCAAGAAGGTCAACGACATGACCGGCGGCGAACTGCGGATCGAAGTGCTGCCGGCCGGCGCCGTCGTGCCGGCCTTCGGCCTGCTCGACGCCGTCTCCAAGGGCACCCTCGACGGCGGGCACGGCGTGATGGGCTACAACTACGGCAAGCAGAGCGCCATCGCGCTCTGGACCTCGGGACCGGCCTTCGGCATGGATGCCAACATGGTGCTCGCCTGGCACAAGTACGGCGGCGGCAAGGAGCTGCTGGCCGAGCTGTATAACGGGATTGGCGCGAATGTCGTGTCCTTCCTGACCGGGCCGATGCCGACCCAGCCGCTGGGCTGGTTCAAGAAGCCGATCACCAGGGTCGAAGACCTGAAAGGCACGAAGTTCCGCACCAACGGCCTGGCGATCGACCTGTTCACGGCCATGGGCGCGGCGGTGAATGCGCTGCCTGCCGGCGAGATCGTGCCGGCCATGGACCGCGGCCTGCTCGACGGCGCCGAATTCAACAACGCCAGCTCCGACCGCCTGCTCGGCTTCCCCGACGTGTCGAAGGTCTGCATGCTGCAAAGCTTCCACCAGAGCTCGGAAACCTTCGAGATCTCCTTCAACAAGACCAAGTACAACGCGCTGCCGGCCAAGCTGAAAGCGATCATCGAGAACGCGGTCGAGGCGTCGTCCTCGGACATGGCCTGGAAGGCGGTCGACCGCTACTCGAAGGACTACCGCGAGATGCAGGCCAAGCACGGCGTCAAGTTCTACAAGACGCCGGATTCGGTGCTGCAGGCGCAGCTGGCGGTCTGGGACCAGGTGGTCGCGAAGAAGGGTGCCGACAACCCGCTGTTCAAGAAGGTGGAGGCGTCGATGCGCGCCTTTGCCGAGCGTGCGATGAAGTGGGACATGGACACCAACAACCCGCGCCGCATGGCCTACAACCACTATTTCGGTCGCAAGGCCCCGGCGCCGAAGAAGGCATAAGAAGCCATAAGCGGCGTCTCATAACTGTCGGCAGACGGCAGTAAACACAGTGATGTGCGCCACCCCGCGTTCGCGGGGTGGCCGTTTTGTCGCGACCGGGAGCAGTTTCATGCAGAACGTATTGTTTTTCGTCGACCGGGTCAGCAGCTGGGTCGGCCAGGCGTTTTCCTGGCTGATCGTGGCGCTCACCTTCCTCATCACCTGGGAAGTGTTTGCGCGCTACGCCCTCAACACGCCCAATCCCTGGGCCTTCGACCTGATGATCATGATGTACGGCGCGGCCTTCATGATGGCCGGCGCCTACACGCTGGCCAAGAACGGCCACGTGCGTGGCGACGTGCTGTACAGCTTCTTTCCGCCGCGCCTGCAGGCCGGCCTGGACCTGATACTGTACTTCGTCTTCTTCATCCCCGGCGTGGTGGCGCTGGTCTGGGCCGGCTATACCTATGCCGCCGAGTCCTTCGCGATCCGCGAGCATTCCACGCTCACCGCCAACGGTCCCCCGCTGTATCCCTTCAAGATGGTCATTCCCTTCGCCGGCATCCTGCTCCTGTTGCAGGGCTTCGTGGAGATCGTGCGCTGCGTGGTGTGCCTGCGCAACGGCGCGTGGCCGCCGCGCGAGCCCGATGTCGAGGAAGTCGACGTCGACAAGCTCAAGGCATCCGTGCACGTGGATGAGGTGCAAACGAAATGAGAAAAGAAATCTGGTTCGGCCTGTCGATCCTGCTGGCGATCGTCATCGGCCTGTTCATCCTGATGCCGGCCCCCGCCGACATGACCAACGGCCACCTCGGCCTGCTGATGCTGGCGCTGGTGGTGGTCGCCATCATGCTCGGCTTCCCGACGGCGTTCACCCTGATGGGCATGGGCGTGCTGTTCGCCTGGATCGCCTTCCGCAGCCAGGACCCCGGCCAGGCGGTCGGGCTCACGCTCGACCTGATGGTGCAGCGCGCCTATTCCGTCATGGCGAACGACGTCCTGATCTCGATCCCGCTGTTCATCTTCATGGGCTACCTGGTCGAGCGCGCCAACCTGATCGAGCGGCTGTTCAAGAGCCTGCACCTGGCGATGGCGCGCATTCCCGGATCGCTGGCGGTGGCCACCATCGTCACCTGCGCCATCTTCGCCACCGCCACCGGCATCGTCGGCGCCGTCGTCACGCTGATGGGCCTGCTCGCGATGCCGGCCATGCTCAAGGCCGGCTACAGCACCCAGCTGTCGGCGGGCTGCATCACGGCGGGCGGCTGCCTCGGCATCCTGATTCCGCCCTCGGTGCTGCTGATCGTGTATGGCGCGACGGCCGGGGTATCGGTGGTCAAGCTGTACGCGGGCGCCTTCTTCCCGGGGATCATGCTGGCCGCCCTGTATGTGGGCTATGTGCTGCTGGTGGCCAAGCTCAAGCCGTCCGCCGCGCCGCCGCTGCCGGCCGCCGAACGCGTCGTCGCGCTGCCCGCATTCACGCAGGCGATCCCGGATGCCTACAACAGGCGCGCGCTGTCCGGCCTGATCGGCGCGCTGAAGGGCAAGCGCGGCGCGAATGTCCCGAGCCGCACGCTGGTGTCGCACCTGTTCGTGTCGCTGCTGCCGGCGCTGGCCTTTGTTGCCGTCATGGGTGTCAGCTACCGGATCGTTACGGCACCGGAATCCGCGCCCACGGAACTCGTAGAAATGGGCGCCGAGCAGGGGTTCGAGAGCCCGTCGGGCGCCGACGCCGGCGGGCTCGCGGAACCGCCGCTGGAGGGCGGGCTGGAAGAACCGCCGGTGGAAGAGGGCACTACTGCGGGCACTACGGCGGACAGCACGCCGCCGGCGCTTGCCGCGCCCGCCGAGGCCGTCCCGCCGCAGCAGGCGGCGGAACCCGCCGCCAAACCGGCTTCCAGGAACTACTGGATCGTGCTGGCGGTAGGGGTGGTCGCGCTGGGCATCTTTTATCTCTACTTCAGCTTTGCCCGGCTCGAAATCTTCAAGATGCTGCTCGGCTCGCTGTTCCCGCTGGCGATCCTGATCCTGGCCGTCCTCGGCAGCATCGTGTTCGGGCTGGCGACGCCGACCGAGGCGGCGGCAATGGGGGCGTTCGGCGGCCTGCTGCTGGCGATTGCCTACCGCAGGTTCAATTTCAACCTGCTGCGCGAGTCGGCCTACCTCACCACCAAGACCACGGCGATGGTGTGCTGGCTGTTTGTCGGTTCGAGCATCTTCTCGGCCGCGTTTGCCCTGTTGGGCGGACAGGAAATCATCAACGACTGGGTGCTGGGGATGAACCTGACTCCGGTGCAGTTCATGATCCTGGCGCAGGCGGTGATTTTCCTGCTCGGCTGGCCGCTCGAGTGGACCGAGATCATCGTCATCTTCATGCCGATCTTCGTCCCGCTGCTGGCCCACTTCAACATCGATCCGCTGTTCTTCGGACTGCTGGTGGCGATGAACCTGCAGACGGCCTTCCTGTCGCCACCGGTGGCGATGTCGGCCTTCTACCTGAAGGGCGTCTCGCCGCCGCACGTGACCCTGAACCAGATCTTCATGGGCATGCTGCCCTTCATGGGCATCCAGGTGCTGGGGATCATCCTGCTGTACACCTTCCCGGCAATCGGCATGTGGCTGCCAGAGGTGCTGTACAAGTAATCCAGGTGAACGGGGTGCAAGGGCGCCGGCGCACTCCCGCTCAGGGAGCGCCGCCGGCGCCTGTTTTTACCGTCGCCAGCACCTGCCTCAGCTTGTCCGTATCCATCGGCTTCACGAAGTGATGTTCGAAGCCGACCGACTTCGACAGGATGCGGTCGTGCGCCTGTCCGTAGCCGGTGAGCGCGATGAACAGGGCGCCGGCGGTGGCCGGATCGGCCCGCAGCCGGCGCGCCAGTTCGTAGCCGTCGATGTCGGGCAGGCCGATGTCGAGGATGAATACCTGCGGCGGCGCCTGCTTCGCTGCGGCCAGGGCAGCGAAGGGGTGCGCCTGCACCGACACGCGGTGTCCCTGCGCTTCCAGCAGCACCGCCAGCGACTCCGCCGCATCCACGTTGTCGTCCACCAGCATCACGTGCAGGGACGCCTGGCCGGGCAGGGCGCCGTCCTGGCCGGCATGGCGTGACGCAGCGTTTTCCTGCGCAATTGCCGGCAGGGAAATCGTAAAGGTGCTGCCCCGGCCCGGCCCGTCGCTGATGGCGTTGACGCTGCCCTTGTGCAGCGCCACCATCGTCTTCACCAGGGCCAGGCCGATGCCCAGCCCGCCCTGGGTCCGGTCCGGCGTGCGCTCGGCCTGGGTGAACAGGTCGAACACGTGGGGCAGCAGGTGGCTGTCGATGCCGATGCCGTTGTCGGTGACGCTGATGCGGACCATCCCGCCTTCGACCGCAACCATCAGCGTGATTTCGCCGCCCTGGGGCGTGTATTTCGCGGCATTGTTGAGCAGGTTGGCGATCACCTGGACCAGGCGGGTGCGGTCGCCGTCGACCGTCGCCTGGGCCGAGCCGGTCTTCACCACCAGCGTGTGGCGGCGCGCCTCGATCAGGGGCCGGGCCTGCTCGACGGCGCTGGAAACGGCCGACTTGATGTCGACCGCGCCCTTGTCCAGTTCCACCAGGCCGCGCGTGACGCGCGAAACGTCGAGCAGGTCGTCCACCAGCGCGGTCATGTGCTTGACCTGGCGGCTGATGACTTCGCTTGCCTTCCTGACGCGCATGTCCTTGTCGACGGTCAGGCGCAGCATCTCGGCCGCCGTGCTGATCGGAGCCAGCGGGTTGCGCAGTTCGTGCGCCAGCATGGCCAGGAATTCGTCCTTCTTGCGGTTCGATTCGCGCAGTTCGAGTTCGGCCTGGTAACGTTCGGTCACGTCGACGGTCACGCCGCGGATGCGCAGCGGGCGGCCTTCGGCGTCGAACTGGACTTTGCCGCGGCTGTCGACCCAGATCTGCCTGCCATTGTCGGGACGGATGAAACGCAGCACTTCCTCGTAAGAGCCGGCGCCTTCGATGGCGCGGCGGTGCGCATTGGCGACCATTTCGCGGTCTTCGGGATGAATGAACTGGCCGACGCTCTCCATTCGCTGCGGGGTAAAGCCGAGCACCAGGGTGATGTTGTCGGAGTAGGCCAGTTTGCCGCTGGCCAGGTCCCAGTCCCACACCACCATCTTGGCCGCGTCCATGCCGTCGCGCAGGCGCTCGTCGCTCTCGCGCCGGGCGGCCAGCGCCTCGACCGAGTCGGTCACGTCGTAGCCTTGCGCGAAGATGCCGATCGTGGTGCCGTACTGGTCGCGGTAGGGCTCGTACACCAGGTCGATATAACGCTGGACGATCGGACCGTCGCGTTCGCGCTGTACCCCGAGCGGCAAGGCGCGGGCGGTCCACGACTTGCCGGTATGGTACACGCTGGCGAGGATTTCCTCGAAGCCCTGGCCGGTCACTTCGGGCAAGGCTTCCCAGACCGCTTTTCCGATCAGTTCGCGGTGGCCGACGAGCTGGTAATAGGCTTCGTTGACCATCTCGAACACATGCTTCGGTCCCATCAGGACGGCGACGAAACCGGGCGCCTGGTTGAACAGGCTGCGCAGGTGCTCGCGCTCGTTGTTCAGGATGCGCGAGAGGGCTTCGTGCATCTGGGCGCGGTTGAAATTCTCGGCATTGCTGCCGCCGGGCGGGGTGAGCTGGAGCATGGCCGCCTGCGACTGCTCGTTGAACCGGTACAGGTCGGTGACGTCGACCGGGTTCTGGAATACCAGGATGGGTTTGCCCTGTTCATCCAGGACGGGGGTGTGGACGGTGCTCCAGTAGCGTTCCTCGTATTTCCGGCCCGCGGGCGTGTCGACCGCGACCGAATAGCGCACGAATGCCGTCGTGTCGGGCTGGCCCTTGGCAAGGGCGCGCAGCAGCGAGGCTTTCACTTCCGAAATATCGGTCGACTCGGGATTGTCCGGGTCTTGCGGGAAGGCTTCGAAGACATGGCGGCCGACGATCTCGGCCTCGGTGCGCTGCACCGAACGCAGGTAGGTGCCGCTCGCGGCCACGATCGTCAGGTCCGGCGTCATCACCAGGTAGGGATAGGGAGACGCGCGAAAAAGCGCCTGGTAGTCGGATAGATTCATCCCGCCATTGTCGCATGCCCGCGAGAACGGAATGCGCACTGGGGCGAAACCGGCAGGCATCGCTTCGTCCTGTTTGTTGGTCCCTTTTCCGGTCCGCAGCCGGACGCGGCGCAGCGCCAGACCCGCGCCACCGTATCGGCCTGAACCGGCATCGGCGTTGCCCTGCATCTGCCGGACAATTCCGACGATAGCGAGGGCTGGCCGGGGAGGGCGCATACCGCAATGTAGGCGACAAAGCGTGGCGGCAAAGGCACCTTTGCGTTTGCACCGGAGGAGGCGCGCGTAGGTTGGAACACAAATAGTCAGAAATCGCCTACAAAAAGAGTAGCCTTTTTGGTCAGCTGTATGTGTGATATTCGACAGATGAACTCGCTTGAGAGGGATAAGGTAGAGGCGTAAAGAGGATACGCCGATGCTCAAGTCGTTCGTCACATTCGCAGTGCTGGGAGGAGGTGCCGCCGTCGCGTGCGCCCAAAGCGGGGTCACGACCTACGGGGTGATCGATGCCGGAGTCGTCGGCCAGACAGGGTGCGCCGGTCCCTGCACGACGACCAGGATCAGCGGCGGCCTGGCTTCCGAGTCGTACATCGGCATCCAGGGCAGCGAACCGCTGGGCGAGACCACGGCCGCGGTGTTTGCACTGGAGACCGCGGTCCAGCCCGACACCGGCCGCGCCGACGACGGCGACCGCGCATCCAGGCGCCAGGCCTGGGTTGGCTTTGCCGGCGAATTCGGCACCCTCACCATCGGCCGCCAGTACAACCTGCAATACCTGGCGCTGACCGACGTGGCCGATCCGTTCAAGGGCGGGATGGCCGGCAGCGCCGGCAACCTGATCGGGGGCGGGCGCCGCGTCGACAACAGCGTGCAATATTACGGGGCGTTCGCACGCGGCCTGTCGGCCGGGGCCTCGTATGCGGTCAAGAGGAAGATCGATACCTCGCCGGCCGGACGCGCCTGGGGCATGACGGTCGGGTTCGAACACGGCCCGCTCACCGTGCGCGCCGCGCACCAGAACCAGAGCGCCGTGCGCGTCCAGTTCAACAGCAAGACCAGCAATGACACGGTCGCCCGCAACTCGATCCTGGCGGCCAACCTGCGCATGGGCTGGGGCACCGCCTACGCCGCCTACAGCCTGAGCCGCGGCTGGGCCAGCTCCCCCCTGTTCAACCCGGACAATCCCTACAGCGCAGGCATCGCGCGTACGCCGTCGAGCAGCAGCCGCGACGTGCTGGTCGGCATGGCCGTCCCGCTCACGCAGGGCACGACCTTCCTGGCCTCGTACATCGCCAAGGACGACCGCGATCTTGCCAACCAGGATGCGAACCAGTTCGCCATCGGCGCAAGCCACGCCGTGTCGCGCCGCACCGATTTCTACGCGGCCTACTCGCATATCCGCAACCGCAACGGCGCCGGCTATACGGTCGGCAACGCCAGTTCGCGCGGCAGCGGCAATTCGGCGTTCAATGTCGGCATGCGCCACGCCTTCTAGCGAGGGCGCCTGTCAAACCCTTCAGGCCAGGGCGCAGCGTCGAAGACAGTACACCCCGTATGGCGAGACGCAGCAATGCAGGCATGGCGGTTTTGTCGGGCGCTCCTGACCCCGATCCAGGCGTGCGCGGCGACGCGCGTTCGCCAATTTCTGTAGCCTGAACCTATCTCACAACCATCTTCACGGAGGCATTATGACTGGCGCTAGCACTCTCGATCCGGATAACTTCCCGGAACGTCCCGACCGCAGCCTTGGCAAGGGCCATGGCACCGATGCGCTCGGCCCAAGCGACCTGTCCGATACCGGCAGCGACGTCATCGGCGGCCCGGGCTTCGCGGCCAACCTCGACGACGACCAGCTGGTGCACCTGGACCGGGGCACGAACGAGGAGGAAGAAAGTTACGCCGGCGACACTGCCGGTCCTGACGTCGGCGACGCCGACTTCTCCGGCGACAGCGACGTCGGCGGTACCGGCGAGCGCGCCGCTGCCGGCCGCGACACGGTCGCGAAGGACGGCGCGGACATCGACACCGACCGCGTCGAATCGATCCCCGACCTGCCGCTGACGGAAGAAGATACCGACTTCCTGGGCAGCAAGCCGCCGGGCAGCGATACGCCGCGCTGAGGCGCGGACCGGGCCCTGTCGGGAGCGCTCGCCGCTTCCCGCACGGGGCTCCGGTCACCTGTAGGGTGGACGGGAAACCCGTCCACCCTTCGAGTATTCGCCCTCAATCACTGGTAACGGATACGGCCCGGCAAGCAGGAAACGCCATCCGACCGGGCCGCCACAACGGCCCGACGCGTCCGCGTTACCGCGCCGGATGCCGCCCACATCGGCCTAAACCGGCTGGGTAGGATGACGCCGCGACAGGCCCCAGGCCGCAAGCAGCGCGCCGCCGCCGAGCAGGGCGGTCATCAGCGGTTTCTTGTGCAGGCTGACGGACGTGTAGACCGAGCTCTCCCTGACGGTGCGCTCGGTCATGCCCTGGCGTTCGCGCAGGGTCTGGGTCGGGTCCGGCGCATGCAGGGCGTCGCGGCGGCCCGGCACCTTGTCCTGCTTCGATTTCTGCTGGCGCCACATGGTCGCATTCATCAGCTGGTCGAGCACGCGCGGCATGCGGTCGTGGGTCGCCGACACCAGCTTCGAGGCGCCTCCCACGTAAATGTCGCGCTTCGGATGCTGGGCGCAGTAGAGGATGGCCTTGGCCACGATTTCCGGGGCATAGACGGGCGGCGGCAGCGCCGCTTCCTTGTCCATGTAGTTCTTCGCATGCACTGCGAACAGCGTGTCGATGCCGGCGGGCCGGACCAGGGTCACCGAGATCGGCGCCTCTTCCTTTTCGAGCTCCATGCGCAGTCCGTCGGTGAAGGCTTTCACGGCGTGCTTGGAGGCTGCGTACATGGCCTGCAGCGGCACCGAGCGGTCCGACACCTCGCTGCCGACATTGATGAGGGCGCCGCCGCCGCGCTGCTTCATGCGCTTGACCGCTTCCAGCGAACCGTGGACCACGCCCCAGAAGTTGGTCTGGAACAGGCGCTGGTGGTCTTCCAGCGCGACTTCTTCCAGGCGGCCGAAGGTGCCGACGCCGGCATTGTTGACCCAGGTATCGATGCGGCCGAAGCGCTCCAGCGCGGTCTGGCCGATGCGTTCGACGTCCTGGGCATTGCCGACATCGGCCTCCACGGTCGCGACCTGAGCGCCCTGGCGGCGCAGTTCGCTGGCCAGCTGGTCCAGCGCGTTGCCGTTGCGGGCGGCGAGCACCAGCCTGGCGCCCTGTTCGGCCGCCAGGCGGGCAGTGGTCAGGCCGATGCCGCTGCTGGCCCCGGTAATGACGATGACCTGTTCGCTGATGTGACGAAGTTTGACTGACATGACGGCTTCCTTTCCTCTGGTAAAACGAGAAGTGCGGGAAGGACCGCCGGCGCCGGTGCGCTCGCACGCACCGGCAGGCGGGCCACGCGTTATCGAACTAGCACAGTCGTGGCCATCCGCCGGATTTCAAGTCATTTTTTGCCGGGCTGGTACACCTGGTCGAAGATGCCGCCGTCGGCGAAGTGGGTCTTCTGGGCCTGGGGCCAGTTGCCGGCCACGGCGTCCAGGGTGAAGAGCTTAATGCTTGGAAATTGAGAGGCGTACTTGCGTGCGAAGGTGTCGTTCGACGGGCGGTAGTAGTTCTTCGCAATGATGTCCTGGCCTTCGTCGCTGTACAGGTACGCGAGGTAGGCCTGGGCCACGGCGCGGGTGCCGCGCTTGTCGACGACCTTGTCGACCACGGCGACCGGCGGTTCGGCCAGGATGCTGCTCGACGGGGCCACGATCTCGAACTTGCCCGGACCCATTTCGCGCAGCGCCAGCAGCGCCTCGTTCTCCCAGGCCAGCAGCACGTCGCCGATGCCGCGCTCGACGAAGGTGGTGGTGGCGCCGCGTGCACCGGAATCGAGCACGGGCACGTTCTTGTACAGGCGGTTGATGAAGTCGCGCGCGCTCGCTTCACTGCCGCCAGGCTGGCGCAGGGCATAGCCCCAGGCGGCAAGGTGGTTCCAGCGGGCGCCGCCGGAGGTCTTCGGATTCGGGGTGATCACCGCCACGCCCGGCTTGACCAGGTCGCCCCAGTCGCGGATGCCTTTCGGGTTGCCCTTGCGCACCAGGAACACGATGGTCGAGGTGTAGGGGGCGCTGCGGTGCTTCAGGCGACCCTGCCAGTTGTGCGCGATAAGGCCGCGTTCACTGATAGCATCGATGTCATAGGCCAGCGCCAGCGTGACGACGTCGGCCGCCAGGCCATCGATGACGGCGCGGGCCTGCTTGCCGGAACCGCCGTGCGACTGGCGCACATTGACGTTGTCGCCGGTCCTGGCCTTCCAGTGCCTGGCAAACGCCTTGTCGAAATCCTGGTACAGCTCCCGCGTCGGGTCGTAGGACACGTTGAGCAGGGTGACGTCGGCTGCGAAGGCGGCGGATTGGGCCAGCAGCGCGACGGCGGCCAGCAAACCGGAGATTTTCTTGAACATACGATTTCCTTCGGATGGGTGGGGAGGAGTTACCGCTAGGGTATTGCCCGGCCCATCCGAAGAAAACGAATGATTTCAGCTATCGATATGAGGATTTCAATGCATGCGTCCGATCATTATTCAACACGGGCGCCGCAGCTGTCAGGACTCAATGCGCCTTCGAGAGAATGAGCAACCAGCGGCCGAACAGCAGCACTTCGAGGTGGCCCGCTTCGACACCGGTGTCGCACTCGATGATCGGATTGATCGGGTAGAAGCGCTTGCGGAAGTCACGGGTGATCAGGATTTCGCGGCGGCCAAAACGCATAAGAAAAGGTGCAGGAGCGTATTCCAGGCCGAAGTTGTTGTTCAGAGTGGTCATTGACGGATCCCTTATTTGAATTATGTTGTTCAGTGAAAACAGAATAACACAACTACTGTATAAATCCACAGGTACTGTACAAAACACCAGTAAAAAAATTTAACTGTAGTTTTTTTGCCATGTATCCCCATGTGACCCGAATGGACAAATCGCTTACCGCCCGCCTGCAACGTTTCACCGCCGCCCGCTTTTCCCCGGAAGGGGCGCTTGGCCTGCACCTGACGCTGGGCGTGCTGGCGCTGCTGCTGGCGATGGCCGGCTTTGCGCGCATCGCCGGGGCCGTGGTCGACGGCGCGCCGATTACCGAGCTCGACCTGCGGTTGGCGGCGTGGCTGCATACGCATGCCCATGCGAGCGATGGGCTGCGCATCTTCATGCTGGCGATCACCCACCTGCACAGCACGCCGGGCATGCTGTCCCTGACCGCGCTGGCCGCCTTCTGGCTCTACCGGCACGGGGCGCGCCACTGGATGCTGACGCTGCTGGTTACCGTGCCTGGCGGTATGCTGCTGAACGTGGCGATGAAGCACACCTTCGAGCGCGCCCGGCCGCACTTCGACGAGCCGATCCTGACCTTGAGCACCTACAGTTTTCCCAGCGGGCATGCGGCGGCCTCGACGCTCCTGTACGGCTTCCTGGCCTGCTACCTGACGCGCCGGGCGCGCAGCTGGCAGGCGCGCGCCGCCATCGTCCTTGCCGCCTGCACGATGGTCGCGCTGGTGGCGGGCTCGCGCGTCTACCTGGGCGCGCATTACCTGTCCGATGTGCTGGCGGGGATTGCCGAAGCCTGCGCCTGGTTGTCGATCTGCGTCACCGGCACGGCCACGCTGCGCCGGCGCCAGGCCGCGCGCGCGGCCAAAACGGCGTCAGAGGCGCCAGCAGCAGGCCGGGAGGCGCCACCGAATATCCATACCTGAGGAATCCCGATGCGTACACTCATCCACCTGTCGGACCTGCATTTCGGGCGTGTCGACCAGGCTTTGCTGGGGCCGCTGCACGACCTGGTCCACTCGATCGCGCCCGACGTCGTGGTCGTGTCCGGCGACCTGACCCAGCGCGCCAAGGTCGAGCAGTTCGAGGAGGCGCGCGCTTTCCTCGACACCTTGCCGGGGCCGCAGATCGTGGTCCCGGGCAACCACGACATCTCGCTGTACAACGTGTTCCGCCGTTTCGTGAAACCGCTGGCCCGCTTCAAGCGCTACATCACCGACGACCTCGGTCCGGTGTACGTGGACGAGGAAATCGCCGTGGTCGGCGTCAACACGGCCCGTTCGCTGACGATCAAGGACGGCCGCGTGAACCGGGAGCAGGTGGCCGGCATTCGTACCCAGCTCGCCGGGCTCGACCCGAAGATCACGCGCATCGTCGTCACCCATCATCCGTTCGACCTGCCGGACAGCTTCGAGGAGCGCGACCTGATCAACCGCGCGCCGATGGCGATGGAAGTGTTTGCCGAATGCGGCGTGGACGTGCTGCTGGCCGGCCACATGCACGTCAGCCACGCGGCCAGTACCGCAAGCCGCTACCAGATCGACGCCTACGCGGCGCTGGTGGTGCAGGCCGGCACCGCGACCTCGACCCGCGGGCGCGGCGAGGTGAATTCCTTCAACCTGCTGCGGGTCGAGCACGAGCGGGTCGAGATCGACCGTTACGGATGGGATGCACTGAGCAACACCTTCCGCGTCGTCGTCACCGAAAAATTCCTGCGTACCGGAAGTGTCTGGGCGCCGGCCGCCGAGGGCATGCTGGCGGCCGGCCTCTGAGCTTCAAGGCGCGTTCAGATCCAGTACTCGGTCAGGCGCGCCGCCCATTCCTTGACGCGGTCGGCCCAGGGCCGGTCGCGCCATTCCTCGAGCGTCACCTCTTTCGAGCTGCGCAGGTCCTCGTTGAACGCGTTTTCCATGTCGCGCCCGAAGGCCGGGTCGATCACGACCACGTTCAATTCGTAGTTGTGGATGAAGCTGCGGCGGTCGATGTTCGCCGAGCCGATGGTCGACCAGGCCCCGTCGATGACCGCCGTCTTCGCGTGCAGCACCGCCACCTGCAGCTGGAAGATACGCACGCCGCCGGCGAGCAGGGGTTCGTAGAAGGCGCGCCCGGCATGCATGACGAGGCCGTGGTCGGACACGCCCGGCAGCACCAATCGCACGTCCACGCCGCGTTTGGCGGCCGCCACCAGGGCGTCGACGATCTGCTGGTCGGGCACGAAATAGGCCGAGGTGATGTACACCGATTTTTTGGCTTCGTTGATCGCCACCATCAGCGACTTGTAGATTTCCGAGTGGCGGTCCGGTTCCGTGGCGAGCACGCGCACGAACTTGTCGCCCACGGGCGCGAGCCGCGGGAAGTAGTCGCGCGGCGGCAGTTCGCCCGCTTCCTGGCGCACCCAGTTGTTGACGAAGGCCCATTGCAGGGTCGCGACGGCCGGGCCTTCGATGCGCACGTGGGTATCGCGCCAGCCGACCTTGTTCTCGTCGACATTGTCCGGCTTGCGGCGCGAGCGGAACAGGGAACTGTTGGCGTAGTCGGCGCTGATGTTGATGCCGCCGGTAAAACCGACCTTGCCGTCGACCACGAGGATCTTGCGGTGGTCGCGGTTGTTGATCGACCAGTTGCCCTTGGCCTTGGCCGGGTTGATCGGGTTAAAGGCGAGCATGTTGATGCCGGCCGCGCGCATCCGGTCGAAAAACTCTCGCGGCGTGCCCAGCGTGCCGACGCTGTCGTACATCACGTTGACGGTCACGCCCTGGCGCTGTTTTTCCATCAGCAGCTCGGCGAACTGCAGGCCGACCGGATCCTGGTCGAAGATATAGGTCTCGAGGTTGATCGAGGTGGTGGCATTGCGCACCGCCGCCATCATTTCGCGCATCGTCGCCGGACCGTCGAACAGCAGCTGCACCTGGTTACCGGCGATCAGCGGCACCCCGGTGGCCTGCTCCTCGAGCACGGCCAGCGCCTTCAGGTCGGAGGTCGCGTTGGCCCAGCGCCGCGCCAGCAGGCTGGCCGCCTGGCTTTGGGGCAGGGCGCCGCGCGCAGTGGTGACCGTCGGGCTGGCCTTGGCGGGGCTGTCGGGCAGGCGCTCGGCGTCGGGGAGGGTGCGGCAGGAGGCCACGACCCCGATCAGGGCAAGTGCGGCCAGCCAGTACTTGAGGCGCTGCTTGTTCATTTTGCTCCCCTGGTAGCCATCGGGTCGGCGTCGGCGGCGACCGCCTCTTTCGGACCGATGAAGAAGTCGAGCGGCGCGTGCAGGAAGCGCCGGCCGAGTGCGCGCAGCAGCAGGATGCTGCGCGTAAAGCGGATCTTGCGCGCGCGCAGCGCCACCGACAGGGCCAGGTTGAAGCTGACCAGCAGGTTGACGGCGCCGATCAGCGCCACCCCGAGCGCGGCGTTGGCGGCCTGCAGCGGCGTGATCTGGTAATCGAGGCTGACCAGGGCGGTGGCAAAGTTTGCCGTCGAGAAGGTGACGTGGCGGATATCGAGCGGCAGGCCGAGCAGGTAGCCGACAGTGCCGGTGGTGCCGAGCAGGATGCCGAAGTAAAAGTTACCCATCAGGCCGCCGAGATTGTTCTCGACATAGCGCGACAGCCGCGCGCGCCGCTCGGCGCCCAACAGGCTGCCGAGCCAGCGCAATTGGCGTACCCGTTGGCCCATGCGCGTGTAGAGCGCCTTGTTGTCGTAGTAGCCGGAGATCAGGCCGGCCACGAACAGCCAGACCCCGGCAATGGCCGCATAGAACAGGGCCGGCGAATGGATCGGATCGATGTCGTGCAGCAGGTGCTGCGCCTTGTCCGGCGTGACGAGGTGGTGGCCGGTCATTTTCTGCCAGGCGATCGCGATCACCAGCGCCGTCGGGAATGCGACCAGGACATTGCCCAGCACCGAGACGATCTGGGTACGGAACACCTTGTTCACGAGCTCGGCCATGCTGTCGAA
>JBBWZO010000016.1:0-5961 GCA_039649125.1 Massilia sp. | reverse complement strand
CCGTCGTCGATCCTGAGCGCGGCGGCGCGCCTGGCCAGTGCCTCGACCAGCCTGTCGCCGCAGTCGCCCACCGCCACCGCGACCGAGATCGCCATGCAGCGTTCGCCCGCCGATCCGTACGCCGCGCCGATCAGCGCGTCGACCGCCATCTCCATGTCGGCGTCCGGCATCACCACCATGTGGTTCTTGGCGCCGCCCAGCGCCTGCACCCGCTTGCCCGCAGCGCTGCCGCGCGAGTAGATATATTCAGCGATCGGCGTCGAGCCGACGAAGCTGATCGCTTCCACCTGCGGGTTGTCGAGCAGCGCATCGACGGCGACCTTGTCGCCCTGCACCACGTTGAAGACACCGTCCGGCAGGCCCGCTTCCTTCAGCAGGCGCGCATGCAGCAGCGAGGCCGACGGATCGCGTTCGGACGGTTTCAACACGAACGTATTCCCGCAGGCGATCGCCACCGGGAACATCCACATCGGCACCATCACCGGGAAGTTGAACGGCGTGATGCCGGCCACCACGCCGAGCGGCTGGCGCATCGACCAGGCGTCGATGCCGCGCGCGATCTGGTCGGTAAACTCTCCCTTCAGCATTTGCGGAATGCCGCATGCGAACTCGACGACCTCGATGCCGCGCGCGACCTCCCCTTGGGCGTCGCTGAAGGTCTTGCCGTGCTCGCGCGTGACCAGCGCCGCGAACTCGTCGGTGTGCTGCTGGCACAGCTGCAGGTATGTGAAGAGGATGCGCGCACGCGCCAGCGGCGGCGTGGCCGACCAGGCCGGGAAGGCGGCCTGGGCCGCGAATACGGCGGCGTTGACTTCGTCCACACTGGCCAGCGTGACGCGGGCGCAGGGTTCGCCCAGGGCCGGGTTGAAGACGTCGGCGTAGCGTTCGCCCGCGGTGTCGACGATGTGGCCGCCAATGAAGTGGCCGATGGTGTGGAGCTGGTTCATGCTGTGTCTTTCTAATCCAGGTTTTTCAGTACGCCAGAGAGCTTGCCGAACAATTCGTCGATGTGCTGTTTCTCGAGGACGAGGGGCGGCGACAGCGCGATGATATCGCCCGTGGTGCGGATCAGGATGCCCTCGGCGAAGGCCTTTTTCAGCGCCTGGTAGGCGCGCGCGCCGGGCTTGCCGGCGATCGGTTCCAGTTCGATGCCGGCGATCAGGCCGATCGTGCGCAGGTCGATCACGTGCGGCAGGCCCTTGAGCGCATGCACGGCGTCTTCCCAATAGGGCTGCATGGCTTTCGCGTGCGCCAGGATCTGCTGGTCGCGGAAGACGTCGAGCGTGGCCAGCGCGGCGGCGCAGGCCACCGGGTGGCCGGAATAGGTATAGCCGTGGAACAGTTCGATGCCGGCGGGCGCTTCCATGAAGGCGTCGTGGATGAACTTCTTGCTGAACACGGCGCCCATCGGGATCACGCCGTTGGTCAGGCCTTTCGCGGTAGTCATCATGTCCGGCTCGACCTCGAAATAATCGGCCGCGAACGGCGTCGTCAGGCGGCCGAAACCGGTGATCACCTCGTCGAAGATGAGCAGGATGCCGTGCTTCGTGCAGATCTCGCGCAGGCGTTTCAGATAACCTTTCGGCGGCACCAGCACGCCGGTGGAGCCGGACACCGGCTCGATGATCACGGCGGCGATGGTCGAAGCGTCGTGCAGGGTGACCAGCCGTTCGAGCTCGTCGGCCAGTTCGGCGCCGAAGTCGGGCTCGCCGCGCGAGAACGCGTTTTTCAGCAGATCGTGGGTGTGCGGCAGGTGGTCGACACCCGGCAGCAGCGGGCCGAAGCTCTTGCGATTGGGACCGATGCCGCCCACCGACAGCCCGCCGAAGCCGACGCCGTGGTAGCCGCGCTCGCGCCCGATCAGGCGGGTACGGCCGCCCTCCCCGCGCGCCTTGTGGTAGGCCAGCGCGATCTTGAGCGCGGTGTCGACCGCCTCCGAGCCCGAATTCGTGTAGAACACGTGGCCGAACTTGTGGTCCGTATAGTCCATCAACTGCTCGGCCAGGTCGAAGGCGGCCGGATGGCCCATCTGGAAAGTGGGCGCGAAGTCGAGCTGGCCGATCATCTCGCGCACCGCGCCGACGATCTTCGGCTGCGCATGCCCGCAGGGCACGCACCACAGGCCGGCGGTGCCGTCGAGGATCCGGTTGCCGTCCACGTCCTTGTAGTACATGCCTTCGGCCGAGACCAGCAGGCGCGGATCGGCCTTGAAGTCGCGGTTGTTCGTGAAAGGCATCCAGAAGGCGGACATCGACTGGGGTCTGGACTCGTTCATGCGGACTCTCCCTTGTTTGCAGCCATTGTTATGTGGACCTGCGTGGTCCGAATGCAAAACGATGAGGCATTTCAGCAATGTGCGCGTCCGCGCCGCGAATGTAAAGCCGGCGCCAGACCGGCAGAGGCTGGTGCGTTGCAAAAATGCAAAAAGTGTCTGCCGATCCGGTAATATAAACGCGCGCCGTGACGCCGTCATATCGTTTTGCATATATTCGTAGTCAACGGCGTGCGCAGCGAGCAGCCAGCAGCCGCAGTCGACAGCGACAAAGGACAATGCTAAAGCACGCGCCTGGCGGCCAGTGCGAGAATGCCAACACCTTTGATCTAACGCAAACTCAGCCGTGATGGCGAAGATCAACCTAGACCTGACGGAGACCATGATGCCCGAATTGCCGCCGCCCATCCTGCATACCGCACGCCTCAGGCTGCGCCCATTCAGGGAGGGTGATGCCGCACCGCTGTTCACTATTTTTTCGGACAGCGAAGTGGTGCGTTTCTGGTCCGGTGCGGCCTGGACCGACATGCAACAGGCGCAAGCCATGATGGAGGAAGCCGGCGGCGAAAACGGTGGCATCCTGCGCTACGCGGTCGCCCTGGCCGACACCGACCAGCTGATCGGCATCTGCAACCTGCGCGGCTTTTTCGCGCAGAACCGGCGCTGCGAGCTTGGCTACGCGCTGGGCCGGGCCTGGTGGGGCAAGGGATTTGCCGGCGAAGCACTCGAAGCCCTGCTCGACCACGCTTTCGGAGCGCTCGACCTGAACCGGATCGAAGCCGACATCGACCCGCGTAACGAGGCCTCCGCCCGGCTGCTCGAACGGCTCGGTTTTCGCCGGGAAGGTTACATGCCCGAGCGCTGGATCGTGCACGGCGAAAAGGCCGATACGGCGTTCTACGGCCTGCTCAAGCGTTACCGGGACGAGCGCGCGGCTTCCCGTTCGTCAGTCGAGACGACCGGTTAAGCCATGAAATGCACGCTTCGTCGCAGGTCGTTCGCTCATGCTGGCAGGCGGGACTAGAGTAGCTCCATTGACGTAACCAACTGAGCCACTTGAGGAGCACACGCATGAAAACCACCACCTTCCGATCCCTCGCCGCCGAACTGGAAGACGCCGCCGAAGCCTGCCTGCGCACCCTGCGCGGCGGCCTGCGCACTTTCTCCGCACTGCCCTGGCCCGCCCTGCTGCTGGCCGCGGTGCTGGTGGCCGCCGCGATCACGGTAATTCCGCTGGCGCTGATGCTGTTCGCCATCTTCCTCGCCATCAAATACGCGGTGCTGGCGATCAACAGCGACAAGAAGACCCCGCTCGGAGACTGAACGTGCAGGCAAGCCAGATGAACCAGACGCTCGACGTGCTGCGTGACGTCTTCAGGGAGATCAGCAAGCTGTGGTGGGCGTTCTTCGACTGGGTTGCCGTCGTCGACTGGCGCAAGCTGGCCGTTACCTGGTTCCTCGCGCTGGTCTTCTTCGGCATGTTGAATACGCCGGAGCCGGCGGTCTGGTACGTCTTCATCTCCTTCGGCGTCAAGGTGCTGGCCGGCGGCAAGCGCCGGGCCGAGCTGGTGGCGCGCGACGCCACCCTGAAGGCGAACGTCGCCACGCTCGAGCGGCGCCTGACCGAAGCGCAGATGGCCGCGCTGCAGGCGCAGGTCGAGCCCCACTTCCTGTTCAACACCCTGGCCCTGATCGGCCGCCTGATCGAGACCGACCCGCCCGAGGCGGCCAAGGTGCACGCGCACCTGATCGCCTACCTGCGCTCGGCGCTGCCGCAGATGCGCTCCTCCGGCGGCGCTACACTCGGCAAGCAGCTCGAACTCTCGCGCGCCTACCTGGCGATCATGCAGGCCCGCATGAAGGAACGCCTCGCGGTGCGCTTCGAGGTGCCCGACTTCCTCGGCAGCTCGCCCTTCCCGCCGATGATGCTGCAGACCCTGATCGAGAACGCCATCAAGCACGGCCTGGAACGGAAGATCGAAGGCGGCACCATCCTCGTGCGTGCCCGCGTCGAGGGTGCGACCCTGATCGTCGACGTCTGCGACGACGGCGTCGGCATCGACCTGCACGCCGACGACGGCGTGGGCCTGGCCAACATCCGCGAACGCCTGCACCTGCTCTACGGCACCCAGGCCGAGCTGGTCATCGAAGCGCCGCCCGGCGGCGGCGCCTGCGCCTCGGTGCGCATACCCTACAAGATGATGGAGGACCCCTGATGACCACCGCCCTGATCGCCGACGACGAAGCCCCGATGCGCGAGCAGCTGCGCGCCCGCCTGGCTGAGGTCTGGCCCGCGCTGGACGTGGTCGCCATGGCCGCGAACGGCGTCGAGGCGGTCGAGATGGCGGCCCGTTACCAGCCGCAGATCGCCTTCCTCGACATCCGCATGCCCGGCATGGGCGGCATCGAGGCCGCGCGCCAGCTCTACGACCGCTGCCACATCGTGTTCGCCACCGCCTACGACCAGTACGCGGTCGACGCCTTCGAGCACGGCGCGATCGACTACCTGCTCAAGCCGGTCACCAGCGAGCGCCTGGCGACGACCTGCGAGCGCCTGCGCCGCCGCCTGCCCCAGGCCCCGCAGGACATCAGCACCCAGCTCGCACAACTCGGCTCCCTGCTCCAGCAGGGCAACGCGCCCAAGCGCAGCTACCTGCGCTGGATCCAGGCGCAGGTCGGCGGCAGCCTGCGCATGGTCAGCACGCGCGAGATCCTGTTCTTCCAGTCCGACGAAAAGTACACGCGGGTGCAGACAGCCACCGCCGAACTCCTGATCCGCAAGACGCTCAAAGAACTGGCGGACGAACTCGATCCCGACGAATTCTGGCGCATCCACCGCTCGACGCTGGTACGCGTCGACGCAATCGCCGAAGTGGCGCGCGACATGCGCGGGCGGCAGATGCTCAGGGTGCGCAATTACCCAACCGAACTGGAAGTGAGCCGGAACCACGCGCACCTGTTCCAGCAGATGTGAAAGATCGTCGGGCGCGAGACCCAGACCATTTACCTGACCGTGGCCGATGCCGATCTGGTGCACGAACGCGCGGTACGCGGGGGCGGCGATCATCATCGAATTGGCCGATGTCGAATACGGCGGACGCCGGTTCAGCTGCCGCGATCCGCGGTGGACATATCATATCTGGAGCTTGGGTACGTCCAACCCCGCAGGTGTTGCGAGCATAGATTCAAACCAATCCTTCGTCGCCTGACCGTCACGCGCAGCCACCAATTTTTTCACGGCGAAATGGGTATGCTCTCACCGTTCAGTGTAAAATCACAGCTTGGGTGCGTCCATTCCGTCTTGGAATGACGTTAAACGGGAAACCGGTGACACCGCCTTGTGCGGCCATTCCGGTGCAGCCCCCGCTGCTGTAAGCCTGACGACTCCGCCAACACGCCACTGCGACTCTCGCGGGAAGGTGCGGAGAAGGATGACGGCGAGCCAGAATACCGGCCCAAATAAGCTAGCACCATTCCCCGGGGTGACGGGAAGCGGCTGCCGTTCGTGTCGCGCGTCCGCCTCTACCCGGTGTTGTCGCCTCGTCGGCCGTCTTCTTCTTCTTCCCGATGGTGTCGTTATGGACCATTCGACGGGAGGATACGAATGCACATCATGGAAGGGTTCTTGCCGCCCGCGCACGCGCTCGGCTGGACCGCCGTTTCTATTCCTTGCCTGGCCTGGGGCTTGC
>JBBWZO010000115.1:0-2897 GCA_039649125.1 Massilia sp. | reverse complement strand
GTTGCGGGCGATAGACGAACACATCCCACGCGGGCGGGGCGAAGTCGTCGAGTACCGTGACCAGGCGGCCGCTGGCCAGCTCGGCAGCGACCAGGTAGTGCGGCAGCTGGGCGTAGCCGACGCCGGCCAGCACCGCGTCGCGCTCGGCTTCCGGATCGTCGGTCAGGAAGGCCGGCGAAGTCGGGGTGAACTGCTGGCTGCCGCCGAGACCGTCGGCCACGTACCAGGGCCACACCCTGCCGCTGGCGCCATCGACGTAGCCGGTGGTCGGCAGCGCCGCCAGCGCCTCGGGCGAGGCCGGAACCCCGGTGCGCGCCACCAGCGCCGGCGCGCCGGCAATCACGAACGACATCTTGGCGACGGCGCGCGCGACGAAGCGGTTGTCGCGCATGAAGCCCAGGCGCACTCCGATGTCGATCTGTTCGTCCACCACGTCGGCGATCGCGTCGGCCAGGCGCAGGTCGACGATGATCGCCGGGTGCGCCAGTGCCAGCCTGGCGAGCGCCGGCAGCAGGTGCATGCGCGCCAGGCTGCGCGGCGCCGTGATGCGCACGCGGGTCGGCAGTTCCGATTCGGTGGCATCGCTGGCACGCTGGAACAGCGCATCGAGCTGCAGCAGCGAATCGCGGCCGCGCGCCGCCAGCTGCGCGCCGAATTCGGTCACACGGACCTGGCGCGTGCTGCGGTGGAACAGTACTTCGCCGAAGTGGCGCTCGAGCTGCTGGATCGCGCGCGTCACCCCCTGCGGCGAAATGGCGAGCCGCGCCGCCGCCTCGCGAAAGCTGGACGACTCGGCCGCCACACAAACGATTCGTAACAGGTCAGTCTGGTTCAGCATGGTCTGGCTCCTCGATTGGCCTGCGATTATTCCATAAATTCGAATTCTGAAATCGCTGTTGTTCCATATACAAGCCGATATCCAGCTTGCATACTGGCTTCCTGAATTCACCATCCCTATCGGAGAGAGCACAATGAACCAAGAGATCGCAGGCAAAGTAGTCATCATCACCGGCGCCAGCAGCGGCCTCGGCGAAGCCACCGCGCGCCACCTGGCGGCGCAGGGCGCGCACCTGGTGCTGGGCGCGCGCCGCCAGGACCGGCTGGAAGCACTGGCCGCGGAGATCCGCGCCGCCGGCGGCCAGGCCGCATTTGCCGTCACCGACGTGACGCGCAAGGACGATGTGGCGGCACTGGTGCAGACCGCGCTGACCCAGTTCGGCCGGCTCGACGTGATGATCAATAATGCCGGCCTGATGGCGGTGGCGCCGCTGCGCGAACTGAAGGTGGACGAGTGGGACGCCATGATCGACATTAACGTCAAAGGCGTACTGTATGGAGTCGCCGCCGCGCTGCCGGTGTTCCGGAAGCAGGACAGCGGCCACTTCATCAACATCGCGTCGGTGGCCGGGCTCAAGGTATTCGGCAACGCCGCCGTGTACAGCGCCACCAAGTTTGCCGTGCGCACCATCTCCGAAGGGCTGCGCGCCGAGGTCGGCGGGAAGATCCGCAGCACCGTCATCTCGCCAGGCGCGGTGGCGTCGGAACTGAAACATGGCAGCAGCCACGCCGAGAGCGCCAGCGCCGTCCTCGACTTCTACCAGATGGCAATTCCCGCCGACGCGGTCGCGCGCGCGGTTGCCTTTGCCATCACCCAGCCGGCCGACGTCGACATCAACGAAATCGTGCTGCGCCCGACCGTCCAGGAATTCTGAGCCCGGCCGGCTTGCCACCACGGCGTCGGCGCCCTCAGGCGGCGCCGCGCCATTTCCACTGCCGGGCCGGCGCTGCCCGCACGTAAGGATCCGCTCTGCAAGACCGCAATCGCTATCATCGTGCGACCTCGCACGCAGTCCGCGCCCTTTATTGGTTTCGATGGAGCACCTATGAAAGCGATTCTCTATAACGAGTCGGTTCCGCTCGGTTCGCTGGATGCCCTGACCGACACCACCTTGCCCGAACCTGAGCCGAGCGGGCACGACCTGTTGGTGGAAGTGCATTCGGTCTCGGTGAACCCGGTCGATACCAAGATCCGCGGCGGCGTGCTGCCGCCCCCGGTGGCGCCAAAGGTGCTGGGCTGGGATGCGTCCGGCGTGGTGCGCGCCGTGGGCGACAAGGTCACCCTGTTCAAGCCGGGCGACCGCGTCATGTACGCCGGTTCGCTGTTACGGCCGGGCACCAACAGCGGGCTGCACCTGGTCGACGAGCGCATCGTCGGACCCATGCCGAAGAGCCTCGGCTTCGAGGAAGCGGCCGCGCTGCCGCTGACCTCGATCACGGCGTGGGAGCTCCTGTTCGACCGTCTGCAGGTGCGCGAAGGCAAAGACCCGAGCGGGACCCTGCTGGTCATTGGCGGCGCCGGCGGCGTCGGCTCGATACTGATCCAATTGGCGCGCCAGCTCACCGGCCTCGCCATGGTCGCCACCGCATCGCGGCCGGAAACACGGGCGTGGTGCGCGCGCTCGGTGCGCACCATGTGATCGACCACACGCAGCCGATGCCGGCGCAGTTGCGCGGCCTTGGCCTGGACGAGGTCGATTACGTGGCGAGCCTGACCCACACCGACAAGCGCCTGGCCGACATCGCCGAGATGCTGGCGCCGCAGGGCAAGCTGGGGCTGATCGATGACCCCGTGTCGCTCGACGTGCCGATCATCAAGCCCAAGAGCATCTCGCTGCACTGGGAATTGATGTACACCCGCTCGATGTACCAGACCGCGGACATGATCGAGCAGCACAATATCCTGGCCCGGGTCGCCGAACTGGTCGACGCCGGCGTGCTGCGCACGACGCTGGCGGACCATTTCGGCACCATCAACGCGGCCAATCTGCGCCGCGCCCACGCCTTGATCGAGAGCGGCAAGGCGCGCGGCAAGATCGTGCTGTCCGGCTTTTGAGATG
>JBBWZO010000103.1:0-9750 GCA_039649125.1 Massilia sp. | reverse complement strand
AGGTCCGCATTTTCAAGATGCGCCGTCGTAAGCACTACCAGAAGCGTCAGGGCCACCGCCAGAACTTCACCGAAATCCAAGTGGTTTCGATCAACGGCTAATTGCCCCTCTCTTCAAAGTCATCAAGTAGTAATTAAATGGCACACAAAAATGGCGGCGGCACTACCCGTAACGGCCGCGACTCGGAAAGCAAACGCCTCGGCGTGAAAGTGTACGGCGGCCAGGCGATCAACGCCGGCGGCATCATCGTGCGTCAGCGTGGCACCCAGGTTCGTCCGGGCGTCAACGTCGGCCTGGGCAAGGATCACACCCTGTTCGCCCTGGTCAACGGCACCGTGAAATTCGTCAAGCAAGGCGTGGGCTCGAAGCAGTTCGTGACCGTCGTTGCTAACGAAGCGGTTGCAGCGTAAGCACGCAAGCGCCGCTTCGAGCGGCGCATCCTTGTAAGGCGCAAGCCTTCCATCGAGAGGCTCTGCCCCAGGTAGGGCCTTTTTCAAGCGCCTAACAAAACCCCCATGGCGGCGTTGCATCGTCTCGCCGTACAAGCGTACTGTCTTCGACGATGCGCCTTGCCCTGAGGATTTTGTTAGGCGCTTTTAGTTTTTTGGCGGTCAATATGAAGTTTATCGACGAAGCAAGAATTGAAGTCATCGCGGGCGACGGCGGCAACGGCTGCGCATCGTTCCTGCGCGAGAAGTTCCGTCCATTCGGCGGACCCGACGGCGGCGACGGCGGCAAGGGCGGCTCGATCTGGGCGGTGGCGGACCGTAACATCAACACGCTGGTCGATTTTCGTTATTCGAAAACCCACCACGCGCGCAACGGCGAACCGGGCCGCGGCTCCGACTGCTACGGCAAGGGCGCGGACGATGTCTACCTGCGCATGCCGGTCGGCACCCTGATCATCGATAACGTCAGTGGCGAGATCATCGCGGACCTGACCGAACACGGCCAGACCGAACTGCTCGCCAAGGGCGGCGAGGGCGGCTGGGGCAACATCCACTTCAAGACCTCGACCAACCGTGCGCCGCGCCAGAAGACCGACGGCAAGCCGGGCGAACGCCGCACGCTGCGCCTGGAGCTGAAGGTGCTGGCCGACGTGGGCCTGCTGGGCATGCCGAACGCGGGCAAGTCGACCTTCATCACCGCCGTGTCGAACGCGCGCCCGAAGGTGGCCGACTATCCGTTCACGACGCTGCATCCGAACCTCGGCGTGGTGCGCGTGTCGCACGCGAAGAGTTTCGTGATCGCCGACATCCCGGGCCTGATCGAGGGCGCGGCCGAAGGCGCCGGCCTGGGCCACCAGTTCCTGCGCCACCTGGCGCGTACCGGCCTGCTGCTGCACATCGTCGACCTGGCGCCGTTCGAGGCGACGGTGGACCCGGTCAAGGAAGCGAAAGCCCTGATCCGCGAGCTGGAAAAGTACGACGAAGACCTGCTGAACAAGCCGCGCTGGCTCGTGCTCAACAAGCTGGACATGGTGCCGGAAGAAGAGCGCAAGAAGCGCGTCAAGGACTTCATCAAGAAGATGGCCTGGAAGGGACCTGTCTTCGAGATCTCGGCATTGAGCCGCGAAGGCTGCCAGGAACTGATCAACGCGATCTACCTGCACCTGGAAGAGAAGCGCACGCTGTCCAACCGCGCCGAAGACACGACGCAGATGACCGAGGAAGCGCGCGGCATTTCCTCGATCGATCCGAACGATCCTCGCTTCAAGACCATTGAAGACTAAGGGCTCGGCCATCGCCAAGCGCCCGCTGCTCACGCGTGCCTGGGCGCGCGCGGAGCTGCTGCGCCTGGTGGCAACCGCCAGTTCGCTGGCGGCGCTCATTGCCATGCTCGACCCGGACCGGGTCGCCACGGCAATGGGCCTGTTTCTCGTTGGCGTGAACGGCTACAGCCAGTTCTACGCCATCTATGTCGGCATGCGCCTCGCTACCGCGGGGCTGGCATGGCTGGCGGCGAGGCGGGGCGACCAGCCCATCCTCGGCGACCTCGTAGCATTATTCCTGCTGGCCCAGCCGGCCGGGCGCCTGGTCGCGGCCTTCGCGATCGGCCTGCCGCATGGGTTCCTGTTCATCGTAAGCGGGATCGAGTTGCTGGCAGGCGTGGCCCTGCTGGCCTTGCGCCCGCGGGAAAAGGAAAGAGACCCGAAAAGGGACTCGAGACTCTCGCCATGAAATCCGTCATCGCTTCCTCCAGCCGCATCATCGTCAAGGTCGGCTCCTCGCTCGTCACCGACGAAGGCCGCGGCCTCGACCACGGCGCCATTGCCCGCTGGGCTGCCCAGATCGCCGCACTGCGCGCGCTCGGCAAGGACGTCGTGCTGGTCAGCTCCGGCGCGATCGCCGAGGGCATGCTGCGCCTGGGCTTCAGCGCGCGCCCGAGCGACATCCACGAACTGCAGGCCTGCGCCGCCTGCGGCCAGATGGGCCTGGCCCAGATCTACGAGACAAGCTTCAGCACCCACGGCGTGAAAACGGCCCAGGTGCTGCTCACGCACGCCGACCTCGCCGACCGCGAACGCTACCTGAACGCGCGCGCCACGCTGACCACCCTGCTGCGCCTGGGCGTGGTCCCGATCATCAACGAGAACGACACCGTCGTCACCGACGAGATCAAGTTCGGCGACAACGACACGCTCGGCGCCCTGGTCGCCAACCTGATCGAAGCCGACGCGCTCGTGATCCTGACCGACCAGCGCGGCCTGTATTCCGCCGACCCGCGCAAGAACCCGTCCGCGCAGCTGATCGAACAGGCGCAGGCGGGCGACCCGGCGCTGGAAGCGATGGCCGGCGGCGCCGGCAGCAGCATCGGTCGCGGCGGCATGCTGACCAAGGTGCTGGCCGCGCGCCGCGCCGCCCGTTCCGGCGCCCACACCGTGATCGCCTGGGGCCGCGAGCCGGACGTGCTCACGCGCCTGGCCAATGGCGAGGCGATCGGCACCCAGCTGACCGCGCCCACTACGCGCCTGACCGCGCGCCGCCAGTGGATGGTCGACCACCTGCATACGGCAGGGGAGGTCGTGCTGGACGCCGGCGCCGCGCAGAAAGTGGCGCGCGAGGGCAAGTCGCTGCTGCCGATCGGCGTCGTCGCCGTGAAAGGCGAATTCGGGCGCGGCCAGCTGATCACCTGCGTCGACGAAGCCGGCGTACCGATGGCGCGCGGCCTCACCAACTACACCAGCAGCGAAGTGCGCCGCATCATGCGCCACTCCTCGCACGAGATCGAAGCCATCCTCGGCTACATCGAAGGGCCAGAACTCGTGCACCGCGATAACCTCGTACTCCTCTGACGCACTTTATGACTTCAATGAATCCGGCCGCCGTGGTGCAGGCCCAGCTCGACGCCTACAACGCAAAAGACATCGACGCCCTGATGCAGACCTATGCGCCGGACGCGCAGCAGTTCACGCTGCACGGCCCGCTGCTGGCCGAGGGACATGAACAGATCCGGCCGCGCTATGCGGCACGCTTCGTGGAACCCGACCTGCACGCTCGCCTGCTCAGCCGCACCGTGCTGGGCAACATCGTCACCGACCTCGAGGTCGTGACGCGCAATTTCCCGGAAGGGAAGGGCAGCGTCGAGATGCTGTGCATTTATGAGGTGGTGGATGGGCGCATCGCGCGGGCGTCGTTCGCCACGGGGGCGACCACGCTGTTCGCCTGATCCCGGCCGGACCTGCCATCGGCCCGCCGTGAACGGACGCACGGACGATTCGCACACACTGCCGCAACGCGGCGCTCGCTGCAACGTAAAGCAATATGACCGGGCCGCAGCGTCACAGTTCACTGCGGCCTCTTTGCAAGCGCAACCATCCTCCTGGGTAAATCGTTGTAGAAATTCGACATTGCGGCGCATCAATTATTTTTGCTCAGCATTATTGTTGCACCGCAACTAGCGCGTCCCTACACTGTGCTTGAGCATGCAAAAGGTATGCGCACCGCATTGGCACCCGTGGCAGACCACGCCAGCGTTGCTCAGCCATCTTTATTCCAGGACCGCGATGAAACTGAGCCGTAAGCTTCCTCTTTGCTTTGCCGCCGTGGCGGTTGTCGTTGCTTGTGCAGGATTTTTCGGCCTGTCCGAGCTGAACCGTTCGATCGATACCTATCGCGGCGCCGTGAGCAGCTACAGCCAGGCGCAAGGCGTCGAGACCCTGCTGTCGACCTTCAAGACCCAGGTGCAGGAATGGAAAAATACGCTGTTGCGCGGCAAGGACGACGCCCAGCGCGCCAAGTATTGGAAAGCCTTCCAGGAAAGCGAACGCGAGGTGGCCGGCGAAGTCGCCAGGCTGCTTGCCTCCACGCCGGCTGGTAAGGAACGCGAACTGCTCGAGCAATTCGGGCGCGCGCACGCCCAGATGGGCGAGGATTACCGCAAGGGCTATGCCGAGTTCGCGGCCGCCGGTTTCGATGCCGCTGCCGGCGACGCGGCCGTCAAGGGCAAGGACCGTGCACCCTCGGAGCTGTTGACGAAGGCGCGCGAGCACATCGTCGCCGAAACCGGGGCGAACGTGGCCATGGCCAGCGCCAGCAGCGAGCGCGCCACGCTCCTCAGCCTGATCGCGATGATCGTCGGCTCGGGCGCCGCCATCGTCGCCGGCATCGTCGTTTCGCGTTCGATCGTACGCCCACTCGACCACGCCGTTGCTGTCGCCCAGTCGGTGGCGGGCGGCGACCTGCGCACCCGGATCGAGGTGACGTCGAACGACGAAACCGGCCAGCTGCTGGCCGCGCTGAAGGACATGACCGGCAGCCTGCAAGGCATCGTGGCCAGGGTGCGCAGTGGCGCCGAGACGATTTCGGTGGCGGCGGGCGAAATCGCCCAAGGGAATCTGGACCTGTCGAACCGCACCGAGCAGCAGGCAGGCTCGCTGGAAGAGACGGCCTCCTCGATCGAAGAACTGACTTCGACCGTCAAGCAGAATGCGGACAACGCCCGCGAGGCCAATCAGCTGGCCATCAATGCCTGCGACGTGGCGTCGAAAGGGGGTGATGTGGTCGAGCGTGCGGTCGCCACCATGGCCTCCATCAACGATTCGGCCAAGCAGATCGTGGACATCATCGGCGTCATCGACAGCATTGCTTTTCAGACCAACATCCTGGCCCTGAATGCGGCGGTGGAAGCGGCGCGTGCCGGCGAACAGGGCCGCGGCTTCGCCGTCGTCGCTGCCGAAGTGCGTAACCTGGCGCAGCGCTCGGCGACTGCCGCCAAGGAAATCAAGACCCTGATCGGCACCTCGGTCGAGCGCGTCGAAGCCGGCAGCGTACTGGTGAACGAAGCGGGCGCCACGATGTCCGAGATCGTCGCCAGCGTGCGCCGCGTCACCGCCATCATGGGCGACATCAGCAACGCGACGGCGGAGCAGGGTGGCGGTATCGAACAGGTCAACACCGCCATGACGGAGGTGGATGCGGCGACCCAGCAGAACGCGGCACTGGTCGAGGAAGCGGCGGCGGCCGCCCACGCGCTGCGCGAGCAGACTATGGTCCTGAACGAAGCCGTCAGTGTCTTCAAGCTCGACGGCGATGCGGCAGCTCCCTCGATCGGCCACGCTGCGCGTGCACGGGGATACAAGGAGCCGGTCCTCGCTCTGGCGTGACGCATGGCGTGGAGCTACAACAAAAAGCCCGCGATGACCTGGTCGTCGCGGGCTTTTTGTTCGCCTGGTGTCCCGGTGCTAGCCGTCCTGCGGCACCAGTTCCACCGGCGCCGGCGCGATCAGTCCGTCCGGCGCCGGCGTCTTGTCGCGGAACTCGCATAAATCGCTGATGATGCAGTTCCAGCACTTCGGCCGCCGCGCCACGCAGGTATAGCGCCCATGCAGGATCAGCCAGTGGTGGGCGTCGTGCAAAAAATCCTTCGGCACGAATTTCAATAGCTTCATTTCCACTTCGTCGACATTCTTGCCGGGCGCGATTTTCGTGCGGTTCGAGACGCGGAAGATGTGGGTGTCGACCGCCATCGTCGGCTCGCCGAAGGCGGTGTTCAGCACCACGTTCGCCGTCTTGCGGCCCACGCCCGGCAGCGACTCCAGCGCCTCGCGCGAATGCGGCACCGCCCCGCCATACTGGTCCACAAGGATTTGACACGTGGCGATCACGTTCTTCGCCTTGGTGTTGTACAGGCCGATCGTCGAAATGTAGCTCTTCAGCTCGTCCAGGCCGAGGTCGAGGATCTTCTGCGGCGTGTTCGCCACCGGATACAGCCGGCGCGTCGCCTTGTTCACGCCCACGTCCGTCGATTGCGCCGACAGCAGCACGGCGATCAGGAGCTCGAACGGCGTCGTGTATTCCAGTTCGGTGGTCGGCCTGGGATTGACAGCGCGAAAGCGCGTAAATATTTCTAAGCGTTTTGCCGGATTCATTAGTTGGTCTTATCTGGTGGCGGCGCTTCCGAAGCAGGCGGAGCGGAGGCCGATGCAGCGCGCAGGCGCGCGCGTTCCATGGCGGCGGCGATGATGGCGCGCTTGCGCTCCTTCTCGGCCAGTTCTTCGGGCGTGTTGGTGGCCTCGGCGTTCACTTCGCGCATTTTCTCGAGGGCTTTCGCCGCCAGCCGCGCCTCGTTTTCCTCGCGTTCGCGGGTCAGGCGCGCGGTGCGGAAATCGTGGCGGGCACGCGCCGCATCGGCCGCCTGCTGCGACCACGCGGCCCAGCCGGTGGCCTCGCCCGTGACGGGAACCATGCTGATGCAGTCGACCGGGCAGGGCGCCACGCACAGGTCGCAACCGGTGCACAGGCTCGGCAGGATGGTATGCATCTGCTTGGCCGCGCCCATGATCGCGTCCACCGGGCAGGCCTGGATGCACAGCGTGCAGCCGATGCAGAGCGACTCGTCGATGAAGGCGACCGGACGCGGGCGCTCGACGCCGTTGGCGGGATTGAGCGGGATGACCGGATACCCGGTCACGCTGGCAAGGCGGCGCACGCCTTCCATGCCGCCGGGCGGGCACTGGTTGATCTGCGCTTCGCCACGGGCGATCGCTTCCGCATACGGACGGCATGCCGGATAGCCGCACTTGGTGCATTGCGTCTGCGGCAGCTGGTCTTCGATCAGGTCGGCAAGGGTCTTGGTCACGGCGGGCTTCGGGCTAAAGCCGTCATTATCCAATAAAAGTGCCGGCTGCGCGAAGCAGGGTGGCGCAGGCGACGGAGTGACGATAATGACTGCGGGTTACGTGCAGAAACGTACAGACCGAAACAGGGATCGCTGGCTAACTGACGGTGTGGGGCGCAAGCCCGAACTGACTACCGGCAGGTCGGCAACGATTACGTGCTGATCGCGATCGCGACCGGCATCATCGCCAGCGTCCTGCTCGGCAACTGACGCAAAGTATATGGAAGACCGGAAAGCCTATTTATCATGAACGAATGGATCATTGCTCCCCTGCTCGCGGTCGACCCGACCGGCCTGCCGACCCACCGTGCCGCCCCGAAGCCCGACACTGAGCCGGCGCCCGCTCAAGAGAAGATGGAAGATCGCCGCCACGGCGAGCGCCGCGAGGACCATCATGGCGAGCAGGATGACGACTTCGCCCGCGGAGAGGATCGGCGCGGCGACCCCGTTTGAGCACGGCCGGCCGCGGTCGGATTGCGCGGCGCAGGCTGGGGCGGATGATGGCGGCTGTGCCGGGGCCCCAAACGCGTGGACTCGGGAGCGGTTCGCCGCCCGGTCCGCCCTACGTATACCTCGGTTCGTAGGGTGGACTCCTGAGTCCACGCGTTTCTACGCGTGCGCTCCACGAGGACTTGAAGACACGGACGTAAAAAAGGCCGCTTCAACGTGAAGCGGCCTTCCTGGCCTGACTGAACGCCATGCCACGTACGACGTGGCATGTTTCATTGCGTCCGGCGCCGATCAGCTGAATTCACGGATGAATTCGCCGATCTTCGGGCAGATGACCTCGCGCCAGCGGCGGCCCGAGAAGATGCCGTAGTGGCCGGCTTTCGGCGCCACGAAGTCGCGTTGCATGTGCTCGGGGATGCCGCTGCACAGGTCGTGCGCGGCCTGGGTCTGGCCGGCACCCGAGATGTCGTCGAGTTCACCTTCGATGGTGAACAGCGCGACCGTCTTGATGTCCTGCGGACGCACCAGCTGGCCGCCGACTTCCCAGGTGCCCTTCGGCAGGCGGTGTTCCTGGAACACGGTCTTGATCGTCTCGAGGTAGTACTCGGCCGGCATGTCGAGCACGGCGTTGTACTCGTCGTAGAACTGGCGGTGGCTCTCGGCCGATTCCTCGTCGCCGCGTACCAGGTGCTGGTAGAACTCGCGGTGGCTCTGGGCGTGGCGGCCCGGGTTCATGGCGATGAAGCCGGCGTGCTGCAGGAAGCCCGGATAGACCTTGCGCCCGAAGCCCGGATAGTTGCCCGGCACCGAGTAGATCACGGTGTTCTCGAACCACGAGAATGGCTTCTCGGTAGCCAGGTCGTTGACGGCGGTCGGCGACCTGCGCGGGTCGATCGGCCCGCCCATCATCGTCATCGTCTTCGGCAGTTTCGGATCGTTGTTGGTCGCCATCAGCGAGATCGCGGCCAGCACCGGCACCGTCGGCTGGCAGACGGAAATGACGTGCACGTCCGGGCCGAGGGCGCGGATGAAGTCCTGCACGTAATACACGTAGTCGTCGAGGTGGAACGGGCCGTCGGACAGGGGCACCATGCGCGCGTCGATCCAGTCGGTGATGAACACGTCGTGGTCGGGCAGCAGGGCGCGCACGGTGTCGCGCAGCAGCGTCGAGTGGTGGCCCGACAGCGGCGCGACCAGCAGCACGGTCGGCTGCGCCAGGCTTGCGGCCGCCGCCTCAGGCAGGGCTTTCTTGAAATGCAGCAGTTTGCAGAATGGCTTGGTGACGGCGGCCTCTTCGATGATGCCGACCGTCTCGCCCTTGATGGTCGTGGTGTCGATGCCGAACGCCGGCTTCTCGTAGTCCTTGCCCAATCGGTACATCAGCTCGTACCCGGCGGCGATACGCTGGGAGAACGGGGTGTGGGCCAATGGGGAAACCGGGTTCGAGAACAGCTTCGATGACGCATCCGCCCATTGCATCAGCGGGGTCAGGAAGGAGCGTTGCATCTCGTGTAATTGGTAGAGCATAGTAATCCTTCATTTGTTGCGCGGCGCCTGCGCGTCGTGCGTAAGGCGCAATTTCATCAAATCATTATAGGGTAAGTCGCTTGACGGATGGAAATATCTGTTCCCGGTCAGACTGCATTTGATGCGCGCTTGAAGAAGTTATACACCCCTTTACGATAGGGCGTCAGTGATCCGACACACATAAAAACCAATGAAAAAACAATGCCCCGGAGGGCCGGGGCATTGTCGTATTTGAGTAACTGAACCAGGTGGCGCCCGATCAAACGCGCGGCCGCCCGGTTGGGAGACGGATCAGTCGAAGACCGGGGTCTCGACGCCGAGGATCTTGTGCAGCTTCGGCGAGGTCGTCGTGTACTGCATGTGGATCTTCTTGTCCGGGAAAATGTAGGGAGCGGCACCGAAGGCGGCCAGCGCGGCTTCGTGGAAGCCCGACAGGATCAGCTTCTTCTTGCCCGGGTAGGTATTGATGTCACCCACGGCGAAGATGCCCGGCACGTTGGTTTCGAACTTCTCGGTGTCCATCACCTTCAGCTGGCGGCGCTCGATGTCCAGGCCCCACTCGGCGATCGGGCCGAGCTTCGGCGACAGGCCAAAGAACACCATCAGCATGTCCAGCGGTACGCGGCGGGTGACGCCGTCGGCGCCGGTGACCTT
>JBBWZO010000102.1:0-31679 GCA_039649125.1 Massilia sp. | reverse complement strand
AGAAGTCTTTGCCTTCGAAGGCGGTACCCGCGGCTTCGTCGAGTACATCAACAAGGCCAAGACCGTGCTGCACCCGACCGTGTTCCAGGCCACCGGCGAGCGCGTGTCCGAGCAAGGCACGAATATTGCGGTCGACGTCTCGATGCAGTGGAACGACGCCTACAACGAGCAAGTGCTCTGCTTCACCAACAACATCCCCCAGCGCGACGGCGGCACCCACCTGACCGGCCTGCGTGCGGCAATGACGCGCGTGATCAACAAATACATCGACGAGAACGATTTCGCCAAAAAGGCGAAAGTCGAAATCTCGGGCGACGACATGCGCGAGGGTCTCACCTGCGTACTGTCCGTCAAAGTGCCGGAACCAAAATTCTCGTCGCAGACCAAAGATAAACTGGTGTCGTCGGAAGTGCGCGGCCCGGTCGAGGAAATCGTCGCCAAGACGCTCACAGACTTCCTGAACGAAAAGCCGAACGACGCCAAGATCATCTGCGGCAAGATCGTGGAAGCGGCCCGTGCCCGCGAAGCGGCCCGCAAGGCGCGCGACCTGACCCGGCGCAAGGGCGTGATGGACGGCCTGGGCCTGTCCTCGAAACTGGCCGACTGCCAGGAACGCGACCCGGCGCTGGCCGAACTCTATATTGTCGAGGGTGACTCGGCAGGCGGTTCCGCCAAGCAGGGCCGCGACCGCAAGTTCCAGGCGATTTTGCCGCTGCGCGGCAAGGTGCTGAACGTGGAAAAGGCGCGTTTCGAAAAGATGCTGTCGTCGGAGCAGATCACGACCCTGATCGCCACCCTCGGCACCTCGATCGGCCCGGACGAATTCAACGTCGATAAACTGCGCTACCACCGCATCATCATCATGACGGATGCGGACGTCGACGGCGCCCACATCCGCACCCTGCTGCTGACCCTGTTCTACCGCCAGATGCCGCAGCTGGTCGAGCGCGGCCACATCTATATTGCGCAGCCGCCGCTGTACAAGGTAAAAGCCGGCCGTGACGAGCGCTACCTGAAGGACGATGTCGAGGAAGCGAGCTACATGATGACGGTGGCGCTCAACGGCGCGTCGCTGATCCCGCGTGAAGGCGCCGAGCCGATCAATGGCGAAGCCTTGGGCGAACTGGTGCGCCAGTACAACCTGGCCAACGCCATCATGATGCGTTTGACGCGCGTGATCGACCGCGCCGCGCTGACCGCCATCATGAGCGGCGTCACGCTCGACATGAGCACGCTGGAAGCCGCCGAGGTATCCGCCAAAGCGATGGAAGCGGCAATCAACGACCCGGCCGTCAAAGTGGTCGTGCGTTCGGACGAACTGAGCGAAAAGCACGCCCTGCGCATCGAGCGCATGCGCCACGGTAACGTCTACGTGACGTCCATCGACGCCGACTTCGTGCTGAGCAACGACTACGCCGTGCTGGCCAACGCCGCCGCGACCTTCCAGGGTCTGATGGGCGACGGCGCCATCATGCGCCGCGGCGAAGGCGAGAAGATGAAGGAGTTTGCGGTCCGCGAATTCCACGAAGCGATGCTGTGGCTGCGCGAAGAAGCCGAACGCGGCGTGTCGAAGCAGCGTTATAAAGGACTGGGCGAGATGAATCCGGAACAGCTGTGGGAAACCACGATGGACCCGACCGTGCGCCGCCTGCTGAAGGTGCAGATCGAGGACGCGATTGCGGCGGATCAGATCTTTACCACCTTGATGGGCGATGAGGTGGAGCCGCGCAGGAATTTTATTGAGTCGAATGCGTTGCAGGCGGGGAATATTGACGTGTAAATGTCGGGCACTACTTCGGCAAGCTCGTCATTGCTGACATCTCCGCCAAGCGGTCATTAGCCGTAAAACAAAAAGCCAACCCCGATCGGGTTGGCTTTTTTTATAGCACTGCGCTGAATCAATGTAGCGCTGCCGGTGAAGCGAGACGATTGAGCAGTAACCGAAAGCAACGAAACGAACCCGAATAGTTGTGAGTCACTTGATCGCCTCGACCGTGCTGCGCCTGCCGCGCGTCCACATCAAACGCCCTGATCCTCTTCAGACACCACTTTCAAATATTAGGAGTAGCAATATGCCTGAAAAATTACTAGCAAAGCTAATGGCAGGACCAGCATTGTTACTTATCGCCGCTTACCTTGGGTGGACTTTCGGACGAGCGTTTTTCTGCGGAGTCGTTAGCTAAATAGCAATATGCAGCTTACTCGCCCTAGCGGACGTTGAGCATGGCTGGTGTATCACGCGTCTTGCGCACCTAATCTACAGGCAACGAAAATGGCCGAGATCCGTCAAGTCATGTAACGACAAGACATTTGTTTCGCTCCTAGCTTACTCCTGTTCAGGAATGGATCGCACGACCAGGAACTGATACGCCATCGCCCCAAGGAACGCGATGCCGGCTCCCGTAAGCAAGGCCGGCACAAACGACCAGGTCTGCGCAATAAAACCGGTGAGAATCGGCGCCAGCGCTCCCCCAATAAACCCGCCAAAGTTCTGAATCGCCCCCAGGGACCCCACCCGGCTGCGTGGCGCCACCACCGTGACGAGCGACCACGAGCAAGCCGAGGCGGCATTGGCGAGGAAAATCACGATCGAAATGCAGGCAACGGCAACCGTATTGCTCTCGACCAGCGCCGCCGGAATCGTGAACGCCACCATGCCCAGCATCGCCGCCACCACCGCCTTGCGCCGGCCGGCCAGTGGAGAAGCCGAATTCCGGGCCACGCGGTCCGACGCCCAGCCCGCGATGAGCGCGCCGGCAAAGCCGCAGGCGAAGGGAACCGAGGCCGCCAAACCGGCGTAGGCCACGTCCATCTGGCGCTCGGTGCGCAGGTAGCCCGGCAGCCAGGTCAGATACACCCAGTTCAGGTAGACCGAGCCGGAAAAACCGAACAACATGCCCCAGGTGGCGCGGTAGCGGAACAGTGCGCGCCAGGAGGCGAAACTCGTTGGCGGCACGGCCTCGGCGCTCTGGTCCGCGTCGAGGTAGGCACGTTCCGCCTCGGTCAGCTCCTTGCGGACGGGATCGCGGTACAGGGCGACCCAGACCACCGCCGCCACCAGGCCCATCGCACCGGTCACAAAGAACGCCCAATGCCAGCTGGTCGCCGCGATCAGGGGCGTCAGCAGCAAGGGCGCGAGCGCCACACCCAGCGGTGACGCCGAGTTATAGACCCCTGTCGGCGCGCCGCGTGCGCGCAGCGGGAACCAGTTGCTCACAACCCGTGCCGCCGCCGGGAACTGCGGCGCCTCGCCGATGCCGAGCACGATACGGGCGACCACGAACCAGCCGAAGGTCGAAACGAGCCCGCCCGCGGCCTGCGCCAGCGACCACACGACCAGCCCCATGCCGAGCAGCCAGCGCGGCCCGATCTTGTCGACCAGCGCGCCGACCGGCAGCTGGCACAGCGCATAGCTCCACGAAAAGGCCGACAACAACAAGCCCATCTGGCCGAGCGAAAGGCCGAGGTCGGCACGGATGTACTCGTTGGCGACGGCCAGGGTGGCGCGGTCGAGGTAATTGATGACGCCGGTGACGACCAGCAGCACCAGGGCGAGGGTTTGACGGCGGCGGATTCGCGGAGGCGTGGCTCCGTAGGCAGGGGTAGCGTTCATGCCGGGATGCTACCAAACGAACGTTGATTCGGCGAAAGATTTCTTCTCACTAATGGCATCGCTGCTAGACTGTGTTGTGGCGCTACCAACGCTCTCGAAAATCACCCGTCACAACAAGGACGGCCTGCCTCGAAGAAACGTGCGGTCTACCCACACGGTCAGGTTCTACACTGCCTTATAAATAGTTGCATGCGGCATTGGTTCCCGTTCCATTTCGCCAACGCACATCCCAAACGCGTCGCCGTGGCCCTGCTTCGCACAGGCGCCGGGCGATGCATTGCATGCAGCGCTCACGCTCTTATAACCCTCATGGAGAAACACGATGGCATCACAGCATTTATGGTCGACCCCCATCCAGCTGGGCAAGGTCTCGCTCAAGAACCGCATCGCCGTTGCGCCGATGACGCGCATCAGCGCGACCGAAGACGGCTACGTGACCGAGAACATGGTCCGGTATTACCAGGGCTTCGCCGAAGGCGGCTTCGGGCTCGTCATCACCGAAGGGATCTATCCCGACCTGGCCCACAGCCAGGGCTACCTGCACCAGCCCGGCATCGGCGACGATGCCCAGGCGCAGGCGTGGAAACCGGTGGTCGAGGCGGTGCACGGCGCCGGCGCGAAGGCCGTCATGCAGCTGATGCATGCCGGTGCGCTGAGCCAGGGCAATCACCGCTCCCGGGAGACCGTCGGTCCGTCGGCGGTCCAGCCGAAGGGCGAGCAGCTGGGTTTTTATCGCGGCGAGGGCCCTTACGCCATGCCGCGCGAGATCACGGAGCAGGAAATCGCCGACGTAATTCGATCCTTTGCCGCCGCTGCGCTGCGTGCGAAACAGGCGGGTTTCGATGGGGTCGAAGTGCATGGGGCCAACGGCTACCTGCTCGACCAGTTCCTGACCGACTACACCAACCAGCGTACCGACCGCTACGGCGGCTCGACCGAGAACCGGCTGCGCCTGCTGGTCGAGGTGCTCCAGGCCGTGCGCGCCGCGGTCGGTCCGGACTTCCTGGTCGGCATCCGCATCTCGCAGGGGAAGGTCAACGACTATTACCATAAATGGGCGAACGGCCAGCAGGATGCCGAGATCATCTTTTCAAGCGTGGCCGCCGCCGGCGCCGACTACATCCACACCACCGAGTTCGATGCGCAGGCGCCCGCGTTCGGCGAGGCGAACAGCGATGGCGACTCGCTGGCCGGCTACGCCAAGCGCTTCGGAAAGCTGCCGGTGATCGCCAACGGCCAGCTGGGCACGCCCGACGCGGCCAACGCCATCCTCGCCGACGGCAAGACGGACATCGTCGCACTCGGCAAGTCGGCCCTCGCCAACCGCGACTGGCCGCGCCGGGCCGCCAACGGGCACGCGTTCGACGAGCTCGACGCCGGCCTGCTGCAGCCGCTGGCCCATATCAAGACCAGCGAAATCTGAGTTTTTAAAGCGCGCCGTCCGATGACGGCGCGCCGCCTCACCCCTTCGATCCCAGCGGCTGCGGGTCAACGCGCCCCGAGAACAGCGTGACAGCCCGCCCGATCGGCACTTCGACCCAGCGGTAGAACGCGGCCCCGGCCAGCAGGCTGAGTCCCCACGCGAGCACCGTGCCGGCGGCCTGCAGGTGCATGTCGGCCGGCACGAAGCGGGTGAACGCGGCGTTGACGACCAGGCAGACCGGGAAGTGAACCAGGAAGACCGCATACGAGACCTTTCCCATCCTGCCGGCCAGGTCCCGCAGCCCGTACGACACCGCAGGCGTGCGCGCCCGGCCGAACAAGACCAGCGCACAGGCGACCGCCAGGGCGACGGCAATACGGCTGCGAAAGTCGAGCGTCAGCGCCAGCAGCGCCGGCAACGCGATCATGAGCAGCAGCACCGCGACGCTGCGCGGATGGCGGGCGGGATCGCTGGCCCACCAGGCCAGCACACCAAGCCCATAGCTGCCGAAGAAGTACGGCGCCCAGATGTCCCAGTCGGCATCCAGGTTGAAATACAGCAGCGAGGCGCCGACCGCCACCGTCATCACGACCGGCATCAGCCAGGGCAGCACGCGGTGTCCGGTAAGACGCCCGGCGCCCCACAGCAATAAACTCATCAGCGCATACAGCTGGAAATCGATGGCGACGTACCAGGCCCCTGCCGACAGCGCCTCATAGCCGAGCACGTCGTGCAGCAGCAGCGCATGCGCCGCGACCTGTCCCACGCCCGGCGGCTTTGATATCGCATCGTGGGTCATCCACGTACCGGCCAGGGCGGAAGCGCCGATTGCCAGCAGCATCGCCACCATGAACGGCGGCGCCAGTTTCACGTAACGCCGCCAGATGGACACCAAGGGGTTGGCAAGGCCGGGATACCCCTGCGGAGACAGCGACTTCGCAGCAAGAAAACCGCCAATGACGAGAAACACCTGCACGGCAATGCGCGCATCCCCGGCCAGCCAGTCGATCAGTTCCGGCATCAAGGGCTGCGCATGGTCCGCCATCGGCCCATAGAAGGCCAGGTGGTGCAGCACGATCAGCTGCGCCGCGATCGCCTTCAACAAGTTAATCACGCCAAACTGCGTCCGCCCTGCCCCATCCGCGCGGGGCGTTACCTGCTTTGCTGCTTCCATCACATCCCTTGCCAGACCATCATCGATAACACTGCTCCCGGCACGACCGAAGCAAGGCTGCAGAGACCGTCGACCGGGGCGCCATCATAGCCGAGCTTGCCCGGCACTACCCGTCCTGCATGGCGCGAACAACATCTTTACGTGTGGCAACCTACCCGCTCGCCGTTCCTCTGCCTTGCCATCCTGCGGAAAGTGGCGCTGACGCTGCGCGAATGCATCCGCTCCTGCGACGTTGGCCTGCCGCATGAGTGGCGAAGAGATGGTGGTGGTGCTGCCCGACTGCGGCATCGAGAACGCCCTGAAGCGGGCCGACGCGATCCAGCTGGCGATCGCCGCGGGCGACGTACTGCACGAAGGCCGGCGCATCGGCGCCACGGCCTCGATCGGCGTGGCCTCGTATCCGCAGCACGGCAACGACATGCAGGGCCTGGTCCATGCGGCCGACCTGGCGCTGTACGAGGCCAAGCACGACGGGCGCAACTGCGTGCTGGTGGCGAAGCAGGCGGCACACGCCGGGTTGCCGGCCGCAGCGCCGCCGCAGGGCGAGGCAGGCCGCAGCTGAGCCGGGCCGCAGATTCCCCGCCGCGCTAGGTCTCGGCCCGCTCCAACACCTGCAGCGAGGCCCGGTCGCTCATCACCAGCACCAGTTTCAATCGCGCCCGCGTCATCCCGACGAACAGCTTGCGCAGCACCAGGTCCGTCATCTCCTCGAAATCGATCTCGGTAAAAATCAGCGCCGGCGCCGATTGCCCCTTGAAACGGTAGACCGACTCGGCCAGCAATCCCCCCTCGCGGAACACCGGGTTGCCGAATAAATCGTAGGCGCCGGTGAAGGAGCGCAGCGTGTGGGCGTCGCTGAGTTTATCCAGGTTCAGGATGGCGGATTTTTCGCGGCCGCGGAAGGAGCAGATCGCAATGTCGTGGCGCGCGAAGCCGGCCGCCAGGCAGGAGGTCACCGCGCGCCGGGTCTGGGCCAGCATGGCCTCGGTATCGCCTTCCGGATAAGTCAGCTCCTCGATGTCGGCGCCCTTGAAAGGGCTGCCGGGCTCCACCGTCTCGCGCGCGGCGCCGATCGATTTCAGCACCTGCACGATCTGGCGCGGGCTGCGGTAGTTGGTATCCGAATGCAGTTTCACCCAGCCCGGCAGCGGCACCATCTGGCGGCCATATAAATTCTGGTCCGGGTCTTCCAGCCACAGGGCGCGTCCGCCCTCCTTCAGCATGCCCAGCACGATGTCGCGCCAGGCGACCGAGAAATCCTGTCCCTCGTCGACGATCAGGACGTCGAACTGCCAGGTTTCCGGCAGGGCGACTTCGGCCAGCGCCGTTTCGATCTCGTTCCAGACCTCGGGCGAGGAATAGTCGGGCGTCGCGTCCTGGGCGCGCATGTAGGCGTCGCACATCATGTGGAAGGTCGACACGCGTCCGCCGTGCGGCACCAGGCGCTCGATGTGGTCGGCCAGCGGCCGGTTGAAGCAGACGTACAGCGGGCGCAGGCCGGCGTCGATCGCGGCCTGGTACTCGGCCAGCGCCAGTTGCGTCTTGCCGCTGCCGGCGGTGCCCACCACGCGCAGCCGGAACGGTTCGAATTCGAGGCGGCGCGCCCAGGTGGCGAGGCCGCCCGAGAGGCGCGTCACCATCTGCGTGGCCGAGCCGATCATCGAGCTGGGGTCGGGGCGCAGGTTCAGCGTATCGCCGAGGAAGCGCGTCACCTTGTCGAAATCCTCGGTCTTGGCCGTGATCGGCAGCGCCTCGCGGATCACCCGCGCCAGCCGCCCCTTATTCGTGGCGTCGATGATGTGGCTGGGGTCGATCCCGGCCAGGTTCGGATCGCGCACCGTGTAGTCGGGGCAGTACAGCAGGTAGTCGATCGACAGGTCTCCCTGGTAGCGGCGTGTCAGGCCCTCGATCGTGTGCAGGATGTGGGCACGGATTTTACGGGGCTTGCCCTGGAAGTTTTTCACGAGGCCGTCGCGGGTCTCGTTGAGGAAGCCGGCGACCTGCTCGATCAGCAGCATGCGCCCGTTGGGGGCGACGATGATGAAGTCGACGTCGCCATACACCGAGAAGCCCTGCTCGACATTCGTCCAGTGCACCCCGTGGTAGATGCTGTAGGGCGTGTCGCTCAGCCTTTGCTCGAGCAGGGCCAGGGTTTCGATCTCGCGTGCTGCATTTCCGGTGACGGACATCTCGCGCCAGCCGGCAGGATGGATTTGGGCCATGGATGTGTGGGAAATGCAGATAGTAAGTTAGCAAGACAAGATGACAAGACAGGCTAACAAGATTGTAAGGCCGTTCAAAGGAAGCAAACACACTATTGAATGCGGGGCGCCCAAGCGCAAAAAGGGGCCGTTACCCGGAGGGGGTGAGCTACAATCGAGACCCCTGACACTCCCGGCCGCCCACGATGAAGGCACACCCAGCAGGACTGGATTTCGATGGACTGAAACACATCCTGTCCGAGGCCGTGCGCGGCGCGTCCTGGGACGTCATCCTGCAAAGCCTGCTCGACGAGGCGTGCCGGCTCATCGGCGAGGAATGCATGGCGGCCGTGTACCTGGTGGACGAGGCGGACGCGGCGGACGCGTTGGACGAGCCGGACGGGTCGATTCGCCGGCTGCGCATGGTGGCCACGAGCGGCATGCCACCCGCCTTTGCCGAGGCGCTGGCGCACCTGCCGGTCGGCCCCGACGAGGCGTCCTGCGGACGCGCTGCTTACACCGGCCATGTCGTCGTCGTCGAGGACGTGCCGGCCGAGCCGCGGCTGCTCCCCTACCTCGACCTGGCACGGGCCCACGCGGTGCGCGCCTGCTGGTCGTTCCCGCTGCATTCGCCGGGCGGCAGGGTGCTGGGCACGCTCGCCTTCTTCCACCGGGCGCCGCGCGCGCCGAGTCTGGGGCTCAGCGCGCAAATCGGCTACTTTACCGACCTGCTGGCCCTGCTCACGCAGCGCCACCTGCACGAAGAGCAAACCAGCGCGCGCCACGCGCGGGCCAAGCGCGAGCTGGCCGCGATGGTGGCCGAGTCCGAGCGCCAGCGCCGCCTGTACGAAACCGTGCTGTCGAATTCGCCCGACCTGGCCTATGTGTTCGACCTCGACCACCGTTTTACCTATGCCAATGCGGTGCTGCTCAGGATGTGGGGGAAGACGCTCGAGGAAGCGCTCGGCAAGACCTGCCTGGAGCTCGGCTACGAGCCCTGGCACGCGGAGATGCACGACCGCGAGATCGAGCAGGTGAAAGCGACGAAAGCCCCGATCCGCGGCGAAGTGCCGTTCAACGGCACCTTCGGGCGCCGCATCTACGATTACATCTTCGTGCCCATCCTCGGGCCCGACGGCGAGGTCGAGGCGGTGGCCGGCACCACGCGCGACGTCACCGAGCGCAAGCGCTTCGAGGAAGAGCTGCGCGACAGCGAGCGGCGCTTCCGCACGATCACGAATGCGATGCCGCAGATGGTCTGGACCGCCCTGCCCGACGGCACGATCGACTACCACAACGAGCAGTTCTACCATTTCATCGGCATGGCGGCGGGCAGCGCGAAAGGCACGGCCTGGGCCGAGGACCTGCTGCACCCGGACGACCAGCAGGCCGGGCGCGCCTGCTGGACGCACAGCGTCGCCAGCGGCGAACCCTACGAGATGACCTACCGTGTGCGCCACCACAGCGGCGAGTACCGCTGGATCCTGGCGCGCGCCCTGCCCCTGCACGACGACGCCGGCAACATCGTGAAATGGCTGGGCACCGACACCGACATCCACGAAGCGAAGCTCGCCGAAGCGGCGCTGCAGGCGGCCAACCACCGCAAGGACGAGTTCCTGGCGATGCTGGCGCACGAGCTGCGCAACCCGCTGGCGCCGATCAGCGCCGCCGCCCAGGTGTTGCGCCTGATGCCGCAGAATGGCGACAAGGTGCGCCAGTACAGCGAGGTCATTTCGCGCCAGGTCAGCCACATGACAACCCTCGTGAACGACCTGCTCGACGTTTCGCGCGTCACGCGCGGCATGGTACAGCTGGAAAAGGCGCCGGTGGACCTGAAATCGGTGGTCACCAGCGCGGCCGAACAGGTGCACCCGCTGATCGAAGCGGGCCGGCATGCGCTGGCGCTGCGGCTCGGGCCGGCGCCGGCCGGGGTGCTGGGCGACCGCGCGCGCCTGATCCAGGTCACCGCCAACCTGCTCGCGAACGCGGCCAAGTACACGCCGCCGGGCGGCGTCATCACCCTGTCCGTCGGCGCCCACGACGGCAAGGCGCGCATCACGGTGAGCGACAACGGCAACGGCATCGACGCCGCCCTGCTGCCGCACATTTTCGACCTGTTCGTGCAGGGCAAGCGCACCCCCGACCGCGCCCAGGGCGGCCTCGGCCTCGGGCTGGCGCTGGTCAAGAACATCGTCGGCATGCACGGCGGGCGGGTCGAGGCACGCAGCGAGGGCCCTGGCCGGGGCAGCACCTTCATCGTGGAACTGCCGGCCGCCGAGCCGCCGCCGCGAACGGCGCCGGTGACAGCGGGGCCGCTCGCGGCGGCTTCAATCAAGCCGCTGCGCATCCTGCTGGTGGACGACAACGCCGACGCCGCGGCGACCCTGGGCGCCCTGCTCGAAGCGGCCGGGCACGCGGTCCACACCATCAACGACCCGCGCCTGGCGCTCGAGGCCGCGCTGGCCGGCACGCCCGACGTCTTCATCCTCGACATCGGCATGCCGCTGATCGACGGCCTCACGCTGGCGCGCCAGCTGCGCGCGCAGCCGGCCCTGCAGGATGCCGCCTGCTTCGCCCTGACCGGCTACGGCCAGTCGAGCGACCTGGAGTCGTCGCGCCAGGCCGGCTTCGACGCCCATTTCGTCAAGCCGGTGGATGCGCCGCAGCTGATCGCGGCACTCACAGCCTGGGCGGAGAGGCGCTGAACGGTCTTTTGCCGGCCAGGGCGAACTGCCGCGTTGTCGTTGATGCTAGACTCTCGCGCTGGTGCTGCCGGGCCGGCCCGGCCGCCAGCAAGGACCAGGAAACCTTTGGCGCCGCCGCCCTTATCAACAGCACCAACAGCACCGACAGCACCGATGCGCGATTCAGCCCTGTTCAACAGCCTCACCTCCGGTTCCATCGTTACCGTCACCTGCGTGCTCGGCCTGCTGTACTTCGGGCGCGACGTGCTCGAGCCGCTGGCGCTGGCCTCGATCCTGAGCCTGGTGCTGGCGCCGCTGATCCGCAGCCTGCGCCGGATCGGCCTGCCGCGCCTGCCGGCCACGCTGGTGTCGGTGCTGCTGGCCGGCACCTGCGTGGTCGGGGTCAGCACCATCCTCGCGTTCCAGCTGGTGGCGGTGACCGGCGACCTGCCGAAGTACCGGGCGGCGATCCGTTCGAAGATCGAGCGCGTGCGCGAGATCACCGAGCGTCCGTTCGCACGCCTGGAGGCCGAGCTGAGCGCGGTGGCGCCGCAGGCGCAATTGCCGCCGCCGCCCCCGGTCACGGTCCGGCGCGGCACCCTGAGCACGAGCGCGAACCAGCCGCTGCCGGTGGAAGTGCGGGCGCCGCGCGCCACCACGCGCGACACGCTGGCGCGCCTGTTCGCGCTGGCCTGGGGCCCGATCGGCGAGACCGGCCTGGTGCTGGTGCTGCTGATCTTCATCCTGCTCGAGCACGAGTCCCTGCGCGACCGGGTGATCCGGCTGGCCGGCCAGGCCGAGATCGGCCGCACGGTGCGCGCGCTGTCGGACGCCACGCGCGGCGTGTCTCGCTTTTTCCTGTCGCAGTTCATCGTCAATCTGACCTTCGGGGTGCTGACGGGCGTGCTGCTGTGGGCCTTCGGCGTGCCGCATGCGGCGCTGTGGGGCGCGCTGAGCGGCCTGCTGCGCTTCGTGCCCTACCTCGGCATCCTGGTCGCCGGCGTCCTGATCGCCATTTTCGTGGCCGCGATCGACCCCGGCTGGACGCTGGCCCTGTCCTGCCTGGCGATGTTCGCCGCCCTGGAGCTGCTGGTGGCGAACGTGGTGGAACCGAAGGTATACGGCCACAGTTCCGGCCTCTCTCCGCTGGCGGTGATCGTCTCGGCGCTGTTCTGGGGTGCGATGTGGGGCCCGGTCGGGCTGCTGCTGTCGACCCCGCTCACGCTGTGCCTGGTGGTGGCCGGGCGCCACGTGCGTGCGCTGGAACCGGTCACCATCCTGCTCGGCGACTTGCCGAACGTGAACGCGGCGCAGCGCTTCTACCAGCGCGTGCTGGGCGGAGAGCGGCACGCCATCATCGCCGACGCCAGGTCCTACCTCGAGCGCCACAGTTTCGCGCGCTATTGCGACCAGATCCTGCTGCCCGGTGTCGCGCTGGCGGCGGCCGAGGGCCGCAGCGGGCAGGTCGACAGCGCCCAGGAAGCGCGCATGCGCGCGATCATCGCCGACGTCGCCACCACGCTGACGCCCGTGTCCGGGGCGCCGGCGCGCAGCCGCAAGCGCGGGCGCGTGTCGCTGCTCGACGCGAATGTCGGGGCGCACCTGCGCAAGATGCGCGAGGAACGCCTCGGGCGCTGGCAGGGCTCGCTCGACGTGCCCTCGCATTCGATCGTGCTGTGCGCGGGCCTGGGCAGCGAACGCGACGACCTGCTCAGCGAACTGCTGGTACGCGCGCTGCGCGAGCTCGACGTCGACGCCCGCAGCGTAGTGGTCGGCGCCGGCCAGGATACGCCGGGCCCGGACAAGGCCGACCTGATCTCGACCGTGTTCCTCACCTATCCGGTCGAGGCCGGCCTGGCGCAGTGGCAACGCGTGGCCGACGAACTGCGCGCCAGCCTGCCGAATGCGCTGCTGGTCACGATCCGCCTGCCGTTCGGCGAAACGGCGGCCAACCAGGCGGCGGTGCAGGAGCACGTCGACATGGTGCTGCGCTCGTTCGAGGAAAGCCTGGCCTTCGTGGTGCCGGAGCGCGCCGCACAGGGCTGAGTACGGGCTGAGTACGGGCTGAGCACGGGCTGAGCACGGGCACACGGTTCGGAATGCTTGTGTTGCAGGCCGGGGCTCCGCTACCCTGCTGCCATGAGCTATCGCCTCGCCATTTTCGACTTCGACGGCACGCTGGCCGATTCCTTCCCGTTCTTTCTCAGCGTTTTTAACGGGATTGCCGACCAGCACGGCTTTCGTCGCATCGACCCGAGCCAGGTCGAGCACCTGCGCCATGCCGGTACGCGCGACATGATGCGCCACGTCGGCATGCCGGCCTGGAAGCTGCCGCTGGCCGCCGCCAGCTTCAAAGCCTTGATGAGCGAGAACACGCACCGCATCAAGCTGTTTCCCCAGATCGATCACGCGCTGCGCACGCTGGCGCGCTCGGCGGTGACGCTGACGATCGTGTCGTCGAATTCCGAGGACAACGTGCGCCGCGTGCTGGGGCCGGAGCTGGCATCGCTGATCAGCCAGTACGAATGCGGCATGTCGATTTTTGGGAAGACCTCGCGCATCCGCAAGGTGGTGCAGCGCGCGGCCGTGGCGCCGGGCGCTGCGCTGTACGTCGGCGACCAGGAAACCGACGCCACCGCCGCACGCAAGGCCGGCGTCGCCTTTGCCGCCGTGCACTGGGGCTATGCGCCGATCGAGGCCTTGCGCAGGGTGGCGCCGGAACATGAATTCGAACTGCCGGCGTCGCTGGCGGCGATCGCCACCCTGAAGGCGAAGCAGGCCATCCGGCCCTGACGCAACTCCTGACTACCCACGTTCCCGCAAGCATTTAGTTTGCATGCTAAATTTTCGCATCAAAAGCAAAACACGCCCATGGATTCCTTCGACCACACCCTGATACAACTGACCGCCACGCTTACCCATGCGGCGCGGGCGTATAAATCGATGGCGGACCGGGTCGCCTCCGAATTCGGCCTGTCGCAGGCGACCGCGCTGCCGGTGCTGATCCTGGGCCGCCTCGGGGAGCATGGCGTGCGCCCCGGCGTGCTGGCCGAGGCCCTCGGGCTGGAAGCCTCGTCGCTGGTGCGCGTGGTCGACCTGCTGATCGAGAACGGCCTGCTCGAGCGCCGCGACGACCCGCAGGACCGCCGCGCCAGGCTGCTGCAGTTAACGAACGAAGGCAGGACGCGCGCCGCCCAGATGGAAGCGGCCCTGATTCCCTTCCGCCGCGAGGTGTTCGCCGGGATCGATCCGGCCGACATCGCGACCTGCCTGCGCGTGCTCACGGCGATCGGGTCGCCGGTCGGCAAGCCCGGCGACGGCGCCACCGGAGAGAAGCCGGCGTGAAGCCGCCGTCGACAAGCGAGGCGCTGTTTTCGCTGAAAAGTTTTATCGCCGCGATGCTCGCGCTGTACATCGCGATGCGCATCGGCCTGCCGCGTCCGTTCTGGGCCCTGATGACAGTTCCGCGTGGGCACGGGGTGCCCACCCTACGTCCTGCTAAAGAGACATCGGGCTGATCAGCCCCCATCACAACAACTTATCCAGCGTAATCGGCAACTCCCGTATCCTGCGTCCGGTCGCGTGAAACACGGCATTCGCCACCGCCGCCGCCACGCCGGTAATGCCGATCTCGCCGATGCCCTTCGCGCCCAAAGGATTGACGTGCGGATCGTCCTCGTCGACGGTCAGCACCTCAATGTGCTGGATGTCGGCATGGGTCGGCACGTGGTACTCGGCCAGGTTGCCGTTCACGGCGCGCCCGTTGCGCTCGTCGAACACGGTTTCCTCGAACAGTGCCATGCCGAGCCCGCCGACGATGCCGCCCATCAGCTGGCTCTGGCCCGTCTTCTCGTTCATCAATTTACCCACGCCGTACACGCCGACCACGCGCGTTACCCGCACCTCTCCCAGCAGTTCGTCGACCTGCACCTCGACGAACACGGCGCCGAACGCGTGCATCGAGAACTGCTTGCTGGCGTCGCCCGGTTCCGCGGTCGCTTCCACCTCGACCGGGCCGCTGCCGTGGCGCGCGACGATCGCCGTCATCGCATCGCGCCGGGACGGATCGGCGCGCAGGAACAGTTCGCCCTCGGCCACATCGACATCGTCCGCCAGCGCGCCGAACAGTGGCGAGCCCTCGTCCGCCACCGCGATGCCGATGAGTTTTAACCGCAGGGCGCCGCCCGCCGCCAGCACCGCCGGCCCGACGCTGGCCACCGTCGTCGAACCGCCCGAGACCGGCGCCTCCGGCAGTTGCGAGTCGCCCAGCTCGAAACGCACGCGCTCGACCGGCACGCCCAGGCCATCGGCCGCAATCTGCGCCATGACCGTATAGGTGCCGGTGCCCAGGTCCTGCGTACTGGAGCGGAAGACGGCAGTGCCGTCGGGGAGCAAGGTGGCCGACGCCGCGCCCTTCGAGCGGTTGGTCGGGTAAGTTGCCGTCGCCATGCCCCAGCCGACCAGCTTGTCGCCGTCAACCATCGCACGCGGCGCCGGATCGCGCCGGCTCCATCCAAAACGCTCGGCGCCGAGCGCGTAGCACTGGCGCAGCGACTTACTCGAGAACGGCAAATCCTTGCCCGGGTCGCGCTCGGTGTAGTTCTGCAGGCGCAGCTGCAGCGGGTCGATGCCGAGTTCGTACGCCAGCTCGTCCATGGACGACTCCAGCGCGAACGAGCCCGAGGCTTCTCCCGGCGCGCGCATGAAGGTCGGGGTGCCGAGGTGCATGCGCGCCAGGCGGTGCGTCGTTTCCTGGTTCGGGCTTGCGTACATCATGCGCGTCATCAGCCCGCAGGGCTCGATCCAGTCCTCGATCATCGAGGTGTAGGCGACCGTGTCGTGGGCGCTGGCCGTCAGCCGGCCATCCGTCATCGCGGCCAGGCGCAGGCGCTGGTCGGTGACCGGCCGTTGCCCGACCGGGCCGAACATCTGGTTGCGATCGAGCACCAGTTTCACTGGCCGTCCGGCCATCTTCGCCGCCATCGCCGCCAACACCACGTGCGACCAGACGGAACCCTTGCAGCCGAAGCCGCCACCGACATACGGGCACAGCACCGTCACGTTGTCCGGTTCGATGCCGAGCGTGCCGGCCACCGTGCGCTGTACCCCCTTCATGTACTGGGTCGAATCGTACAGGGTCAGCCGGTCTCCGTCCCAGGCGGCGATCGTTGCGTGCGGTTCGATCGGGTTGTGGTGCTCGACCGGCGTGCGGTAAGTGAAGTCAATGCTGGCGCTGCCTGACAGCATGCCGGCCTGCACATCTCCGCGTTTGGTGTCCGGCTTCTGGGTCAACACCTTTTCCGGCGGGTGGACCTGCTGTTTCGCTTCCTCGAAGTCGAGCCGGGCCGGCGCCGTCTCGTACTCCACGCGCAGGCGTGCACCAGCCTCGCGCGCCGCCTCGAAGGTCTCGGCGACGACCACCGCGATCGGCTGGTTGTTGTAGTGGATCTCGGCATCCTGCAGCAGAGACAATACGCGCCCGATCGGTGGAGATACCTTGCCGGCCCTGGTTTCGCGCGGCAGCTGCAGCACGTTTTCGTGCGTCATTACCAGCAGCACGCCGGGAATGCTGGCGGCTTCGCTCGTATCGATTTTGCTGATGCGTCCGCTCGGGATGGTGCTGGTGACGAGCACCGCATGGGCCAGGCCCTGGACGGGATGCTCGGCGGAATAACGGGCAGTGCCGCTGACCTTGGCCCAGCCGTCGGTACGGTTGAGGGGGGCGCCGATGATGCTCATGCGATTCCTCCGGCAATGCGCAGCGCACGCTGGACTGCACGCTGCGCCAGTTCGACCTTGAATGCGTTGTGCTGATAGGGCTGGGCGCCGGCAACCAGCGCGGCAGCCGCCTGCGCCATCGCCGCTTCGTCCAGCGCCCGGCCGCGCAGCAGGTCTTCCGCCTGCGGCACGCGCCAGGGTTGATGGGCCACGCCGCCGAGCGCGAGGCGCAGGTCGCGCACGATGCCGCCTTGCAGGTCGAGGGCGACCGCCACCGACACCAGCGCGAACGCATAGCTGGCGCGGTCGCGCACTTTCAGATAATGCTGCGCGCCGAAATTTGACGGTGGCAGGTCGATCGCGACGATCAGTTCTCCCGGCTGGATGACGGTATCGAACTGCGGCGCGTCGCCGGGCAGGCGGTGGAACCCGGCCACCGGAATGGAACGTTCCCCATCCGGTCCGGCCAGGCGCACGCGCGCGTCCAGCGCGACCAGCGCCACGGACATATCCGACGGGTTGGTCGCAATGCAGGCCGGGCTGGCGCCAAGGATCGCGTGGATGCGGTTGAGACCGTCGAGCGCGGCGCAGCCCGAGCCGGGCTCGCGCTTGTTGCACTGTTTAAAGGCCGGGTCGGTGAAGTAATAACAGCGCGTCCGCTGCAGCAGGTTGCCGCCGACGGTCGCCATGTTGCGCAGCTGGGCCGAGGCGCCGTTCAGGATTGCCTCCGACAGCACGCGGTAGCGCCCGCGCACCAGCGGATGGTTCGCGGCCGCCGTGTTGCTGGTGGTGGCGCCGATGCGCACGCCGCCATCGGGCAGCTCGTCGACGCCGTTCAGGGGCAGCCGGCTGACGTCGACCAGGGTGGTGGGCCGCTCGACCCCGCTTTTATATAAATCGAGCAGATTCGTGCCGCCGCCGATGAACTTGCTGCCGGGGGCGCGCGCCAGTTCGAGCGCATGGGCGACGTCGCGCGCCCGTTCGTAGGAAATCGAATGCACGCGGCCTCCTATGCCTGATTGACAGCGTGGCCCGCAGCGGTGCGGATCGCCGCCACGATGTTCTGGTAGGCGCCGCAGCGGCACAGGTTGCCGCTCATGCGCTCACGGATCTCCTCGTCGCTCAAGGCGTCCGGCCGTTCGCCGCGCGTCACGCCGCTGGCCTGGCCTTCGGCGAGCTCGCGCAGCAGCGCCACCGTCGAGCAGACCTGGCCGGGCGTGCAATAACCGCACTGGAAGCCGTCGTGTTCCATGAAGGCGGCCTGCACCGGATGCGGCGCGCCGTCCTGCGCCAGCCCCTCCACGGTCGTGATCTCGCGCCCGTCGTGCATGACGGCCAGCGTCAGGCAGGAATTGATCCGCTGGCCATCGACCAGCACCGTGCAGGCGCCGCACTGGCCGCGGTCGCAGCCCTTCTTGGTGCCGGTCAGGTGCAGGGTTTCGCGCAGCGCGTCGAGCAGGCTGACCCGCGGCTCGACCAGCAGCGCGTGCTCGGCGCCATTGATGTGCAGCATCAAAGGCTGCGCGGGAACCCAGGCTGGCGCTTCCGACTGCGCCAGCAAAGTTTGATCATCATCCGGCATACGATCCTCTTCTCATGTGTTGGTGCAGGCGCCCGGCCCCTGGCGTTCAACCCTGACGTTCACCCCTTCACGCAGACGATCTGCTTCAGGGTGTGCACGACTTCCACCAGTTCGTCCTGGGCGCGCATGACGGCGTCGATGTCCTTATAGGCCATCGGGATTTCGTCGATCACGCCCTCGTCCTTGCGCGACTCGACACCTTGCGTGGCGCGCTCCATGTCGGCGCGCGTAAAACGGCGCTTCGCTTCGGTGCGGCTCATCACGCGCCCGGCGCCATGGCTGCAACTATTAAAACTTTCCGGATTGCCCTTGCCGCGGACAATAAAACTTTTCGCCCCCATGGAACCGGGAATGATGCCCAGCTCGCCCGCGCGGGCCGACACCGCCCCTTTGCGCGTGATCATCACGTCGCGGCCGAAGTGGCGCTCCTGCTGCACGTAGTTGTGGTGGCAGTTGACCGCCTCGACGTGGGTCTCGAAAGGTTTCGTGATCACGCCGCGCACCGTATGGATCAGGTTCTCCATCATCACCTCGCGGTTGGTGCGCGCGAACTTCTGGGCCCAGCCGACGGCTTCCACGTAATCCTTGTAGTGCTGGGTGCCTTCCTCGAGATAGGCGAGATCCGCGTCGGGCAGGTTGACCATGTGGCGCCGCATGTCCTGCTTGGCCAGTTCAATAAAATGGGTGCCGATGGCATTGCCCACGCCGCGCGAGCCGGAATGCAGCATCAACCACACGAAACCGGCTTCGTCGAGGCAGATCTCGACGAAATGGTTGCCGCTGCCGAGGGTGCCGAGGTGCTTGTAGTTATTTGTGCCGCGCAGTTTCGGCCACTTGCGGCACAGGGCGTCGAACTCGTCTTTCAATTTGGCCCAGCCGGCGTCCACGGTGGGCGGGGGCCGGTCCCAGGAACCGACGTCGCGCCCCTTGGCATTGCGCGTTTTTGGGGACATGCCGTGCGGGATCGCCTGCTCGATGGCGCTGCGCAGCTTGCCGAGGTTGTCCGGCAGGTCCTGGGCGCGCAAGGTGGTCTTGGCCGCCATCATGCCGCAACCGATATCGACGCCGACCGCCGCCGGGATCACCGCGCCGAGCGTCGGGATGACGCTGCCGATGGTCGACCCCTTACCCAGATGCACGTCCGGCATGACGGCCACGTGGTGGTAAATGAAGGGCAGTTGCGCCAGCTTGGCGAGTTGGTCCTTGGCGCCCGCTTCGACGGGCACGCCGCGGGTCCACATTTTCACGGGTTTGGCTTGATCGGCGTCGAGCAGTTCGTAGTCAGGCTGTTTCATCGGTGCATTCTGGCTGGGACGACAACGGTTTCATCATCGCCGAATTCCCGAAATGGGGGAGTACGGGAGATGCACGGCCAGGCCGCCCGCCGTGTCTCCTCCGGGTTGCACGGCGAGAACGGCGCGTTCTATACTGCCCCGGGCGCGGTCCCTGCCGCGCCAAACCATGGAACCCCGCATGCGAAAACTGCTTCTGCTCGCTCCCCTGCTGCTGGCCGGCTGCGTCGACGACTCGGCCACCTATTACATCGATGGCACCCAGCACGCGCTGACGGTGCGCGCGACGCAGGATTACTTCTGGAAGAAGGACGTCACCCTCGAACTGGTCGCGGCGCGCATGCCGGATTGCCAGCGCCGCATCGCGCTGGGGGAGTTGCCGCTGTCGGAGCTGGAGCTGGAATTGTTCGCCTCCGGCGAGAACGAATACACGCTGCGCGCCGGCGAACAGGCATGGCGGGTCGAAACCGGGAACTGCAGCGAGCTGGAGGCGCCCGAGCTGGTGACCGGGAAACCGCTCGGCCTGTTCCACCTCGACGACGACAAGAAACTGGTGTTCGAGGCGGCCGAGGCCGGGGCGGAATCAGGATCGAATCAGGGCTGAATCAGGGCTGGATTACGGCCGGATCCAGCCGCGCGCGATCGGCGCGGCCAGCACCCGGCGGTAGACATGCTGCATCAGCGGAACGAGGCTGGCGGCCAGCGCCTGCCCTGCGCGGCTGTTGGCAAGGACGGCCGCCACGCTCGACACCACCAGCGCGCACACCATGTCCAGCGGCCAATGCACGCCGAGGAAGACGCGTGCCCAGGCCACCACGACCGTCAGCCCCAGCAGCGCCGCGCCGAAGCGTCGTGCCTCGCGCAGCTGACACAGCACCAGACCCAGCGCCACCGAGAACATGCTGGTCGCGTGATCGCTGGGGAAGGAGCTGTCCGGCGCGTGATACAGGAAGGTCTGGCCGATCCCGACCATGAAGGGACGCGGATAAAACCACAGCAGACCGATGATCTTGCTCAGCGTGAGCGCGATGACGGCGGCCAGGAAGGCGCGCACGGCGGCCTCGCGCTGGACCGTCGCACCATTGGTCCACATCAGCACCAGGCCGAGCGGCACGATCATGATCACCCACTCGGCGGCGAAGATGGCACCATGCAGCTGCCAGCCCGCCAGGCCGGGTGCTGCATTGATCAGCGAGAACAAGAAATGATTCAGGGCGTCGAACATGGCTGCGATGAAAAAAAGACAATATCCCAGCTTATCTCAGCCATTCGCCGCGCACGATTTGAAATCGCAACAGATTGTGACAAAGCCGTTACACACTACTGCTGTGTATGCTTAAACGCACAGGTGCGTGTATTTCTGAATGGATAGTCGTGTGGATCAGCTGGCCGTCCACCCTACGTCCCATGCTGACGCCCAGGACGGGCGCCACGCCGGCATGCGGCGGCTTTGCCTTATCGCGGCCTCAACAACCGGTGCAGCTGCGCCAGTTCGGTATCCCGTCCGAGCCGGTCGAGGGTCTGCTCGAGCAGCGTTTTCTCGCCGTCGCGCAGCATCGTCCATTGGGTGAAATACTCGTGCACGGTGCGCCAGGGCGGGAACTCACGCGGCAGGCTGCGCCAGGCCGCGCCCGTGTGCAGGAAATACAGCACCGCGCAGTACACGTCGTAGAGGTCGTGCTTGCGCGGGCGGGTCTTGCGGCGTGCCGCTTCGAGCATGTCGCGCACGAGGTCGAACTGCTCGCGCGGAATGTCACTGGGGAATTCGGGCCTGGCCATGTCGTTCGCCCCAAAATCCCTTTGAGGCGAAGTTTATGAACAGGTTCCCGACAGGCGCGGCGCCGTGGCCACGGCGGCGCCAGGCGCTCTAAAAAATCAGTCGCGGGCGAGCGCCAGGAACTCGGTGCGCAGCGCCAGGTTCGGCTGCAGCTCGCCCAGCATGCACGAGGTGATGGTTTCCTCGCCCTGGGTGCGGATGCCGCGGCTTTCCATGCACATGTGGCGGCACTTGACGACCACGCCCACGGCCTTCGGCTCCAGCACTTCCATCAAGGCATTGGCGATCTGCATCGTCATGCGCTCCTGCACCTGCAGGCGCTTGGAGAAGATGTCGACCAGGCGGGTCAGTTTCGACAGGCCGACGATCTTCCCGTTCGGCAGGTAACCGACGGTGGCCTTGCCGAAGAACGGCGCCAGGTGGTGCTCGCAATGGCTGTAGACCGGGATGCCGCGCACCACGATCAGTTCGTTGTATTGCTCGGCGCCGTCCTCGAAGGCCTTCAGCACTTCGACCGGATTCTGGTTGTAACCCGAGGTCCAGTGTTTCCAGGCTTTTGCTACACGCGCCGGCGTTTCGTGCAGGCCGGGACGGTTCGGATCCTCACCGAGGCTGGCCAGCAGGCGACGCCAGTCGTGTTCGGTGAATGCTTCTCTGTCAGACATGGGGAACCTTAAAGATGCGCTTAAAGATGCGCTGAAAAATGCGATTGCCGCCAGTATATAGAAAATGCGCGGAAGCGACCGGCCGCTGCCGTTTTCTTGAGCAAACCGAACTCATCCACTGCACCCCTGCGCTAGCGTGAACGAGGACTGTAACCCATGGAGGCGGCCTATGTTCGGAAGCTCGGTACTGGAGTTGGCAATCGGATTGACGTTCTGTTACGGAACGGTGGCGCTGGTCGTCGCCACCGTGCAGGAGGCGCTGGCAGCGGCCTTCCGGCTGCGTGCGAATACGCTGCTGGCGGGTATCAAAAGCATGCTCAACGACCCGCGCTTCGAGGCGCTGGCACAGGCCGTCTATGCGCACCCGCTGGTCAACCCGCACAGCGACGGCAGCAAAGTCGCGGAGCGCGCGCTCACGGCCCGGCCATCGTACATCGAGCCGGCGCATTTCGCGATCGCCCTGATCGACAGCATCCAGCAGGTTCCGGGCGACTTCGCGCGGCTCGGCGCCGATATCGGCACGATCGCCGACCCGCAGCTGCGGCGCGCGCTGCAGGCGCTGCATGCACGCGCCGGCGGCGACCTGGACCGTTTCCAGCGCTCGCTGGCGAGCTGGTTCGACACGGCCATGCAGCGCGTGTCGGGCAGCTACAAGCGGCGCCAGCTGCTGATCTCCTTCCTGCTGTCGCTGTTGCTGGCGATCCTGTTCAACATCGACAGCATCGCCCTGTTCCGCACCCTGTGGCAGCAACCGCAGCTGGCGGCGCACATCGGCGCGGCCCCCGGCGCACTCGACGCGGTGGCGCTGCGCCAGCTGTGGGCGCTGCCGATCGGCTGGGAAAGCTTTCCGCCGGTACTCAACAGCGATTTCGCGCTGCAGGTGGCCGGCTGGTTCGTGACCGCCTCGACCACGCTGTTCGGCGCGCCGTTCTGGTTCGACCTGCTGCAACGCGCGGTGCAGCTGCGCGGCACCGGCGCCCGTCCGGACGAGGCCGTGCGCGCCCCCGCTCCCGACACGGTGCATGCCCCCGTTGCGCCCGCCGCCGCCGTGGCGGCGGTCGAAGTGCGCAGCACGCCCGCCTTGCCGGCAATCGGGCAATCCTAGCGTGCTAGCGCCCCGGCGGCCGGTGCGCGTCGACCAGCACGCTCGACACCGAGATGTGCGGCACGCGCTCCGGCCAGGCGTCGTCCGGGCCGAACCAGCGCGCCTCGGCGATCTCGCTCGGATCGACCCGGATCTCGCCGCCGGCATAGTCGGCGGTAAAGGCGATCATCAGCGAATGCGGGAAGGGCCATGACTGGCTCGCGAAATACTGCAGGTTCGTCACCCGCAGCCCGACTTCCTCGTACACCTCGCGGTGGATCGCTTCCTCGATCGATTCGCCCGCCTCCAGGAACCCGGCCAGCGGCGTGAAGCGCTTCGCCGGCGACGCCACGTGCATGGCCAGCAGCACGCTGTCTCCCTTGCGGATCAACACCATCATCGCCGGCGAAATGCGCGGATAGGCCAGGTGGCCGCAGTTGCCGCATTTAAAACTGCGTTCGTGGGCGACCCGCGCCATGGGGTGCGCGCAGGCACCGCAGAAACGGTGGGTGCGCGCCCACTCCGCGATCTGCGCCGCGCGTCCGGCCACCCCCATCATGGCCTCGTCGAAGGTCTCGAAAAACAGCGACCGCAGCCCGCGCCAGGCGTACCCCGCCGGCACCGTTTCGTCTTCAAGCCAGCCGGCCTGGCAGTAGCGTTCCCCCAGCAGCCCGACCGGCTGGATGTTGGCGGGATCGACCCCGAGCGCCGCCAGCACCGCGGCGTCCGGCAGGGCGCAATCGTGCTCGCGCACCAGCAGGCGCCCTCCATGGAACAGGAAGGTCAGCGGGTCGGCATGGTCCTGGGGCGCCATCAGGGGCGTGAAGTTCGGGGGCGTCTGCAGCATGGCGGATGGCGATGGAAAAGTGGTCAGCCATCATACCGCGAGCCGGGACCGTGTGCCCGCCGTCGGCCACGGGCGGGCACAGGCATTGGCCACAAGCATCGGAAGGATGGCAACGGGGTTGTGGCGGCCTCGTCCTGGCCACGCTCCTTCAGACCGCGATCAGCCCCGCAAGTTTCCCCGTTCTGCGCCTGACCGGAGCTGCATCAGCCGCGTGCAGCAGTCCGAACTATTCACCCTGCATGGCGCTCCAATGCTGACTGGATCGACCGTCGCATGAACGACAACCGGGGAGAAGACGATGAACGCTACACCCCTTGTGCTCGGCATAAACCGCACCCAGGATGCCAGCATTTGCCTGATGCACGGCTCGCAGCTGGTATGGGCCATCCAGAAGGAACGGCTTACCCGGCGCAAGCACCACTGGGGCAAGCCGGGCGACCTGCGCCAGCATTACGTGCCCGCGCTGCCCGGCCTCGACCGCCCCATCGACGTCGTGGTCGAGTGCTTTTCGTCGGATGACGAAATCGGCTCCCTGCCCGAATACGAGGCCGAGCTGGCCGCGACCCTGACGCTGGCGCCCGACTGCCGGCGCGCCCGCATCTCGCACCACCTCGCCCACCTGTACAGCGTGTTCCACCCTTCTCCGTTCCGCGAGGCCGCCGTCATGGTCGTCGACGGCCAGGGCAGCCCTGCGGCCGAGTTCACCGAACGCTGGAGCGGCGCGGGCACGGTGCCCGGCGACTGGCGCGAGGTGTCCTCGTTCTATATGGCGACCCGGGAACGGGTCGACTGCATGGCCAAGCAATTGTGGGACCGCGACGACGCCCGCCTGGTGGGCCTGGGCATGTTCTACTTCCTGCTCACTCAGGCAATGTTCCCCGGCGAAGGGAACGAGGGCAAGGTGATGGGGCTGGCGCCGCATGGCGACGCACGCGCGCTCGGGCTGCCGCCGCTCGCGGTCGAGGGCCACCAGGTGACGATCCCCGCTGTCTGGCGCAGCCTGCTCGCCGAGCGCGGGCGTTTTCGGTACGGCACCCCCGGCGTCAGCTTTTCCGAGTGCGCCAACCTGGCCGCGGCGGGCCAGCGCGCCTTCGAGGACGCGCTGCTGGCGCTGGCGCGCTGGCTGCACGGGGCCACCGGCATGACCGATCTGTGCTTCGCCGGCGGCACCGCCCTGAACTGCTCGGCCAACGAGCGCCTGCTGCGCGAAACCCCGTTCCAGCGCGTGTTCATTCCACCGGCGCCGAGCGACGCCGGCACCGCGCTCGGCTGCGCGCTGTACGGCCTGGTGGAGCTGGCCGGGGTGTCCTGCGACTACCGCTGGCGCAACGACTACCTCGGGCCGCCGCCGCCGCCGGACGCCATTGCCGCCGCGCTGGCCGACGCGCCCGACCTGCTGGTCGAACGTCTCCCCGGCCAGGACGTACTGTGCGAGCGCATGCTCGACCTGCTGTGCGCACGCAAGGTGGTGGCCCTGTACCAGGGACGCAGCGAATTCGGCCCGCGCGCGCTCGGGCACCGCAGCATCCTGGGCGACCCGCGCCGCGGCTATATCCGCGACTGGATCAATGCGCGCGTCAAGCAGCGCGAATGGTTCCGCCCGCTCGCACCGGTGGTGCTGGCCGAGCATGCGGATGCCTGGTTCGACGTGCCCGGCGCGTCGCCCTTCATGCAGTTCGCCGCGCCGGTGCGGTCCGGGCGCGCCAGCCAGGTCCCCGCCATCACCCATGTGGATGGCACCGCACGGCTGCAGACGGTAGCGGCCGACGACGATCCGCTGCTGCGCGCGCTATTGACCGGTTTTGCCGAACGCACCGGCGTGCCTGTCTTGCTGAACACCTCCTTCAACGGCAAGAACGAGCCGATCGTCGAAACGCCGGCGCAGGCGGTCGCTTCGTTCCGGCGCATGCCGCTGCATGCGCTGGCGCTGCCGCCCTACCTGGTCAGAAAACGCGTCGAGCCGGAGCTGCCCGAATGATCCGGGCCTATCCCGGCCAGGCGAGCGTGCTGCCCGGCGAACGCCTGGTGCTGCACGTCGCCACCGACAGCCGGCGCTTCCGCGTGCACTTTTATCGCTGGCGCGACGGGTTCGAGGCGCTGCACAGTTCGTCCTGGCTGCCCGGCGAGCGGGCCCGCGAGCGCGGCGCCGGCGAGGACTGGGGCTGGCCCGCCTATGAATTTCGAATCCCGGCGCACTGGCCCTCGGCCGTGTACATCGCCCATTTCGAGGAAGCCAAGGGCAGGATGCCGCTCTCGCTCGGGCTCGACTGCGCGGCCGCGCTGTTCGTGGTGCGCGGCCAATGGGGCAAGCAACCCGGCGGCGCTATCGGGCAACGCAGCCGGCGCGGAGGCATGCTCTATAAACTGCCGCTGGCCACCTACCACGCCTACAACTTCAGCGGCGGCGGCTGCTACTACAGCAACCCGCCGCGCTCGCTCGATCCACCCGGCGCACGGGTGTCGCTCAGGCGGCCCGGCGGGGGCATCGGCGGCCCGACCTGGGGCGCACCCGACCATTACGACGCCGCCTCCGCACGCCAGACGTTTGCGCATTGGGACGGGCGCTTCATCCGCTGGCTGGCGCGCCAGGGCTATGCCCCGGAGTTCTGCACCGACCTCGACATCCACAGCGATCCCGGGCTGCCGCTGCGCTACCGCCTGCTGGTATCGGCCGGCCACGACGAATACTGGACCGAGCCGACGCGCGACGCGGTCGAGGATTTTGTCGCCGGCGGCGGCAACCTCGCCTTCTTCGCCGCCAACCTGTGCTGGTGGCGCGTGCACCTGGTGGACGACGGGCGGGCCCTGGTTTGCCACCAGGGCGGCCCGCGTGGCGCTTTCGACCACTGGTGGCCGGCGTCCGGCGCCGGACGCCCCGAGGACCGGCTGGGCGGCGTCAGCTATCGCCATGGCGGCGGCTGGTGGGATGGCGCGCGCCACACGGCCGGCTTCATCGTGCAGCAACCCCGGCACTGGGTGTTCGAGGGCACCGGGCTGGCGCGGGGCGATGCCTTCGGCGCCGATACCTGGCCGCCGCTGGCCGGCTACGAATGCGACGGCGTGCCCCTCGACACCTTCGACCGCGCCAGCGGGAAGGCCACCCTGTCGGCCTGGGCCGACGAAGACGGTACCCCCGGCGGCTACCAGCTGCTGGCAGCCTGCCCGCTCGACCGCCGCTGGCAGGAGCTGCCGCCGCGCGAGCGCCATGCCGCCGGCGAGGGCGTGCACGCGGCCGCGCTCGGCCTGTTCGAGTGCGGCGGCACCGTGTTTTCGGCCGGGACCACCGACTGGGCGCAGGTGCTCGCCGACGCGCGCGACCGCCGGGTCGAGCGCATCACCCGCAACGTACTGGACCGGCTGCTGCGCCATTGACGCCATGCGTCCTGTCATCGTCACCTGATCCAACGGAGGCAATCGTGTACCGGCGTCCACTCCTGCATCGACTCGAGGTCGAGTCCGTCCTCGTGTTCCGCGCGCTGCACCTGGGCGACATGCTGTGCGCAGTCCCCGCGCTGCGGGCCTTGCGCACCTCGCTGCCGAACGCGCACATCACCCTCGTCGGCCTGCCATGGGCGCGCCAGTTCGCCAGGCGCTTTCGTACCTACATCGACGATTTCGTGGCCTTTCCGGGACACCCCCTGTTGCCGGAACAGCCGGTGCGCCACGCAGAACTCACCCCCTTCTATGCCGGGCTGTGCGCGCGCCACGCCACGCTGGCGCTGCAGTTGCACGGAAGTGGTGCGATCACGAACGACATCGTGGCCGGTTTCGGCGCCCGTACGATGGCCGGTTACTGCGCCGGCGGCGCCGTGGCGACCGAGCACACCGTCCTGTTTCCCTATCCGGAAGTGGGCGCCGAATCGGACCGCCTGCTGCGCCTGGCCGAGCGTCTCGGCGCCAGCGCCATCGGCGACTATCTCGAATTCCCGGTGGCGCAGGACGACCGCCGCGAGCTCGAGGCCAGCGGCATCGCGGCCAACCTCGCTCCCGGCAGTTATATCTGCATCCACCCCGGCGCCCGCAAGCGCGATAAATGCTGGCCGGCGCAGCGCTTTGCCGAAGTGGCCGACCGCCTTGCCGCCGAGTTCGGCGTGCACGTGGTGCTGACCGGATCGGCCGACGAGGCCGACCTGGCGAACGAAGTGGCCCGCCACATGCAGGCGCCGGCCGTGAATGCGGCCGCCCCGATCTCGATCGGTGCGATGGCGGCCCTCATGAAGAACGCGCGCCTGCTGGTCTGCAACGACACCGGCGTCTCGCACATCGCCGCGGGCCTGCGCCTGAAGAGCGTGGTCATCTTCAGCAAGGCGGACATCGCACGCTGGGCACCGCTCGACCGCGACACGCACCGCTGCATCTGGGACCCCGACGCCCAGCGCGCGGCCGCCGTCCTGCAGCACGCGCGCGCCCTCCTCGCCGGCACCGATCCCGATCGCCAGCGCACGGCGGGGATGTGGCCGTATTGGTAGCGGTTGGTAGTAGCTGGTAGCGGCTCGCCGTGACCGGTAGCGCGCGTTAGCGATGGGCCGCGACCGGAACGCACGCGCGCCGATGGTCGTTCCGGCATTAGCCCGATGCGCCCTGTCCTTCCCGCAGCGCGGCCGCCGCCAGCGCGACCACCTGCTCGACCGGCACGTCGGCGACGAAGCTGGCGTCGTGCTCGCAGCGGCTGGCAAGGTTGGGCGCGCCGCATTCCGGACAATCCTGGCGCACAGACAAGGCGGCGCGCAGCAGGCCCTGGCGCAGGGGCATGCCGTCGATCAGGTTGGTCAGCCAGAAGATACCGACCGAGGGTGTGCCGATGGCCAGCGCCAGATGCAGCGGGCCGGTATCGTTCGAGACCACGCAGGCCGCCCGCTCGATCAACCCGCACAAGCCGCCCACATCCAGTTTTCCGGACAGGTCGATGGCGGGAGAAGCCATCGCCGCGATCGCGCGCCGCACCAGCGGCGCCTCGGCTGCGGTGCCGTTGACGGCGACGATCGCTCCCATGCGCGCCAGTGCATCGCCCACGGCGGCGAACGACTGCGCCGGCCAGCAGCGGCGCGGATCGGTCGAGCCGGGCTGCAGCAGCACCAGCGGCACGGCTGATGAGGATGGCGAGGGCGGCGACAGCAGCGCGCCCGAAGTCACCGGCGCCACCTGCGCCGTGGCCTGCGACAAGGCGCGCGCGGCTTGCCGGCGGTCGGCCGGCGTGACGGCCAGCTCCTGCCCCAGCGTCAGCTCAGCGGCGCCGGCCAGCGCCGCGATGCCGAGCAGCGCCAGGCGCCGGTTGTTCGGCTCCGCATGGCGAACCCATCGATCCAGTGGCGGGGCACCATCGGCGCGGGCGCCGACCGTCAGGCGCGCGCCGAAGGAGGACACCAGCGGATTGGCATAGCGCCCGCCACCATACATCTGGCAGGCGATGTCGAAAGCCTCCCCCTGCATCGCATCGATGAACCGCCGCGCCGCCCCGCCATCGTCCGCTCCCGGCGGCAGGCCGATGCCGCCCAGCGGCGGCACCAAGAGCACCCGGTCCACAGGCCCCGGCCGGCCGTCGAGGAAGGCCGCATGCCACGGCAGCCCGAGCAGGACCAGTTCCGCGTCCGGATAAGCCCGCCTGAGCGCGTGCAGTGCCGGCAGCGCGAAGACGAAATCGCCGACGGCATTCGGCCGCAACACGGCGATCTTGCGCACCTGCGCCAGCCTGCTCGTCACAGGTTTTCCCGTCACCGCGGCGGCTCCCCGCGCCAGGTGGCGCACACGCCGGCCGCACCGTACCGGCTCATCTGTTCCCCGCAGGCGCGACCGCCGCCGGCCCATATGCCGCATTTTCCTGGCCGGCTTCGTCCAGCAAGACATGGGGCGCATCGACATCACGCGTGGTGACGGTGGTGGGCAGTTCCATGTGGTAGGCGCCGGACGGCAGGATGCCGCAGCCGCCGTAGCGCTCCATGACACGCAACTGCGCCAGCACGTCTTCCCCGCAATGACCCGCCGGCAGGGCCTGCCAGAAATCGAAGCCGCCGCAGGCACGCAGCCTGGCGCTGTCGAACAGCACGCAACCGCCGATCCAGGCCACCCGGTACAGGCGGTCGCCGGCCACCTGTGCTTCCCCGGGGGCCTGCGCATGGCGCGACTGCACGTGGTACAGGTTGGCGGCGCTGTGCAGGTGGTGGCGAGCCCAGGCGGGCGTACCGGGGCGCACGGTTTCCGGTTGGACCCGCCCTTCCCAGAACTCGATGTGCTCCTGCGCCGGGCGCACCTGGCCCAGGTAGCTCAGTCCGTGCACGGCGCTGCCGACAAAGCCGCAGCCCTGCGCGCGGATCGCCGCGTGCAGGCGCGCGAGCAGGCCGGGTTCGACGATCACGTCGTCGTCGAGGTAGAGGCAGTACGGCGCCTCTACCTGTGCCAGCAGGAAGGCACGCTGCTCCGCCATCCCGCGCCACGGCAGGTGGCGGTGGACGTCGACGGCGATGCCGCGCGCGCGCAGGTAGCGCAGCACCGCCGCTACCTCGGGCTGCCCGGCCGCCGGAGCCGTTTCGGACTGATCGGAGACGACGACGCGCAGCGGAGACAGCGTCGATGCGGCGAGCGCGGCCAGCGTCACCGCCAGCGCCGCCGGCCGCTCGCAGGTGGGAACCAGGACGTCGACGAGCGCCGTCATGAGGAAGCCTGTTTGGGCGCCTGCGCCCCAACGCCGGCCCCGTATAAGCAGGGATTGAGCGCCGGGTCGTTGTACATCTTGAACTGGCGGTACACCTTGAAGTAGGCGCGCCCTTCGCCGGCCTCGAACAGCAGGCGGTCGAGGCAGCCGGCCAGGTCGGCGCGCTGGACGGCGAGCCGGGCCAGCCGCGCGGTGCAGGCCTCGACGTGCGCCGCGCCTGCGTCGAGGCGCAAGGTCTGTTCGCGCATGTGGTGGATTTTCAGGGCGAGGATCGAGAGCCGGTCGATCATGGCGCCGGCGGTCTCGCTCGACAGCCGGGCGTCGGGTGCCGGCGTGATGGGGGGATTGACCGCGACCAGGGCGGCGAGGATCGCCTCGTCGATCGCCTCGACGGCGTCGTTGCGCTGCTGGTTGTAGGCGTCGATGCGGCGCTTGCCCGCAGCGATTTCGCTGGCAGCGACATCCTGCCGCCGGGCTTTGTCTTCTTCTCGCCACAGCAAACAATTAAATCTGTGGTTCGCAGCGATCGCCATCCAGGCCGCATGACCGGGCTCAGGCGCTTCAGCGATGGGCGCCGTTGCCTGCACAAAGGCGTCGTGATACTGCGTGATCGAGCCTGCATCGAGTCCGTTCGCCATCGCCGCCTCCACCGTCGAAACCCTGTTGTGAACTCATGTTTGGAGGTCTGCGGGGGCTTGAAAGTTCGCTGGTGTTCGGGTGTACACTTTATGAAAGCGCAAAACAAACAGCAGTCCCCCGTCCTCACTAGGTTTCACCCTTATCATGCGCAGCTTTGACACCCCAGGTATACCCCATCCGCGTCCGCAGATGGTGCGCCAGCAGTGGGCCAGCCTCGACGGCTGGTGGGAGTTCGCGTTCGACGACGGCAACCTCGGCCTGGCCGAGCGCTGGTTCGATGGCCGTGAACTGTCCCAGCGGATCCTTGTGCCCTTCCCCTACCAATCGACGG
>JBBWZO010000079.1:0-8698 GCA_039649125.1 Massilia sp. | reverse complement strand
CGCGTGACGACCATCATCAGCGACGAGATGGTGCAAATCAAGAACGACTACACCGAAAACGGCAAGGACGCGCGCCGCTCGGCCATCGAGCACAATGCCAGCGACCTCGACACCGAAGACCTGATCACCCCGCAGGACATGGTGGTGACCCTGTCGCACACCGGCTACATGAAGTCGCAGCCGATTGCCGAGTACCGCGCGCAAAAGCGTGGCGGCCGCGGCAAGCAGGCGATGGCGACCAAGGACGAGGACTGGATCGACCAGCTGTTCATCGCCAACACGCACGACTACATGCTGTGCTTCTCGAACCGCGGCCGCATGTACTGGCTGAAGGTGTGGGAAGTGCCGCAGGGTTCGCGCAATTCGCGCGGCAAGCCCATCGTCAACATGTTCCCGCTGCAGGACAACGAGAAGATCACGGTGATTTTGCCGCTGTCGGGCGAAAACCGCACCTTCCCGGAAGACCATTACGTCTTCATGTCGACCTCGCTCGGCACGGTCAAGAAGACGCCGCTGCGCGACTTTTCAAATCCGAGGAAAGCCGGCATCATCGCGGTCGACCTCGACGAAGGCGACTTCCTGATCGGCGCGGCGCTGACCGACGGCGAACACGACGTGATGTTGTTCTCGGATGCCGGCAAGGCCGTGCGTTTCGACGAGAACGACGTGCGCCCGATGGGCCGTACCGCGCGCGGCGTGCGCGGCATGAACCTGGAAGACGGCCAGCAAGTCATCGCGCTGCTGGTGGCCGAGAACGAGCAGCAGTCGGTGCTCACCGCCACCGAGAACGGCTTCGGCAAGCGTACGCCGATCACGGAGTACACCCGCCATGGCCGCGGCACCAAGGGCATGATCGCGATCCAGACCAGCGAGCGCAACGGTAAAGTCGTTGCCGCGACCCTGGTCGACGTCAGCGACGAAATCATGCTGATCACGACCGGCGGCGTGCTGATCCGCACCCGTGTGTCGGAGATCCGCGAGATGGGCCGCGCCACCCAGGGCGTGACCCTGATCGCGGTGGAAGACGGCACCAAGCTGTCCGGCTTGCAGCGGATTGTGGAAACCGATCTCGAGGAAGTCGAGATCGAAGCCGCGCCGCAGTAAGGCGACGAACGCCACTCCTGCCCGGGAGTGGCTTTTTTTTCGTGGGCGCCGACCATCGAAAGGACCTCAATGACCCAGGTATTCAATTTTTCCGCCGGCCCGGCCGTGCTGCCGAAAGAAGTGCTGCAGCAGGCAGCAAGCGAGATGCTCGACTGGCACGGCAGCGGCATGTCGGTGATGGAGATGAGCCACCGCGGCCCGGAATTCATCTCGATTTATCGACAGGCGGAAAGCGATTTGCGCGAGCTGCTCGCGGTCCCGGCCAACTATAAAATCCTGTTCATGCAGGGCGGGGGGCTGGGCATGAACGCCGTGATCCCGCTCAACCTGCTGGGCCGGGTACGCGAGCCCGCCGTGATCGATGTCGTCCACACCGGCTCCTGGTCGGGCAAGTCGCTCAAGGAGGCGGCGCGCTATGCGCAGGTGAACGTCGCGGCGTCCAGCCAGGCCGACGGTTTTACCCATGTGCCGCCGCAGGACACCTGGAAACTGACCGACGGCGCTGCCTACCTGCACGTCTGCACCAACGAAACCATCGACGGCGTCGAGTACAACTTCGTGCCGGAGGTGCCGGCCGGCGTGCCGCTGGTGGCGGACATGTCCTCGCATATCCTGTCGCGCAGCATCGACGTGTCGAAATACGGCGTGATCTTTGCCGGCGCCCAGAAAAACATCGGGCCGGCCGGCCTCACGCTGGTGATCGTGCGCGAGGACTTGCTGGACCATGCGCTGCCGCTCTGCCCGTCCGCGTTTCACTGGAAAAACGTGGCCGAGCACGAGTCGATGTTCAATACGCCGCCGACCTATGGCATCTATATTGCCGGCCTGGTGTTTGCCCACCTCAAGGCGCAGGGTGGCGTGGCGGCGATGGAACAGCGTAATATCGAGAAGGCGCGGCTGTTGTACGAGGCGCTGGACTTTGATGACTTCTACAGTAACCGCGTGGACCCATCATGTCGCTCACGCATGAATATCCCCTTCTATTTGCGCGACGAATCACTGAATGAGCAATTCCTGGCCGGCGCGAAGGCGCGCGGGCTGCTGCAGCTGAAGGGCCACAAGTCCGTCGGGGGCATGCGGGCATCGATCTACAATGCGATGCCGATCGAAGGGGTGCAGGCCCTGGTCGATTATTTGAATGAGTTTGCGGGGCGGTGATGTTGCCGGCATAACTGCGACAAAAGCCCCAGACCCGTAGGGTGGGCGGCTCTGCCGCCCACGCGTTCAAATCACGCTTGAAAAGCCTGCGCGGCTGATCTTGTGCTAGTTGAACGCGTGAGCGGCGAAGCCGCCCACCCTACGTCCCTCCGGCAAATAATGATGAATGCAGCCTCTCGTTAACTAAACCATGACAGACAAACTGACCCCCCTGCGCGAGCAGATCGATGCCATCGACGCGCAAATCCTTGCGCTCCTGAGCCAGCGCGGACGCATCGCCCAGGAAGTCGGCCACGTGAAGGCCGAAACCGACGCCCCGGTGTTCCGCCCCGAGCGCGAAGCGCAGGTGCTGCGCGGCGTCGCCGCGCGCAATCCGGGACCGTTGAAAGATCACGACGTCCAGACCATCTTCCGCGAAGTGATGTCGGCCTGCCGCGCGCTGGAACAGCGCGTGACCGTCGCCTATCTCGGCCCGGCCGGCACCTTCAGCGAGCAGGCCGTCTACCAGCAGTTCGGCAGCGCCGTCGAAGGCCTGCCCTGTACCTCGATCGATGAAGTCTTCCGCGCCACCGAGGCCGGCACCGCCGACTTCGGCGTGGTCCCGGTCGAGAACTCGTCGGAAGGCGCGATCAACCGCACCCTCGACCTGATGCTGGCGACCACCACCGTCATCAGCGGCGAGGTGTCGATTCCCGTCCACCACAGCCTGATGACGAAAACGGGCAGCATGGACGGCGTGACCGTGGTCTGCGCCCACTCGCAGGCACTGGCCCAGTGCCAGGTCTGGCTCAACCTGCACCATCCCGGCGTCGAGCGCCGCGCCGTCGCCTCGAATGCGGAAGCGGCGGTCATCGCCAGCCGCGATCCAATGGTGGCGGCGATCGCCAGCGAAATGGCCGGGCAGCAGTACGGGCTCGGCGTGGTGCAGGCCCACATCCAGGACGACCCGCACAACCGCACGCGTTTCGCCGTGATCGGCACCTTGAATACGAATCCGTCCGGCCGCGACCATACCTCGCTGGTGCTGGCGGTGCCGAACAAGGCCGGCGCCGTCTACAACCTGCTGGCGCCGCTGGCGAAGCACGGCGTGTCGATTACGCGCTTCGAGTCGCGCCCGGCGCGCATCGGCACCTGGGAGTATTACTTCTACGTCGACGTCGAAGGCCATCGCCAGGACGAGCCGGTCGCACGCGCGCTCGCCGAACTGCAGAACAACGCCGCCTTCTTCAAGCTGCTGGGTTCCTACCCGGTCGGCCTTTAATCCATTTTTTCGAGAATCTTGAGTCCTATGTCGCAATTCGGTCCAGAGTACGTTCGTGCCATCGCCCCTTACCAGGCCGGCAAGCCCATCGCTGAAGTCGCCCGCGAGTTCGGCCTCGACGAAGCCAGTATCGTCAAGCTCGCCTCCAACGAAAACCCGTTCGGCGTGCCGGAATCGAGCAAGGCCGCGATGGCGCAGGCAGCCGCCGACCTCGGCCGCTACCCGGATGCGAACGGCTTCGAGCTGAAGGCGGCGCTCAGCGCGCGCTACGACGTCCCGGCCGACTGGATCACGCTCGGCAACGGCAGCAACGACATCCTCGAAATCGCGGCCCACGCCTTCGTGCAGAAGGGCGAGTCGGTCGTGTTCTCGCAGTACTCGTTCGCCGTGTACGCGCTGGCGACCCAGGGCGTGGGCGGGCGCGCGATCGTGGTCCCGGCCGTGAACTACGGCCACGACCTGGACGCGATGGCAGCCGCGATCGAACCCGACACCCGCCTGGTCTACGTCGCCAACCCGAACAACCCGACCGGCACTTTCATCGGCGCCGCCGAGGTCGAAGCTTTCCTGCAGAAGGTGCCGGCGAACGTCATCGTCGTCCTCGACGAAGCCTATAACGAATACCTGGCCCCCGAGCACCAGTTCGAGTCCGCCAGCTGGGTGCGCAAGTACCCGAACCTGGTGGTCTCGCGCACCTTCTCGAAAGCCTACGGACTGGCCGGCCTGCGCGTCGGCTTCGCGATCGCCCAGCCGGCGGTTACCGACCTGATGAACCGCATCCGCCAGCCATTCAACGTCAACTCGCTGGCCCAGGCGGCGGCGATCGCGGCGCTGAACGACAAGGAATTCCTGGACAAGGGGGCGCAGAACAACTTCGCGGGCTATCAACAGCTCGTCGCGGCGTTCGAGGAGCTGGGCCTGGAGTACGTGCCGTCCTTCGGCAACTTCGTGCTGGTGCGTGTCGGCGACGATGACCAGGCAGGCGCGCGCGTCAACCTGGCGCTGCTCAGGCAGGGCGTGATCGTGCGTCCGGTGGGCGCCTACGGCCTGCCGCAATGGCTGCGCATCTCGATCGGCCTGCCCGAGGAGAACGCGGCCTTCGTCGCAGCGCTCAAGTGCGCCCTCGCGGACGCGGACGCCTGAATGCTCGGCAAGGTCGTCATCGTCGGCACCGGGCTGATCGGCGGTTCGTTCGCGCTGGCGCTGAAAAGCGCCGGCGCTGCGCGCCACGTGGTCGGCATGGAGCGTTCACCGCAAGCCCTGGAGCGCGCCCTCGAGCTGGGCATCGTCGACAGCATTGCCACCAGCCCCGCGGAAGCGCTGGCAGGCGCCGACCTGGTGCTGTTGGCCGCGCCGGTCGCGCAGACCGCAGCGATCCTGGCCGCGCTGCTGCCGCACCTGGAACCCGGCACCGTCGTCACCGATGCCGGCAGCACCAAGGGCGACGTGGTCGCGGCGGCGCGCGCCGTGCTCGGCGTGAGGGTGGGGCAGTTCGTGCCCGCGCACCCGATCGCCGGGCGCGAGTCGAACGGCCCCGACGCCGCGCTGCCCGGGCTCTACCGCGGCAAGAAGGCCGTCATCACGCCGCTGCCGGAAAACGCGCCGGGCGACGTTGGCCTGGTCGCGGCCGCATGGCGCCTGTGCGGCGCCGTGGTGCACACGCTCACGCCGGAAGAGCATGACCGGGTGTTCGCGGCGGTCAGCCACCTGCCGCACCTGCTGGCCTACGCGCTGGTGGACGACATCGCGAACAAACCCCATGCCGGGCTGCTGTTCCAGTACGCCGCCAGCGGCTTTCGCGACTTCACGCGCATCGCCGGTTCCTCGCCCGAGATGTGGCGCGACATCAGCCTGGCGAACCGGGATGCACTCCTCGGCGAGCTCGATGCATATCTGGCACAATTGACCGCATTGCGCGCGCGGCTCGCGGCGGGCGACGGCCCGGCCCTGGAGGCGGTCTACGCCAACGCCCAGCGCGCCCGCCGCGCCTGGAGCGAAGCGATCGAAACGGCAGAGCCGACACCCAGCCCTGACTCGGGAAAATAAATACGCAGGAAAACAAGCAGGAAAGTACATGACGCAGCAGAAGCCGCAGAACAAACATTACCCGCAGCACCTGGACCTCGAACCCGTCATGCACGTGGAAGGCAGCGTGCGCCTGCCGGGATCGAAAAGCATCTCGAACCGCACCCTGCTGCTGGCCGCGCTCAGCGAGGGCGACACGCTCATCCACGACCTGCTGGCCTCGGACGACACCATGGTCATGCTCGGCGCGCTGCGCTCGCTCGGCATCAAGTGGGAAGAGATCGACGAACGCACGATCCTTGTGCACGGCAACGGCGGCGTGCTGCCGAACCATGAGGCCGACCTTTTCATGGGCAATGCCGGCACCGCGATCCGTCCGCTCACCGCGGCCCTGGCCGTGATCGGCGGCGACTACACGCTGCACGGCGTCTCGCGCATGCACGAGCGCCCGATCGGCGACCTGGTTGACTCGCTGAACGCGGTCGGCGCCCAGATCGAGTACACGGGCGAGCCGGGCTTTCCGCCGCTGCGCATCAAGCGCGGCCATATCCATGCGAACCGCATGGCGGTGCGCGGCAACGTGTCGAGCCAGTTCCTCACCGCGCTATTGATGAGCGCGCCGCTGATGGCGCGCGGCCACGCAGTCACCATCGACGTCGTCGGCGAACTCATCTCCAAGCCCTACATTGAGATCACCCTGAATTTGATGCGCCGCTTCGGCGTGACGGTCGAGCAGGACGGCTGGGCTTCCTTTACGGTGCAGCCGGGCCAGCGCTACCGCAGCCCGGGCAGCATCCACGTCGAGGGTGACGCCTCGTCGGCGTCCTACTTCCTGGCGGCCGGCGCGATCGGCGGCGGCCCGGTGCGGGTCGAGGGCGTGGGGCGCGACAGCATCCAGGGCGACGTGCGCTTTGCCGACGCGCTCGAGCGCATGGGCGCCACCATCGAACGCGGCGACAACTGGATCGAGGCGCGCTCCAACGGCGTGCTGAAGGCCATCGACGCCGACTTCAACCACATCCCGGACGCCGCCATGACGATCGCCGTGGCCGCGCTGTACGCGGACGGCCCCAGCACGCTGCGCAATATCGCCAGCTGGCGCGTGAAGGAAACCGACCGCCTGGCGGCGATGGCGACCGAGCTGCGCAAGGTCGGGGCGGAAGTGGAAGAGGGGCCGGATTACCTCCGCATCACCCCTCCGGAGGAGCTGCAGCCAGCCACCATCGACACCTACGACGACCACCGCATGGCGATGTGCTTTTCGCTGGCGGCGCTCGACGGCAAGGCGCGCCGCGGCAATGCCATGCGTATCAACGACCCGAAGTGTGTCGCCAAGACCTTCCCCGACTATTTCGAAGCGTTTGCTTCCATCGCGCGCAACGAACTGTTTTAACTGACACCTCTCCGGTGTACCTGAGCGCATCCGAGATCAATCACCATGCCTAATCCCTACATCCCCGTCATCACGATCGACGGCCCGACCGCGTCCGGCAAGGGCACCGTCGCGGCGCGCGTTGCCGATCGGCTCGGCTTCCACCTGCTCGACTCAGGCGCGCTGTACCGCCTGACGGCCCTGTCCGCGACGCGCGCCGGCGCCGACCTCGGCAGCGAGCACGCGGTCGCGCGGCTGGCCGCGGCCCTGCCGGCGCGCTTTGCGAACGGCGAAATTTTCCTGGGCGAGGAAGAGGTGGGGGCGGCGATCCGGGCCGAGGAGGTGGGGAACAACGCCTCGAAAATTGCGGCCTTGCCGGCCGTGCGCCAGGCCCTGTACGGCCTGCAGCTGGGCTTCCGGAGGGCGCCGGGCCTGGTGGCCGATGGGCGCGACATGGGCACCGTCATCTTCCCGGATGCCAAGCTGAAAGTGTTTTTGACGGCGAGTGTCGAAGCGCGTGCGGAACGTCGATATAAGCAATTGATTGGCAAAGGAATTTCTGCTAACATGGACGATCTGCTGGCGGATTTGCAGGCGCGCGACGCACGCGATACCCATCGCACCGTCGCCCCGCTGGTGCCGGCAGAGGGCGCGTACATCCTCGATACGTCGGACATGACGGTCGACGAGGCAGTCGAGCAAGTGCTGCACTGGTACGCGCTGCTGTAATTGTTGTTGTGAGAGTGCCCTCGTGGTGTTTGCCGCCGGGGTGTTGTATTAACCTGACCCAGTTCAGAACCGCACCATCGACGGTCCTGCTGGCTAACCTGTAAATAACCTATGTCTACTGCAACCAACCAAGATTCCGGCATGGAAAGCTTCGCAGCCCTCTTCGAGGAATCGCTGTCGCGTCAAGATATGCGCTCGGGCGAAGTCATTTCCGCTGAAGTCGTGCGTCTGGATCACAACTTCGTGATCGTCAACGCAGGTCTGAAGTCGGAAGCCTTCATTCCGGTCGAAGAATTCAAGAATGACCAGGGCGAACTGGAAGTCCAGATTGGCGACTTCGTTTCCGTGGCCATCGAATCGCTGGAAAACGGTTTCGGCGATACCATCCTGTCGCGCGACAAGGCCAAGCGCCTGGCATCGTGGCTGGCTCTGGAAAAAGCAATGGAGTCGGGCGAAATCGTCACCGGCACCGTCAATGGCAAAGTCAAGGGCGGCCTGACCGTCCTGACCAACGGCATCCGCGCATTCCTGCCGGGTTCGCTGGTCGACACCCGTCCGGTCAAGGACACCACCCCGTTCGAAGGCAAGACCCTCGAATTCAAGGTTATCAAGCTGGACCGCAAGCGTAACAACGTCGTGCTGTCGCGCCGCGCCGTCATCGAAGCATCGATGGGCGAAGAGCGCCAGAAGCTGATGGAAACCCTGAAGGAAGGCACCGTCGTCACCGGCGTGGTCAAGAACATCACCGACTACGGCGCGTTCGTGGACCTGGGCGGCATCGATGGCCTGCTGCACATCACCGACCTGGCATGGCGTCGTGTGCGTCACCCGTCGGAAGTGCTGACCGTTGGCCAGGAAATCACTGCCAAGGTCCTGAAGTACGATCAGGAAAAGAACCGTGTCTCGCTGGGCGTCAAGCAACTGGGCGACGATCCATGGACCGGCCTGTCGCGTCGCTACCCACAGAGCACCCGCCTGTTCGGTAAAGTGACGAACCTGACCGACTACGGCGCATTCGTTGAAGTCGAGCAGGGCATCGAAGGCCTGGT
>JBBWZO010000055.1:0-15199 GCA_039649125.1 Massilia sp. | reverse complement strand
CGAACGACTTGTGCGGGAACGGATACATCTGCTCAACGCGGATGACGGCCACATCGCTGACACCGCGCGTCTTGCGGGCGTTGACCAGGTCGTAGTACACCTTGCCCGAGCAGGCGATAACGCGCTTGACCTTCGAGGCTTCGATCTTGTCGTCGGTTTCGCCGATGACGGTCTGGAAGCCACCCGAAGCCAGGTCGGTCAGAGGCGAGCCGGCATCCTTGTTACGCAGCAGCGACTTCGGCGTGAAGATGACCAGCGGCTTGCGGAACTGGCGCACCATCTGGCGGCGCAGCAGGTGGAAGATCTGCGCAGCCGTGGTCGGCTGCACGACTTGCATGTTGTTGTCCGCGCACAGCTGCAGGAAGCGCTCGATGCGGCCCGACGAGTGCTCCGGCCCCTGGCCTTCGTAGCCGTGCGGCAGCATCATGACCAGGCCCGAGGCGCGGCCCCACTTCACTTCGCCGGAAGCGATGAACTGGTCGATCACGACCTGGGCGCCGTTGGCGAAGTCGCCGAACTGGGCTTCCCAGATGGTGAGCGTGTTCGGTTCGGCGGTCGAGTAGCCGTACTCGAAGCCGAGCACCGCCTCTTCCGACAGCACCGAGTCGATCACGGTGAACTGCGCCTGGTTTTCCGAGATGTTGGCCAGCGGCAGGTAGATGCCCTGGTCCCAGCGCTCGCGGTTCTGGTCGTGCAGCACGGCGTGGCGGTGCACGAAGGTGCCGCGGCCGGCGTCCTGGCCCGACAGGCGGATCGCATAGCCCGAGGCCAGCAGCGAGGCGAAGGCCAGGTGCTCACCCATGCCCCAGTCGAGGTTCGTCTCGCCGCGGCCCATGGCGGCGCGGTCGGCCAGCACTTTTTCGACCAGCGAGTGCGGCTTGAAGGCTTCCGGCACGGCGGTGATGCGTTCGGCCAGGCGCTTCAGTTCGGTCAGCGGCACGGCGGTGTCGCAGGCGTCGGTCCACTTCTTGTTCAGGAACGGCGCCCAGTCGACGGCGTACTTGTTCTTGAAGTCGGTCAGGACCGGGTCGACCGTGTGCTTGCCGGCGTCCATCGCGGCGCGGTAGGCGGCGACCAGCTCGTCGCCGGTGGCGGCGTCGATCGTGCCCTGGGTGGCCAGCTTTTCCGCGTACAGCTTGCGGGTGCCCGGGTGCTTGGCAATCTTCTTGTACATCAGCGGCTGGGTCAGCGCCGGCGTATCCTGCTCGTTGTGGCCCAGCTTGCGGTAGCAGACGATGTCGACGACGACGTCCTTGCCGAATTCGACGCGGTAGTCGAGCGCAATTTGCGTAGCCAGAACGACCGCTTCAGGATCGTCGGCGTTGACGTGGAACACCGGTGCTTCGATCATCTTGACCACGTCCGAGCAGTAGATGGTCGAACGGGCGTCGCGCGGATCGGAGGTGGTGAAGCCGATCTGGTTGTTGATGACGATGTGGACGGTACCGCCGGTGCCGTAGCCGCGGGTCTGGGCCAGGTTCAGGGTTTCCATGACCACGCCCTGGCCGGCGAATGCGGCGTCGCCGTGCACCAGGATCGGCAGCACTTCCTTGCCCTTGCGGTCGCCGCGGCGGTCCATGCGGGCCTTGACCGAACCCTCGACGACCGGGTTGACGATTTCCAGGTGCGACGGGTTGAACGCCAGCGACAGGTGGACCGGGCCGCCCGGGGTCGAGATGTCGCTCGAGAAGCCCTGGTGGTATTTCACGTCGCCCGACGGCAGGTCGTCGGCGTGCTTGCCTTCGAATTCTTCGAACAGGTCGGCCGGGCTCTTGCCCAGGGTGTTGACCAGCACGTTCAGGCGGCCGCGGTGGGCCATGCCGATGACGATTTCCTGGATACCCTTTTCACCGGCGCGCTGGATGGTCTCGTCCATCGAGGCGATGAAGGACTCGCCGCCTTCCAGCGAGAAGCGCTTGGCGCCGACGTACTTGGTGTGGAGGTAGCGCTCCAGGCCTTCGGCAGCCGTCAGGCGTTCGAGGATGTGGCGCTTCTTCTCGGCCGAGAAGGTCGGGGTCGAACGGATCGACTCGAGACGCTCCTGGATCCAGCGCTTTTCGGTCGGGTCGCTGACGTACATGAACTCCGCGCCGATGGAGCGGCAGTAGGTATCGCGCAGCATTTGCAGCAGGTCGCGCAGGGATGCGCTGTCGCCGCCGAAATAGGTATTCGAGATGTTGAACTTGGTGTCGAGGTCGGCGTCGGTAAAACCGTAGAACGATGGGTCGAGCTCGGGGATCGGCGGGCGCTCCTGGCGCTGCAGCGGATCGAGGTTGGCCCAGCGCGAGCCCAGGTAGCGGTAGGCGGCGACCAGCTGGGTCACGGCGACGCGCTTGCGTGCCATTTCCGGATCGGCTTCGGCGTTGGCGCTGACGGTGCGGATGGGACCCTGCTTGGCGCGCTCGGCGAACGAGGCGATGACCGACGAGTGGACCACGTCGGGGCGGGCGCTGCCGTCGACTGCAGGCACGTGCTGCATGTTGTCGAAATAGGCACGCCAGTTGTCCGGAACCGAGCCCGGATTGTTCAGGTAGGCTTCGTACAACTCTTCCACGTACGGCGCATTACCGCCGAACAGGTACGAGTTGGCGTTATATTGTTGCATCATTCTTGCTCACCTTTCTTCGCGCTTCGCGAGTTTGGCGGGTTGGGGTAACCTTCCGCGACACGGCCTGACCGGTTAGCGGATCGCACTTACAAGACATCAAGTTGTGGGGGAAGGACTAATGAGATGGCAATAAACCTACTGCGCGTCGGACTTCCGGCCTGCGGTGCTCGCCGTACTCAAGTACGGCTGCGCTCCTCGGCCAGAATTCCTTCCGCTCGCTACGGTTTCTTGCCATCTCATGATGCTATGCAAGAATCACCTGACTCTCGGCCTTAGCGACGAGTATTGTAACGCAACATATGAGATGCATAAGCCCCCGGATGAATTTTGTTGACCACCTAAATGATAATAGTTATCATTTGCGTTGTGTACTCAACAGGAAGCTTGCATGTCTGTCCAGAACCCGCCTGGTCCCGCCCATGCGCCGAGCGTAGCGTCCCCCTCTGCCCTGCCCGGCGCGCGCCGGTCGATGTGGCTGAAAACGCTGCATCAGTGGCACTGGATCAGCTCGGCGATCTGTCTGATGGCAATGTTGCTTTTTAGCATCACGGGTATCACGCTGAACCATGCGGCGCAGATCGAATCGAAACCCGAAGTCACACGCCTGAAGGCGCAGGTGCCGCCCGCCCTGTTGCCGGCCCTGCAAGCCTATGCCGAGGAACACGTCGATGGCGAAGCCCCGGTGCCGCCCCAACTGTCCGCGTGGGCGAACGAGGCCTTCCCGGTCGACCTGCGCGGGCGCAGCGCCGAATGGAGCGAGGAAGACGCCTATATCGCCCTGCCCCGTCCGGGCGGCGACGCCTGGCTGCGCGTCGGCCTCGACGGCCGCGCGGAGTACGAAGTCACCTCGCGCGGCGTCATTTCCTGGCTCAACGACCTGCACAAGGGGCGCAACACCGGCCCGGTGTGGAGCTGGTTCATCGACATCTTCGCCGTGGCCTGCCTGGTGTTCTGCATTACCGGTTTCCTGATCCTGAAAATCCATGCGGCCAACCGGCCGTCGACCTGGCCCGTCATCGGCTTCGGCATCGTGCTTCCGGCCGTGCTCGCGCTGCTGTTCATTCATTAAGCGCTCACCATCGTTCATCCATATAGAAGGCACTGCATGAAACTGTCTCCCTCGCTTGCACTGACCCTGCCGCTGACCCTGCCGCTGCTGTCCGGCGGCGCCGTGGCCGCCGACCTGTCGGTGAAGTTCGAACTGCCGCAGCTGAACGTGGCCGAATACCACAAGCCTTACGTTGCAATGTGGATCGAAAAGGCCGACGGTGCCGTCGCCTCGACCCTGGCCGTGCTGTACGACATCAAAAAGAAGGACAAGGGCGGCGAGAAGTGGGTGAAGGACATGCGCACCTGGTGGCGCAAGGCGGGCCGCGAAGCGACCCTGCCGATCGACGGCGTCTCGGGCGCGACCCGTACCGCCGGCACCCACACCCTGTCGTTCGGCCCGGCGCGCACCGGCATCGACAAGCTTCCCGCCGGCGACTACAAGCTGGTCGTCGAGGCGGCGCGCGAAGCGGGCGGGCGCGAGCTGGTGCGCGTGCCGTTCACGCTGCCGGCCAAGGGCACGGTCGCAGCGAATGCCAAGGGCAAGGAAGAGCTCGGCGCAGTCTCCATCCAGATCAAATAATTTAAACAAGAGCAAGCGGAGCCATAAATGGAAAACAATTTCATCAAGCACGGCGTCCTGGCCCTGATCCTGGCCGCCACCGCGGGCGGCGCTGCCGCCCACCGCGGCTGGATGCTGCCGACCTCGACCATCGTCGAGACCAAGGACGCCTGGGTGACGATCGACGGCGCCGTCTCGGACGGCCTGTTCGAAATCAACCACGTCCCGCTGCGCATGGAAGGCGTGACCGTCACCGGCCCGGACGGCACGGTCTCCGCTGCGCCGGCGCCGGTCGTCGGCAAGATGCGCTCGAGCATCGACCTGCCGCTGCCGAAGGAAGGCACCTACCGCATCGCCCTGGTGAGCAATAACGTGATGGGCAGCTACAAGGTCGGTAATGAAGTCAAACGTTTCCGCGGCAGCGAGGCGAATTTCGCCAGGGAAGTGCCGGCCGGCGCCACCGAAGTGCGCAAGGCCATTACCCACGCACGCATCGAAACCTTCGTCACGGCCCACGAGCCGAGCGAGGGCGCGCTGAAGCCGACCGGCCTCGGCCTGGAAATGGTGCCGCTGACCCATCCGAACGACCTGCGCGCCGGCGAAACCGTGCGCGTGCGTTTCCAGCTCGACGGCAAGCCGATGCCGAACCTGCCCTTCAGCCTGGTGCCGGGCGGCGTCAAGTACCGCGGCGTGAACGGCGAGATCCGCCTGGTCACCGACGCCAGGGGCGAAGCCAGCTTCAAGTTCCCGACGGCGAACATGTACTGGATGAACGCGGCGTATCCGGCGAACGCCGGCAAGGGCGCCGGCCCGGCCGAATCGCGCCGCTACGCCTACACGGCCACGCTCGAAGTCCTGCCCGAGTAAGCCGCGCGCCTCCGCAACCTGTTCCATGCGCAAGGTCCTGGTCCCCGCCGACATCGATCCCGCCCTGCCGCCCGCCGGCAGCGCGATGATGGATGCCGCCGGGCGCACGATGGGGACGAACTGGTCGGCGCGCATGATGGTGCCCGCCGGCGTACGCAGCAACCTGGCCGAGCAGATGCAGCGCGAGCTCGACGGCATTGTCGCCGAGATGAGCCATTGGGACGCCGAATCCATCCTCGGGCGCTACAACCGCGCCCCGGAAGGCAGCTGGCATGCCTTGCCGCCGCGCTTCGTGGAAGTGCTGGACTACGCGCTGGCGGTGGCCGGCGCCAGCGGCGGCGCCTACGATCCCTTCGCCGGCGAACTCGTCAACCTGTGGGGCTTCGGGCCGAGCGGGCGCCATGACGAAGCCGGTTTCAACCCGCCCTCGCCCGATGCCGTGGAGGCCGCGCTGGCCCTGCGCGCAGGCCGCCATCCCCAGTTCGACCGCGCGGCCGGCAGCTTGCGGCAGCCCGGCGGCCTGCAGCTCGACCTGTCGTCGGTGGCGAAAGGCTATGCCGTTGACCGGCTTGCCTGGTGCCTCGAGCAGCACGGCGTGCGTCATTATGTCGTCGAGATCGGCGGCGAGCTGCGCGGCGCGGGTGTGAAGGCGGACGGCCAGCCCTGGTGGGTGGAACTGGAGATGCCGGCCATGGCGCCGGGCCCGGACATGCTGCCGACCGTGGTCGCGCTGCACGGCCTGTCGGTGGCCACCTCGGGCGACTATCGGCGCCATTATCGACGCCACGACGGGCGCCATTTCTCCCGCGGCGAGATCCACGCTTCGCACACGATCGACCCGCGCAGCGGCTACCCGATCGCGAATGACATTGCCTCCTGCACCGTGCTCCATCCGAGCTGCATGGCGGCCGACGCGCTGTCCACCGCCATCACCGTGCTCGGGGCCGATGCCGGCCTCGCGTTTGCCGAGGAGCGCCAGCTTGCCGCGCGCCTGCTGTTGCGCCGCGGCGGCAGCCTCGAAGAACGCGCCACCAGCGCCTGGGACGCGCTGCTGCAATGATGCTCACCATCGATCCCGTCCGCTGGAGCAGCGCCCTGGCCCTCCTCTTCGCCTATGGCGGCATGTGCGCGGCCCTGCTGCGCAAGCCGAGGGCGCTTGCACAGACGAATGAGGCCGACTGGCTCGTGGTCTACGCCAGCCAGACCGGCAATGCCGAATACCTGGCGCGCCAGACCGCCGCCACCCTGTCCACCGGCGGCCTGTCGGCACGGGCGGTCTGCATCTCCGCGCTCGACGCCGACACCCTGGCCCGCGCCACCCGCGCCCTGTTCATCGCCAGCACCTATGGCGAAGGCGATTCGCCCGACACCGCGGCGCGCTTTGCCGGCATCACCATGGCAAACAACGCCGACCTGGCGCGGCTGCACTACGGCGTGCTGGCGCTGGGCGACAGCAGCTACGCCAATTACTGCGGCTTCGGCCGCGCGCTCGACGGCTGGCTGCGCGCGCGCGGCGCCATGCCCCTGTTCGAGCGCATCGACGTCGACCGCGGCAACCCGGACGCGATCGCCGCCTGGCAGCATCAGCTGAGCCACCTGGCGGGCACCGTCGACGCCCCCGACTGGGAAGCGCCGGCCTACGGCGAGTGGCGCATCCTCGAGCGCACCCTGCTCAACCCCGGCAGCGCCGGCGCCCCGCTCTACCGGATCGTCCTGCAACCGTGCGAGGGCAGCCTGCCCGACTGGGAAGCGGGCGACCTGGTACAGGTCAGCGCGCCTGCCGACCCAATGCTTCCGCGCGAATATTCGATCGCCTCGGTCCCGGCCGAAGACGGCATCGTGCTGCTCGTGCGCCTGCAGCGGCATGCCGACGGCAGCCCGGGAGCGGCATCGGGCTGGCTGTGCCAGGGCGCAGGTGCAGGTGCAGGCGAACCGGTCGCCCTGCGCGTGCGTTCTCACGCCCGTTTCCGGCTGGGCGAGAATGCCGCGCGGCCGCTGATCCTGGTCGGCAACGGCACCGGCCTGGCCGGCCTGCGCGCCCACCTGAAGGCGCGCATTGATGCCGGCGTGTTCGACAACTGGCTGGTGTTCGGCGAACGCAATGCCGGGCACGATTTCCTCTGCCGCGAGGAGCTTGAGGGCTGGCGTGATGCCGGCAAGCTACCGCGGCTTGACCTGGCCTTCTCGCGCGACGGCGGCGAGCTGCGCTATGTGCAGCATGTGCTGGTCGCCCGCAGCGACGAACTGCGCGCATGGGTCGCGCGCGGCGCGGCCATCTATGTGTGCGGCAGCCTGCAGGGCATGGCCTCGGGTGTGCATGAGGTATTGGCGACGGAGCTGGGAGCCGGCACCCTCGACGAACTGGCGGCGCAAGGCCGTTACCGGCGCGACGTCTATTGAGGGGGGCGTTCGCGCCAGCGCCGCCGCATCCATGCCGCTGACGCTCGGGCCGCGCGAGACCATGCGCGGTCTGCGCCAACGCGTCGGAGGCAAAATGGTGTTCCAGCTGCGCAGCTACCGGCCCGACGACCGAGCCGGTTTCATCGCCGAAACGGGCGGCGCCTAGTTGCCGTTTTGATTAGAATCGGCTCATCGGTTCTGGATCGAGGTGGCTATGTTCGACATGGATCTGGCTTGGTGGGAATTCGTCGTGCGCGGTGTGGTCGTCTACCTGGCGCTGCTGGTGATGGTGCGCCTGTCGGGCCGGCGCACGGTCGGCCAGTTCACGCCTTTCGACCTGCTGGTCATGCTGCTGTTGTCGGAAGCGGTGTCGAACTCCCTGTCAGGAGGCGACGACTCCGTCGGCGGCGGCCTGATCCTCGCGGCCACCCTGCTCGTGCTGAACACCGCCGTGGCCCTGCTGTCCACCTACAGCCGGCGCCTGTCGGTCGTCCTCGACGGTACCGCGGTGCTGATCGGCCGCGACGGCCAGTTTTTCGACAAGGTCGTCAAGCGCTGCCGCATTACCGAAGCCGACCTTGAACAGGCCTTGCGTGTGGCCGATTGCGCGCGCCAGGACATGCAGTGCGCCTTCCTTGAAGCCGACGGCGAAATCACGATCCAGAAGAAGAAATAGGACTGGTGCGACAGGACTGTCCGCACGCCGGGCGCGCCTGCACCGGACATGATTCACTTTTAACGGGCGTGCCCTCGGAACCGTATCAAATCCGTCTGCGCGGGACCTGCTCTCTTCCCCGGTTCAACTTCCTACTGCACAGATTTCTCAGCGGCTCCTGCCCAGCCGTACCGTGTGTTATCTCGTCCACCGACATGCTAGGTTTTTGATCGGTGTCACGTCGTGGCGCCGATTGGATTCTTTCCTGATCAGGAGGTATGCCATGAAACACAGCTTGTCCATCCTCGCGCTCGCAGCAAGCGCAGCGCTCGCGCCCGTCGCCGCACAGGCACAGACCGATATCGATACCGACGAGGCCGCATTCATCCGGGCCGTCGCCAGCGGCCAGCTCGAAGCCCCGCCGAACGCCTCGCCCGGCTCCAGCATCGCCACCTTCGAGTTCGACGGCAACATCATGCGCGCCGAGGTGCCCTTCCGCGACCTGCTGGCCGGCACCACGATGGCCCACATCCACTGCTGCACGACGGCCGCCTTCACCGGCGTGGCGCCGATCGCGATCCCCTTCCCCGATTTCCCGCTGGGCGCCAGGGGCGGCACGTACAGCCACGCCTTCGACCTGACCGACGCTTCGATCTACGAGCCGGCCTTCCTGGCCGCGTTCGGGGGCACGCCGGCCTCGGCCAGCGCCGCGCTGATCGACGCGATCAATGACCACACGGCCTACCTGAACATCCACACCACGGAATTCCCGGCCGGCGAAATCCGGGGCTTCCTGGTGGCGGCGCCGATTCCCGAACCGGCGACCTGGGGCATGCTCGGACTTGGCCTGGCAGGCCTGGGGGTGCTGAAGCGGCGGCGTTTAAACAGGGGCACCGGGGCGTGATTCGCGCGTGGCCAGCATGGCGGCCCAGGCCGGTATGGCGGCCTCCCAGAAACCGGCCAGGGCGGCTGGCCTTTCGAGCGGCAGGCCGAGGCGGCGGGCGGCGTCCAGCAGGGTGTCGAGCGCTGCCGCTTCGCTGTTGGCCTGCACGGCGAGCGCGCCGGTCTGCTTCGAGAGTTTTTCGCCATTGTCGTTACGCACGACCGGCACGTGCAGGTAGCGCGGCGTCGGCACGCCGAGCAGGCGCTGCAGGTAGATCTGGCGCGCGGTGGAATCGATGAGATCGGCACCGCGCACGATGTCGGTCACGCCCTGCTCGGCGTCGTCGACCACGACCGCCAACTGATAGGCCCAGTAGCCGTCGGCGCGCTTCAGGACGAAGTCGCCCGACTCGCTGGCAAGGCGCTGGGTGAGCGTGCCCATGAAGCGGTCAATGAAGGTGACGGCATCCACGCCCTCGTCGGGCACGCGCAGGCGCAGGCTGCGCATCGAGCGCCCCGGCGCCAGCCCCTGGCGGCAGGTGCCGGGATAGATCGCCGCCCCGTCGGGCGCGACGCCCAGGCGCGAATCGACGATCTCGCGCCGGTTGCAGCCGCAGGCGTAGGCATCCGCGCCGAGCCGCTCGGCGGCTGCCGCGTACAGGTGCTTGCGCCGGCTTTGCCAGACGACCTCGCGGTCCGAATCCATTCGCAGCGCATGCAGCAGCGCGAGGATGGCCTCGTCGGCGCCGGGCACGCTGCGGCCCTCGTCGATGTCCTCGATGCGCACCAGCCATTCGCCCTGGTGGGCGCGTGCGTCGAGATAGCTGGCCACCGCCGCCACCAGCGAACCCGCATGCAGCGGCCCGGTGGGCGACGGCGCAAAGCGGCCGATATAAGGTTTGCTCACGTTCGATAGGGAAAAGCCAGGGAGGGGCAATACGATACCACAAGGCAGGCACGGCCCCGTTGCGGCCCGCTAGCGGGGCCCGCCCTTCCAGCCGTCCTTCGCCTCGAAGTCCTTGATCAGGCGGGTAACCTGGCTGCCGACCTCGTTCGGAATCGCCATCGACAGCTGGTAATGCACGATCTCGAAGCTGTCGCCCTTGCGCCGCATCACGCCGCTGGCCTGGCAGATACCCATCTGGGTGTCGAGCAGTTCATCGAACCAGATGATGGATTGGTCGTCGGAAAAGGCGATGTTCCTGCGCAGCGGCTTGAAAGCCCAGGCCGACTTGCGCTCGAAGTAGGGCCGCGCCCAGGCCTTGAATTCGTCACGCCGCCAGCGTTCGGTCTTGTCGGTGCCGATATACACGCCGTCCTTCGCGATTCTGTCGAAGAATGCCGGACGCGCATGGGCCGCATCCGCATGCCAGCGGTCGACAAAGGCGTTCACCTGGCGCTTCAGTGCGGGATCGGCCTGGGCCGCCAGTGAGCACAGCAGCATACAGCAAGCGAGGAACAGTCGTTTCATGGGCGCGTAAGCTGTTGACCGAAAGGTCGGATTGTACACAGCCACATGTAACTAAATGTACATTCCAAAAAATATAACTATTTCTGGTGTAAATTTTACAATACACCTTTTCCTTGCCGACTATGCGCACCCTCGTTGCCTGCATGCTCTGCCTTAGCCTCCTATCCACTGCGCGCGCAGAACCGGCGCCGGTCGCGCCCCCTGCTTCCGCTGCTGCGGCAGCCATGCCGACGACAATCGAGGCGGTCCCGGAAACCGTCCGGCTGAGCGCTCTCCCGCTGCGCGCACGGCTCGACAAGGAGGCGATCCGCGCCGCCATCGCCGACCTGCCGGAGGAAACGGATCCCACCCCGCGGCGGCATGAAGCGGACACCCTCGGCGCGACGCCCTACGAAAGCTTTTCCAGTGATTTCGCCAAGGCCCGGCTGCCGGTCTGCCTGCACGCCGACGGCCTGCGCAAGCAGCCGACCTTCATCCTCAGCGGCGTGCTGGCCCTGCCCTTCGTCGCGGTGGCCAAGCTGCGCGGCGTGTGCCGCTGAGCGGATTGGCCGCCTTAGAGCGGCTAACAAAAGCTTCAGAGCAAGGGATGCGGCCACCCGACGCAGCGACGAAGACAGTACGTTTGTACGGCGAGGAGCTGCAACGCAGCTATGGAGGTTTTGTTTGGCGCTCTCAGCGGTGCAGGTCGCCGGCGCGCTCAGGCTGATAGACGATCTCGCGCACCGTCACCTTGAAGCGCCCGCCGTCGGGCCGCGTCCAGTCGATGCTGTCGCCCTCGGTCAGGCCCAGCAGCGCGTTGCCGACGGGCGTGAGCACGGACAGTTTGTCCGGCGCGCCGTCGACATCCTTCGGGTAGGCCAGGGACATGTTGAATTCCTGCGGCGCCCCGTCGAGCACGAAGCGCACGCGCGAATTCATCGTGACGACGTTGCAGGGCATGTTCTCCGGCTCGACCAGCTCGGCACGCGCCAGTTCTTCCAGCAGCGTCTCGCGGGTGCCGGCCTGGGCGGCAGGCAGCGAATCGAGCAGCAGTTCAAGGCGCTCCATGTCCAGCGACGATACGACGATAGGTGGTCTCATGATGTAACTCCATGTTGTGGCCGCGGCTTCTCGCGCGGCCGGCAAAAGAAAATGCGCCCATTCCGGGCGAAGGTCGATGCGGTGGAGGTGGCTCGGGAGGACGGATAGCGCTACGGCCGGCCGGGGTTCCTCACCGAGCCTGGGAGAGCCAGGCGAGATCTCGCGCGCGCAGGCGCACGGCGCGTGCCGGCGCTGCGCAAATCGGGGACAGGAAAACGGACGTGCCGGTGGACGAACGTCCGTCTCCCTCGTTCAGGGACGAACCAGAGCGCAGCAGGAAGCTCGATGGGTTCATGGTCAAATGTGGCAGACAGCGAAAAACCGATAACGTAGGGTGGACTCGTAGGGTGGACTCCCGAGTCCACGCATTCAGCCTGTGCTCAGCCAGAAAGCAGCCGCATCACGTAACGATTGCAAGACGCACAAGGTCCAGTATAACCACCCTACCCCGTTCGTCAATCCTGCACACAGCCACGCGCCGTAAACAAAAAAAACGGGCTGCAGCCCGCCCTCCGATCGATCCGAGAACCGATTAACGCTTGTCGATCGTCGGCACGTCGCGCACCGGCGCGCCGACGTACAGCTGGCGTGGACGGCCGATCTTCTGCTCCGGAATCGGCGATCATTTCGTTCCACTGGGCGATCCAACCGATGGTGCGGGCATACCAGTCCTTTCGGACAAACGGCCGACCATCGCAAGCCTGCCCTCAACCGCGGTCAGGATTCTTCCCACTCCGCATGTGGCTGCTTTTTCGACGGGCCTTCGTGCTTCAGTGACCGGCCTCCAGGAGTGCCATGTGCCAGCTGCGCAGCCATCTTCCTCTGCGGGGCAGGCGTAGCCTGATGCTTGCTGCCGGCAGCAAGCTTGAAGACGCTGACGACTTCAACGAGTCCGCTGGACTGCTCCTGGAGCGACTGGGCAGCTGCGGCAGCCTCTTCGACCAGCGCCGCATTCTGCTGCGTGACCGTATCCATCTCGGTGATCGCCTGGTTGATCTGCCCAATGCCCTGCTCCTGCTCGATCGTGGCTGTCGAAATCTCGGCCATGATGTCGTTCACCTGACGAACGCTGTGCACGATGCGCTCGATCGTGGCGCCGGCCTCGACCACCAGCTCGCTTCCGATACCGACCTTTTGTACCGAGTCGTCGATCAGGTTCTTGATTTCCTTGGCTGCGGTAGCTGACCGATGGGCGAGGCTACGCACCTCGGAGGCCACTACCGCAAAGCCGCGACCTTGTTCGCCGGCGCGGGCTGCCTCGACAGCGGCATTGAGCGCCAGGATGTTCGTCTGGAAGGCGATGCCGTCGATGACCGAGATGATATCGACGATGCGTTTCGACGACTCGTCGATCGAATTCATGGTCTCGATGACGCGCGCTACCACCTCGCCGCCCTGCTTGGCCACGGCCGAGGCGCTGTCGGCCAAGGTGTTCGCCTGACGTGCGTTGTCGGCGTTTTGCTTCACGGTCGTGGTCAGCTCTTCCATCGACGACGCGGTTTCTTCCAGCGCACTGGCTTGCTGCTCGGTGCGCGATGACAGGTCCAGGTTGCCGGCAGCGATCTCGCTCGACGCCGTTGCGATCGTATCGGTGCCAGCCCGCACTTTTCCGACGATCTGCCGCAGGCTCTCGTTCATCGCACGCAGGGATTCGAGGAGCTGGCCCGTTTCATCGGTCGAGGTAACGACAATCGTGCGCGACAGGTCGCCCGAGGCCACCGTCTTTGCGATCGCAACAGCTTCATTCAGTGGCCGGGTGATCGAGCGGGAAACGAGCCACGCGATCACTGCAGCGACCAGTACTGATGCGATACCAAGGCCCAGCGAGAGCCAGTAGGCGGTGACGAAGCCAGCCTCCGCTGCTTGCTTTTCCTCCTGGTTGCGTGCAACCTGAAAATCCAGGAAGTCCTGGATGGCGGCCTGCCACGCAGCGGAGGCCGGCACCACCGTGCCAATCAGGTGTTGCGCCGCCTGGTCGGTTTCGTTCGCGCGGCCGTGCGCACGAACCTGTTCCAACGCCGGCATCGCCTTCGCCTTCGCTTCAGCGATGGCCCTCAGGCGCTGTTTACCTTCCTCCAGATCGACTATCTCCGCAAGCACCGTCTCGGCGGCGGTATAGCTGGCCGCCGCCTTGGCGATGCCGGCATCGGCCGCGGCCATGCTCGCCTCATCCGTCAGCAAGGCCAGGTCGCGCACGGCGATAGCCATCTGCCGCTGGGCGTCTCGCAGCGCCGAGCTGGCATCAATTTTCACGTTGTTGTCGCCGACGATCTCCTCGATCGAACGGTTCATATTGGACAGCGCGCCCAACCCGACCACTACAAGGGCCACCATTAGCACGACTACCGCGCCAAACCCGAGTCCGAGGCGGCGTCCAATTTTCATGTTTTTCATTTTCTGCCTTGCGTAAATTGATGATTTTGTTGACGGAATATTGCCGTAGGACAATTCCTACGGGACTATACGTGTTCGTTGCGCCGGCAAGGAGTGTTTATATGAAGAAATTGAACAGATTAGCTTTGGCGTTGCATGTGCACAACGGAACTTTCTCTTCCAATACGATATCGCGACCAACTCTCTTTATATGCGCTGCACATCGAGCGTGCACGCATTCATCGTGCTTGCCGTCCGATGGACGCTCAGTTTGATCAGATTTATGCCGACACGTGCGGCCCATGCGCAGGATGACGATCCCAGGAAAGCAGCGGAGAACCCGCGCCGCTACGAGGCCGACGGGACCAGCGCAAAGGCCAGGAGACGTTTTCGAAAGAGTGCAACGGGGCGAAGGTGACGGGCGCCTGGGCACGCGGAGCGGCGTCAGTGCATTGGAGAGGCCGGGAGGACGGGGGCCACGGCCTGCGGCGGAATCGTCACCCAGCCCGCGAGAGCCAGGCGATATCTCGCGCGGAAAGCTGCACCGCTCGTGCGGACGCAGTGCGGCTTGGGTACTGCCGGAAGCGAACGGGTACGCGGCGATCTCCCTTGTTCAGGGGCGAACCGCAAAGCTGGCGCTAGCCTGGCAGGTTCATGGCGACGTTTGTTTTCCCGGGGTCCGCAGGGTGGACGCCCGGGTCATGCGCTGCATGGCATGCGTGCCGGTCAGGCCGCAAAAGCCCGACGTAGCCCTGCTGCCCGTTTCGTCAATGCCAAGTGCAGAAACGAAAAAAGCGGGCCGCAGCCCGCTTTCTTGAAACGACAAAAACGAATTAACGCTTGTCGATCGTCGGCACCTCGCGCACCGGCGCGCCGACGTACAGCTGGCGTGGACGGCCGATCTTCTGCTCCGGATCGGCGATCATTTCGTTCCACTGAGCGATCCAGCCGATGGTACGGGCCATCGCGAAGATACCGGTGAACAGCGAGACCGGGATGCCCAGGGCCGACTGCACGATGCCCGAGTAGAAGTCGACGTTCGGGTACAGCTTGCGCGACACGAAGTATTCGTCGTTCAGGGCGATCTTTTCCAGTTCCATCGCCAGCTTGAACAGCGGGTCGTCCTGCAGGCCCAGCTCTTCCAGCACTTCGTGGCAGGTTTCGCGCATCAGCTTGGCGCGCGGGTCGAAGTTCTTGTAGACGCGGTGACCGAAGCCCATCAGCTTGACGCCCGAGTTCTTGTCCTTGACCTTC
>JBBWZO010000004.1:0-23107 GCA_039649125.1 Massilia sp. | reverse complement strand
TCCTTGGTGGGCCAAACTGATGTTTCCGATGATGCTGTGGTCGCGGCCGACCGTGGGGCCGCCTTGGAGCCCGGGGCCTTGGCCGGCTTGGCTGGCGTTGCGGGCCCGGTCGCTGCGCGCGACGCCGGTGTGGTCTTCGCTTTGGCGGCGGGAGCCGGCGGCGTTGCCACGGCCGCCTGTTCCGGTAGCCGTGCGTCCGGCGCTACCACCTTGTGGGCGGCAGAACTGGCGGTTTTCTTGGTGCTCTTGTTTGCGATCTCTTTCATCTCGGCATCCCGATGCTGTCCTCCCGCCAAGCTGGCGAGTCGGCAAACCAGTCGTCACACAAGGGCGATGCATGCATGCTGGGTAAGCGCAGATGAGGGCGCTGCTCGCACCGCAAAACCGCATTAGTTTATACCAAACATTGTTCCAGTCCGCGGATAAATACGTCTTTCGGTAAATTTTTGCCAATAAATACCATTTTGCTGGCGCGCGCTTCACTTTCGCCCCACTTTGCACCCAAGTCGCTGCCCATGATTTGATGCACCCCTTGGAACACGACCTTGCGGTCGGCGCCTTCCATCAGCAGCACGCCTTAGTAGCGCAGCATGCGCGGACCGAACACCTGCACCAGGCCGCCCAGGAATTCGTCGAGCCGGGCCGGGTCGAACGGCCGCGCGCTCTTGAACACGAATGCCGCGATGTCGTCGCTGTGGTGGCCGCGATGGTGGTCGTGATCGTGGGGCCCGGCGCCTGCCCTGTGCTCGCAGGCCTCGGTGTGCACGTGCTCGTGCTCGTGGTCGTGGTCGTGCGCTTCGTCGGCGGTCAGGAAATCGGGGTCGAGCTCGAGCTTGTCGTTCAGGTTGAAGCCGCGCAGGTCGAGCACCTCGGCCAGCGGGGCGCGGCCGAAGTCGGAGGTGCTGATCGGCGCGCGCGGGTTGATGCGCTTGATGCGCGCCGTCAATGCGGCGACGGCGGCCGGTTCGACCAGGTCGGTCTTCGACAGCAGGATTTTGTCGGCAAAGCCGACCTGGCGCTGGGCCTCCTCGTGCTGGTCCAGCTGGTCCATCGCGTGGCGCGCGTCGACCACGGTGACCACCGCGTCGAGCAGGTAGTGGGCGCCGACTTCTTCGTCCACGAAAAACGTCTGCGCCACCGGACCGGGGTTGGCCAGGCCGGTCGTTTCGATGACCACGCGGTCGAAGTGCAGCTCGCCGGCGTCGCGCTTTTGCGCCAGCCTGGTCAGCGCCACGATCAGGTCGCCGCGCACGGTGCAGCAGATGCAGCCGTTGTTCATCTCGACGATCTGCTCGCTGCTGTCCTGCACCAGGATTTCGTTATCAATATTTTCCTGGCCAAATTCGTTTTCGATGACGGCGATGCGCAGGCCGTGTTCCTCGCGCAGGATGCGGTTGAGGAGCGTGGTCTTGCCGGCGCCGAGGAAGCCGGTCAGGATGGTGGTCGGAATCGGAGATGGGGACATGGGTTCGGGTTCGGCGTGGCCGTTCGGGCAAGGGGAATCGGAAGATTATGCCGTAATTTGCAATCTGCCACCACCAACCGTACCAGCCCTTGCGCCAGCTCAGGCGAACGTTTGCTTACTTCGCTTTCGCTCGCGGATGAGCTCGGTCATAGACGGCGGCCAGGTGCTGGAAGTCGAGCGCCGTATACACCTGGGTCGAGGTGATGCTGGCGTGGCCGAGCAATTCCTGCACGGCGCGCAGGTCGCCCGAGGACTGCAGCAGGTGCGAGGCGAACGAATGGCGCAGCACGTGCGGATGCACGTGGGTCGGCACGCCGGCGCGGATCGCGTACTGCTTCAGGCGCTGCTGCACCACGCGCGGCGTGATGCGCGTAGCCCGGGTCGACAGGAACAGGGCGGCGCTGCCGTCCGATGCCGGAGGCCGCACCGCCAGCCAGGCGGCCAGCGCTGCGCGCGCCGGGCCGCCGACCGGCACCCGCCGCATCTTGCCGCCTTTACCCGTGACCACGACCTCGCCCGCTTCCAGTTCGAGCCAGCCGAGCGAGGTGCCGGCGTTGTCGCTGTGGTAAGCCAGGTCGAGCCCGGCCAGCTCGGACACCCGCAGCCCGCTCGAGTACAGCAGTTCGAACATGGCGCGGTTGCACAGTTCGGCAGGCTCCGGATGGCCGTGGCGGTTCGCTTCCAGCAGCTGGACGGCGGCGTCCACGGCCAGTGCCTTGGGCAGCGTTTTTGGACGGCGCGGGGCGCGCACGCCTTCGACCGGATTCGCCGGCAGAGAGATCTGGCGCGACAGCCAGGCATAAAAGCCGCGCCAGCCGGACAGCTTGCGCGCGATCGTGCGCGCTTCCTGGCCTCCCGCGTGCAGGCGCGCGGCGAAGCGGCGCATGTCGGCGTGGGTCAGCGCCGGCCAGTCGTCATGGCCGGCCAGTTCGGCCAGTTCAAGCAGGTCGCGCCGGTAGGCGGCAACCGTGTGATCGGACAGCTGGCGCTGGGTCGCCAGTTCGCGCAGGTAGCGTCCGGCCCAGTCCTCGCGCGTCGTGTCCATGTCAAGTACTTAGCCGCGTAGCGGCGCCAGCGCGGCGCTGGCGCTTTGGCCCAGCTGGACCAGGAAGTCGGTGGCCATTGCCGGGCTGAAGCGTTCGGCGTCGGGCGAGCCGAGCATGAGCAGGCCGAAGGTCTGGCCCTCATGGCTGAGCGGCAGCAGCACGGTCGAGCGTACGGCATCGGCATCGTCGAGCCAGCGTACCGCCTCGAAATCCTTGTTCGGGCCGCAGTAGGGCGCGCGCAGGCTTGAAGCGAACAGGCGCACGTCGCCGCTCACGCCCAGCGCGAACGGGGCATCCGCGTGTTCCGCCGCCACGTTCCACAGGCGCAGCGCCGCCTGCGGCACGCCGAAATGCTCCTTGATGCCCTCGATCAGGTCGCGCGCCATGGCGGCGCCGCCTTTGGACTGGAGCAGCGCCAGGTGCCAGCGGTGAAACCGGTTGAGGATGGCGGTGTTGTCGGCCGCGACCCGCATCAGCTCGGCCATGCGCAGCTCGAGTGCGTTGTACTTGGCGCGCATGACCTCCATCTGGCGCTCCTGCAGCGACACCGCTTTCCCGGTCAGGGGACTCGACAGTTTTACTTCGCCCAGCAGGCCGGCGTGTTCTTCGAAAAAGCGGGGATTGTCCGCCAGGTATTGGGCAACGGCGGCGGAGTCGAGGGTGACGGTCATCGGATCGGCTTGCGAGAATTGGGTGAGCGCAATTTTACCCGAGAGGGGAGGGGCGGCGGATAGAAAAAGGGCACCCGCAGGTGCCCTTTGCTTGTTGCCCAGCGCAGCTGGAAGCGCTTAGAAGCGGTGACGCACGCCGATCAGGATTGCACGGCCGTCTTCGCCCGGCGCACGGGTGAAGCCGCCCGGCGCGCCGGAGATGCCTGGCGAGTACTGGGCTTCGTTGTCGTTCTTGATGATGGAACCGGCGATGTACACGTCGGTGCGCTTCGACAGGAAGTGATCGTAGCCAAGCGCGTACATGTCGGCATCGCTGTTGGATGCCGTCAGGTCGTTCTGGTGCGCGTACGAGGCCATGATGCGGCCGCTGCCGAGCTTGTAATGCAGGCCCGCCTGGTAGCTGTTCGCATCCTGCAGCGTGTTGTTGCGCATGATGCCTTCGAAGAGGCTGCGTGCGAGGGCGCGCGACGTTGCCGGCGCCGCTGCCAGCGCCGGCGCGATGCGCGTATCCCATGCACCGAGGTAATCGGCGATCAGGGCGGAGTTCTGGTTGCGCTGGTCGTGGAAGCCGGCGAAGAACTTGAACTGGTTCAGGGTGTACGAACCGCCGACGGTACGGGTACGCAGGCTGTGGCGACCCTGCTGGTCGAAGCCCTGGTTGTAGCCGATGCCGAGGTCGAAGCCGTTGGCCTTGTAGGTCACGGCGCCGCCCTGGAACTTGCTGTAACGGCCGAGGTAGCCCGAGCCTTGCTTGCCGTACATCACCGAACCGCCGAAGCCCGACGGGTGGGCGATGCGGTACTGGACCGATTCCTGCGAGCGGATATCCGCGCCCAGTGCGGTAAAGCCGGCGGTGCCGCCGGTGACGTGGCCCCAGGTGCCGACCATGCCCGATTCGAAGGTATCGGCGGCGGCGAACACTTCGTAGCCAGGGGTGTACATGCGGCCCAGCAGCACCGCGCCGACCGGGGTGATCAGGCCGACCATCGCGGTACGGTCGAACAGGGCACGTTCCTGGTTGACGGCCGGTGCGCCCGGCTGGTACAGCGCTGCGCGCAGTGCTGGCGCGATCAGCGGGCTGACCACGTTCAATGCATTCAGGCCGCGCTCCAGGTACAGGCCGCGGTTATCGTTGACCAGGGTTGGCTGCTGGGTGCCGGTGTCGAGTTCGACACGGGCTTCCAGGTTGAAGATCGCCTTGAAGCCGTTGCCGATGTCCTCGGTGCCCTTGAAGCCGAGGCGCGAGCCGTCAGCGCCACCGCTGACGATCTTGGTCGGGCCGCCTTTTTGCCACAACACGCCGGCATCGGCGATGCCGTAGATCTGGACACTGGTCTCGGCCGCGGCCGGGATTGCGAAGCAGGCGCCGACCAGGCCGGCGATCAAACATTTGTTCATTGCATCTCCACTATTGTTTATCTTCGGATGGGTACTTCCGTCTTGCCAATATGCCATTGGTGCACGGCACTGTATACATGGCATTTATCCTGTCATGCGTGATGTTGCATAAACACAACGCTCACCTGCGGCCCCGGTGTCTCCAGACGTGGAAAGGGCGGGTACCGTCGTCCGGTACCCGCCCTTTGTCTTTTCATTCAGGCTGGTCGGGCGTCTGCCCGCCTCAGCTTAGAACGAGTGGTTCACGCCCAGGTCGTAGTAGTTGACGCTGTTTTGCGCTTTCTTGCGCGAGGCGTCGACGTACAGGTAGGTGCGCTTCGACAGGCTGTACTCGTAACCCAGCGACATCTGCTTGGTCTTGACCTGGCCGTCCGGGTCTTTCTGGCCATAGCCAGCCAGGATCTTGCCTGGGCCCAGGGCGTAGTTCGCGCCCAGCACCCATGCCTTGGTCTTCGGGTTCACGGCGGCGATGTTTTCCTGGTCCTGGCGGGTGGCGGTACCCATCAGCTTCAGGTCAGGCGTGACCATGAACGAGGCGCCGACAGCCATGACCTTGGTTTCGACGGCGTTGCGCTCGTAGCCGACCATCAGGGCAGCCGGGCCGTTGTTGTAGGTACCGGTGACCGAGAACGGGTTCGCGGTGGCTTGCGCGCCGACTGGGTACTGCGGAGCAGCTTCAGTGCCGCGACCGATCTCAAAGCCGCCGTTGCCTTCCTTGGTGGCGATGGCTGCGTTCAGCTGGAAGCCGCTGACGACCGGGCTGTTGTACCAGAAGGCGTTGGCCCAACGGTTGTTGCCGGTGAAATCAGGATCCAGCGGCTGCGAGTTGTAGCCGGCGACGGTCAGGTCGGTGTAGAAGCCGCCCTGGTTCGGCACGGCGTGCCATGGGTCGAAGGCGCCGATGGTTTCCTGGAACGGGGTCAGGCCGCGACCGATGCGGACCATACCGAAGTCACCCTGCAGGCCGACGCGGCTCTGGCCCTGGAACAGCGGACGGTTGGTGCGCTCGAGGGTGCCGGTGTCCGGCTCGTAACGGATTTCCAGATGGAACAGGGCTTTCAGGCCGTTGCCCAGGTCTTCGGTACCTTTGAAGCCCAGGGTGTTGGCGGCGCGCTTGCCGATGCTCAGGGTCTGGCCGGTTTGTTTCTGGACGCCTGCGTCCACGGTGCCGTAGATCTGAACGGCGGTTTGTGCTTGGGCGGCGCCGGCGAACGCGCCGAGAAGGGCGACTGCCATCAAAGATTTTTTCATTTATTTGTTTCCTTAAAGATGAATCGGAATCCAGAGAGCATTGAGACTTTTTTTGCTGAACACTCGGACGAGTGAACCTTAATTGCATAATGCGTCAAGATTGCCGGATTGGTTAATTATGACGGGGCGAGTTGGTGGAAAGCCAATTTAACCAATCGTGCTGTTGTATTTTTGAAACGCAGAGTTCGCTCGACATGCGCCACGGCCGTGTCCGACGCACCGGGATGTGGCCGGGTTCCGCACCAATCGGGTGCGCTTGTTCGATATCAATCATCGGCTTGTTCGGGACGTGAGGGGGCAGACGCTGGCTTAGACTTTTCCTGAACCGATGGGTGTGGGCGCGATTCAGGAACTTCTTGTATATTGGCAATTTTCCGCGACCGCTGTTTCGTTGCGGCCTTCCGCCGATCCGCCCGCGCTCCCCCTCCCACCAATCCAGTAAAGACCGACGATGGCAAATCGTGAAGAATTGGCGATCATTCGCGGCGCCCGCAATGGTCGTGCCGAGGCGCAACTCGAGCTCGGCAAGCGCTATCTGTTCGGCAGTGCCGGCCTGCCACGCAGCCTGCCTACCGCACTGCACTGGCTCGAGCGCGCCGCCCGCCAGGGCTGCGTCGAGTCGTGCGAACTGATCGGCAACCATATTCCGTTCGACCTGGCGCGCATGCACGGCGCGCCGCTGACGCCATGGTACGAACGCGCCTACGACGGCGGCAACGTGCGTGCCGGTCTGGTCCTGGCCCAGTTGCTGCTCGACGATCCCGCCGCATCCGGCCAGGGGCGCTCGAAGGCCATGCGTGCCCTGGAGCAGGCGGCACAGGCCGGCTTTGCCGAAGCGCAATGGCTGCTCGCGCGCCGCCCACAGCCGCCGGCCGGCGCGGCGGCTGCCGCTGCCGCCGCTGTCAATCCCGCCGCCGCCCAGGCGGGAACGGCCAGCGGCGCACGCGGCGACGCAAGCCGGCAAGTTCCCGCGGTGCCCGCAGCGGCGGCTGCCCGCAGCACGGCCGGCCAGGCGCCCGACACCGCGACGCCGCCTGCGCCGCAGGCAACGCAGCCCTGGCTGCACCGTGCTGCCGAGAGCGGACTGGCCGAGGCGCAATTCGCCTTGCTGGAACAGAGCTGGACCAAGGGCGCCTGGCTTGACTACCTCGATCGCGCACTGCCGCTGGCCCGCGCGCTGGCCCGGGACGCCGCCGGCAAGCGTGGACAACGCCTGGCACCAGGCGAGGTCACCCTGTTGTCGCGTACCGCGCGCCTGCTGGCCGAGGACAAGGGCGGGCCGGCCGTCGCGGACGAGGAACTGCATGTCTTTTGGGAACTGGCCGCGGGCGAGCATGACCGGCATGCGCAACTTGCCATCGGGCTCTGGTATGCACGCATGCAGGTCGACGGCGCCCGGGTCGCCGGCGGCACCGGCGCGGCTAATTTTAAGAAAGCAATCCGCTGGCTGCTGCTGGCCGGAGAGCAGGGACTGGCCGAGGCCTGGTACGCGCTCTCGCGCATCTACCTGAAGCCCGAGTTCTCGCAACGTAATGTGGCCGATGCGCAGCGCTACCTCGAACGGGCGGCGGAAATGGGTTACCAGGCCGCCCAGCTCGAATGCGGCAACAATGCCTGGCGCGCACGCCGCGAAAACGAAAGCAACGATGTGCGCGCGGTGTTCTGGCTGCAGCAGGCTGCCGCCCAGGGCTGCACCGAGGCGGCAGCCGCCCTGCAGAAGATCGCGCCGCGTCCAGCGGACGCGACCCATCGCGAAGCCGGCGCGCTGCTGGGCTGCATGGGCGATCTCGCCGCCTATCCGCTGCTGGCGGCACGCCTCGAACTGGCCGCGCTGTTCGGCCTCACGCGCGCCGAAACCCTGCTGCTCGATGTGCTGGCGGCAGACCAGGGACATTGCCTGGTGATCGACATCCGCGCCAGTTACGGCAGGAGCAAACGGCGCCTCGTGATGGTGGAATCGGCGCAGGAACGCCAGGCGCTCGACCGCATCGTGCGCCTGTTCGAGGATGTCGATTGTGGCCCGGGCGGGCCGGAAGGAAATTACCGCCAGCGTCTGTACCGCTTGCGCACGCTCGTCGCCGCTGCCGCGCAAGCGGGCGCCGCGTTGCCGAAGGAGGCGATGGCCGTTGCGGCATCCCCGCGCACGGGCGCGTCCTTCGGGATCGCGGCCTGAAATCGTTCCTGAAACCGCTGCCTGGAGCGGGAGCTACCTCAGGCAGGTGAAGCAAGCGGTGCCTGAGGCAGGAAGTCGCTGCGCGCCTTCGCCTGCGCCTGCTGTTTACAACGCGATCTCGCCCTCGAACACGGTGACGGCCGGGCCGCTCAGGTAAACCGGTTGGCCTTCGCCGGCCCAGGCAATCGACAGTTCTCCACCGCGCGCCGACACCCGCACCGGCGAATCGAGCAGGCCGCGCCGGATGCCGGCCACCACGGCCGCGCAGGCGCCCGTGCCGCAGGCCAGCGTTTCGCCGGCCCCGCGCTCGAACACGCGCAGTTTGATATGCTTGCGTCCGACCACCTGCATGAAGCCGACATTGACCCGCTTCGGGAAGCGCGGGTGGTGCTCGATTTGCGGCCCGAATTCCGCTACCGGAGCGGTATCGGCGTCGTCCACGACCTGTACCGCATGGGGGTTGCCCATCGAGACGGTCGAGACCAGCACGCTGGTCTCCAGCGTTCCCTGGTGCAGCGCCAGCGGCCACAGGGTGTCGCGCCCCTCCGGATGGCCTTCCAGTCCGGCTGCGTCGAACGGCACCGCGGCCGGTTCCAGCACGGGCGCGCCCATGTCGACGGTGACGCTGCCGTCGTCTTCCAGACGCGGCGCGATGATGCCCGACATGGTCTGCACCCGGATGCTGCGTTCGCGGCTGAGCCCCTTGTCACTGACGAAGCGGGCAAAGGCGCGTGCGCCGTTGCCGCACTGTTCGACTTCGCCGCCGTCGCTATTAAAAATGCGGTAGCGGAAGTCGCAGCCGGGCACTGTCGGGCGTTCCACGACCAGGATCTGGTCGGCGCCGACGCCGAAACGGCGGTCTGCCAGGCGGCGCCATTGTTCGGTGCTGAAATCGATCTGCTGGCTGATGGCATCGAGCACGACGAAGTCGTTGCCGGCGCCCTGCATCTTGGTGAACTTGAGTTTCATGTGTTGATTTACCTGTTGGCCTTACTCGTACAGCGAAGGCTCGCCGTTTGGTCTCGTCTTGAATCGTTTATGGGTCCAGAAGTATTCGGATGGCGCTTCCCGCACGCGCTCTTCGATAAAAGCGTTCATGCGCCGCGTCGCCTCGATCATGTCGTCGCCCGGATAGTTTTCCCAGGCCGGATAGAAGCGCACGCGCCAGCCCTGGTAATTCGGCAGGAAGGTGGCCACCACCGGGATGACTTTCGCGCCGGTGGTGCCGGCGATCCGGCCCAGCGCCGTCAGGGTCGCCGCCGGCACGCCGAAGAAGGGGACGAACTCGGCATCCTTTTCGCCGAAGTCCATGTCCGGCAGCATGAAGTACGGTAAACCGTCGCGCAGCGCCCGCAGGATCGGCTTGATGCCTTCCTTGCGCGTCACCAGCCGTACCGGGCCATAGCGTTCGCGGCCGTGGCGCAGCAGCTTGTCGAAGGCGGCGTTCTTTTGCGGCACGTACATACTGCATACCGGGATCACGCGGGCGGCCACGCCGGCCACGTCCAGGCACACGAAGTGCGGGCACAGCAGGATGGTCGGGCCGGCTTCCATCGCCGCCTGCGGCACCGCCGGCTCCACATGGATGAGCTTACGGACGCGCGCTTCCGGCGCCCACCACAGGATCGAGCGCTCGAAGATGCTGCGCGAATAGTTGCGGAAGTGCTGGCGCGCGATGGCGCGGCGGGCGTCTTCCGACAGTTCGGGCATGCACAGGCGCAGATTGGTCAGCGCGATATGACGCCGCTTGCCCAGCACCAGGAACAGCAGGCTGCCGACGCCTTCGCCGAAACGCCCGAGCACGGGCAGCGGCAGCCAGTGCAGCAGCCACAGGAATGCGATCAGGACCCTCATGCCACGGCCTCGGCTTCCGGCGCGGCGACCCCATCAGGTTTTTTGTAGCGGTTATAGCTCCAGAAATACTGGGCCGGGCAGCGCGCGATCAATTGCTCCATTGCGCGGTTGATGCTGGCCGCCTGTTCGGCCGGCGTGCCCGACAGGTCTCCCTCGAACGGCACGAAGCGCACCGTAAAGCCGCGGCCTTGCGGCAGGCGCTCGGCGTACACCAGCAGGATATCGGCGCGGCCCAGCTGGGCCAGTTTTGCCGGCAGCGTCATCGTGTAGGCATTGCGCCCGAAAAACGGCGCCCACACGCCTTCGCCTTCCTGCGGCACCTGGTCCGGCAGCAGGCCGATCGGCTGGCCGCTTTTCAAAGTCTTGGCGAGGATGCGCACGCCCGACAGGTTCGCCGGCGCCAGGTGCAGGTTGTGGCGCGCACGGGCGCCTTCGACCAGGGGTTTCAGCGCGCTCTTGCGCGGCGGGCGGTACATGACGGTGAGCGCCGTATGCAGCGCGATCTGCTGCGCGGTCATCTCGAAGCAGCCCAGGTGTGGCGTCAGGAACACAATGCCGCGGCCGGCATCGAGGGTGCGCTGCACTACCTCCCAGTTCTCGACGGTGGCGTGGCGCGCGACGCGTTCCGGCTTGCCGCACCAGACAAAGGCCAGCTCGACAATCGCCTTGCCGGCCTCGGCAACGGCGGCGCGGCGGCAAGCACTGAAGCCGGCCTGCGCCAGGTTGGCGTCGAGACGGCGCCGGTAGGAAGGAGACAACAGGTACACCAGCCACCCGAGCGCCGCGCCCAGGGCGTGGAGCATGCGCAGTGGAAAGACAGACAACACTCTGAATAAAATAACTAGCATTCGATTGATCAAGGTTCAGGGGAAAGCGGGCCCCTGCGCCAAAAATTTCTTAAAGGAGCGTAAAATACCACTTTATGCAGGATCCGCCGAGTTAATAGACAACTTGCGAAGCGGAATATAAATGTCGCTAAAGCGTCGCAGGCAAGGGTTGCTGCGGCAGTTTTTTGAACAGTAACTGGAGCCTCCATGTCCAACGATTATCTCTTTACTTCCGAATCCGTCTCGGAAGGCCATCCCGATAAAGTCGCCGACCAGATTTCGGACGCGATCCTCGACGCCATCCTCGAGCAGGACCCGCGTGCCCGCGTCGCCGCCGAAACGCTGTGCAACACCGGCCTGGTTGTGCTGGCCGGCGAAATCACCACGCACGCCAACGTCGATTATATCGGCGTCGCCCGCGACACCATCAAGCGCATCGGTTACGACAATACCGACTTCGGCATCGACTACAAAGGTTGCGCCGTCATGGTCTGCTACGACAAGCAGTCGCCGGACATCGCGCAAGGCGTCGACGAAGGCGCGGGCCTGGACCTCGACCAGGGTGCCGGCGACCAGGGCCTGATGTTCGGCTATGCCTGCAACGAGACCGCCGAGCTGATGCCGGCCGCCATCCACTACGCCCACCGCCTGGTCGAGCGCCAGTCGCAGCTGCGCAAGGACGGCCGCCTGCCATGGCTGCGCCCGGACGCGAAGAGCCAGGTCACGCTGCGCTATGTCGACGGCCGCCCGGTCTCGGTCGATACCGTCGTGCTGTCGACCCAGCACCACCCGGACGTGTCGCACTCGCAGATCGAGGAAGCGGTGATCGAGGAAATCATCAAGCCGATCCTGCCGCGCGAGTGGCTGCAGAACACGAAATACCTGGTCAACCCGACCGGCCGCTTCGTCATCGGCGGCCCGCAGGGCGACTGCGGCCTGACCGGCCGCAAGATCATCGTCGACACCTATGGTGGCGCAGCCCCGCACGGCGGCGGCGCGTTCTCGGGCAAGGACCCGTCGAAAGTCGACCGCTCGGCCGCCTATGCCGCGCGTTACGTGGCGAAGAACATCGTCGCCGCCGGCCTGGCGCGCCAGTGCCAGGTGCAGGTGAGCTACGCGATTGGCGTGGCACGCCCGATCAACATCACGGTCTACACCGAGGGCACCGGCGTGATCCCGGACGAAAAAATCGCCCAGCTCGTCATGGAACATTTTGATCTGCGCCCGAAGGGCATCGTCCAGATGCTCGACCTGCTGCGCCCGATCTACGCCAAGTCGGCCGCCTACGGCCACTTCGGCCGCGAAGAGCCGGAGTTTACCTGGGAGCGCACCGACAAGGCCGCGCTGCTGCGCGCCGAAGCGGGCCTGGCGTAAGCTGGTAAAAAGCGGGCATCAGCCACGACGGCTGATGCCCGCTATGCGTAGGGTGGACTCCCGAATCCACGTGGTACGGCCGATGAGCATTCCCAGCGTTGAACTCATTTGACGGCACGGAATCGCTTTCTTCGATGTGGTTCATCCGTTGACGCGACGACGAGGGTTCCCATGCGTACCGTACGCGTGGACTCAGGAGTCCACCCTACATTCGCGGCTATTCAGATTGTTGCAACCGCACAAATGCCCCAATAGCACGGCGGCGGCCCGGCACACCCCCGAGCCAGACGTGCTAAACTATCCCGTTCCGAGGAGCGTTGCGACGAAAAGATTCCTTTTCGCCAGGCTCGGATATCAAGCAACTGCGCTCACGTTACTTTTTTCAATCGAAAGGAGGGCGTGATGAGCGCCGTACTGAAAGAAACCCAAGACTTCCACATTGCCGACATCTCCCTGGCCGCCTGGGGCGAGAAGGAAATCCGCATCGCCGAAACCGAGATGCCGGGTCTGATGGCAATCCGCGAAGAATACGCCGCCGCGCAGCCTTTGAGGGGCGCGCGCATCACCGGCTCGCTGCACATGACCATCCAGACCGCCGTGCTGATCCGCACGCTGGAAGCCCTCGGCGCCCAGGTGCGCTGGGCCTCGTGCAACATCTACTCGACCCAGGACCACGCCGCCGCCGCCATCGCTTCGGTCGGCACCCCGGTGTTCGCCGTCAAGGGCGAAACCCTGGACGAATACTGGGAATACACCCACCGCATCTTCGAGTGGCCGAACGACGCCGCCGGCAATGCCGTGTACTCGAACATGATCCTCGACGACGGCGGCGACGCCACCCTGTTGCTGCACCTGGGCGCGCGCGCCGAGACCGATATCTCGGTGCTCGCCAAGCCGGGTTCGGAAGAGGAAATCTGCCTGTTCAACTCGATCAAGGGCCGCCTCGCGCGCGATCCGCACTGGTACTCGAAGCGCCTGCCGCACATCCTCGGCGTGACCGAGGAAACGACCACCGGCGTGCACCGCCTGTACCAGATGCACCAGGAAGGCAAGCTGGCTTTCCCGGCGATCAACGTCAACGACTCGGTGACGAAGTCGAAGTTCGACAACCTGTACGGCTGCCGCGAATCGCTGGTCGACGGCATCAAGCGCGCCACCGACGTCATGATCGCGGGCAAGATCGCCGTGATCGCCGGTTACGGTGACGTGGGTAAAGGCTCGGCCCAGGCGATGCGCGCGCTGTCGGCGCAAGTGTGGGTCACCGAAATCGACCCGATCTGCGCACTGCAGGCGGCGATGGAAGGTTATCGCGTCGTGACGATGGACTACGCCGCCGAACACGGCGACATTTTCGTCACCTGTACCGGCAACTACCACATCCTGACCGAACAGCACATGCTGCGCATGAAGGACCAGGCCATCGTCTGCAACATCGGCCACTTCGACAACGAGATCGATGTCGCGTCGCTGAAGAAATATCAGTGGGAAAACATCAAGCCGCAAGTCGACCACGTCATCTTCCCGGACGGCAAGCGCATCATCCTGCTGGCCGAAGGCCGCCTGGTGAACCTGGGCTGCGGCACCGGTCACCCGTCGTACGTGATGAGCTCCTCGTTCGCGAACCAGACCATCGCCCAGATCGAGCTGTTCGCCAACACGGCTAACTACCCGGTCGGCGTCTACACGCTGCCGAAGCACCTGGACGAGAAGGTCGCGCGACTGCAGCTGAAGAAGCTCAACGCCCAGCTGACCGAACTGACCGACGAGCAGGCAGCCTATATCTCGGTGAAGAAGGAAGGTCCGTACAAGCCGGACCACTACCGTTACTAATCCACTACGGTAAGGCGGACGTGGGCAGCCACCACGTCCGGGCCCTGGACCCGGTGCGGCTCCAGGGCGCTTTCTACCCTCGTCTCCAACAACAAGAAACGCACCACGAAAGCTGAACATGCGCCTGCTCCTGACCTGGCTGATCAATGCCGCTGCGTTGTTGGCTCTGCCTTACCTGATGCATTCCGTTTCCGTCACCAACGTCGGCACCGCGCTGATCGCCGCTCTCGTGCTGGGCCTGGTCAACACGCTGATCCGGCCCCTGCTGGTATTGTTGACCTTGCCTGTCACCGTGTTGTCGATGGGGCTGTTTATCCTGGTCATCAATGCCTTGCTGTTCTGGATGGTGTCGACCTGGGTCGAGGGCTTCGAGGTGGCGGGATTCTGGTCGGCTTTCCTGGCGGCGATCCTGTACAGCGTGATTTCGTGGGCGCTTTCAACCTTGCTCCTGAATAAAGATGAAAACTCCTAATTTCAGCATCGAGTTTTTCCCGCCCAAGACCCCCGAGGGCGCCGACAAACTGCGCGTCACGCGCCGCAAGCTGGCTGAACTGAATCCAAAATATTTTTCGGTGACCTTCGGTGCCGGCGGCTCCACCCAGCAAGGCACGCTCGACACGGTGCTCGACATCATGGCGGATGGCCACCTGGCCGCCCCCCACCTGTCGTGTATCGGCGCCACCCGCGACTCGATCCGCGCCCTGTTGCAGCAGTTCCAGGCGCACGGCATCCGCCGCCTGGTGGCGCTGCGCGGCGATTTGCCGAGCGGCTACGGCGGCGCCGGCGAGCTGCGCTACGCCAATGAACTGGTCGAGTTCATCCGCGCCGAGACCGGCGACTGGTTTCATATCGAAGTCGCGGCCTACCCGGAAATGCACCCGCAGGCCCGTTCGCCGCAGGACGATTTACTCAACTTCGAACGCAAGATCAAGGCGGGCGCGAATGCGGCGATTACCCAGTATTTCTACAATGCCGACGCCTATTTCCAGTTCGTCGACAATGCACAAAAACTGGGCATCGACGTGCCGATCGTGGCCGGCATCATGCCGATCACGAACTACACGCAGCTGATGCGCTTTTCCGACATGTGCGGCGCCGAGATCCCGCGCTGGGTGCGTCTGAAACTGGCCGGCTTCGGCGACGACAGCGACTCCATCAAAGCCTTTGGGCTGGATGTGGTCACGAGCCTGTGCGAACGCCTGCTCGCCGGCGGCGCCCCGGGCCTGCATTTTTACAGCATGAACCAGGCGGTGGCGACGACGGCGATCTGGCAACGGTTGGTCGCGCCACGCTGATCCAGACGTTGATCCGGCCCGGGCTGTCCGATAGGACGCCCCGGGCCGGCGCTTAGAAGACCAGGTGGTAATGCAGCTGCAGCGAGCGGGTTTTCGCCTGCTCCAGCTTGACGGTATCGGATTGCAGCAGCAAGCGGAAATTGCCGGCATCCACGCCGATGCCGGCGCTCTTGAAACGTGTCTCCACGTTGGCGTGCAGCGTCAGCCACCCGACCTGTCGCGACAGCGACAGCGTCGGGATCGTCTCACCGGCGTAGCGCGCCACATGCATGCTCGCGCCCCAGTCCTGATAGCGGTAGTCGAGCGCTGCGGCGGTGTAGCGTGGAATCCTGAAGCGATGCTCGCCCTGGCGCTTGCGGCCACTGAGCAGGGGGCGGTAATTCACATAGCCGTGCTCGTCATAGAAACTTGCATCCGAGCTGAGCGACTCGGCATTGACCGGCAGGTTTTTCCAGCGCAGCCGGCTGGCGACATCGTCCGCCTGCACCCGCAGCGTCCAGGCATCGGCCAGTGGCAGTGTGGCCGCCAGCGACAGTCCGGCTCCGGACGCGCGGGGGGCGTCTCCCATGAACGGGTAAGTCATGCGGCTGTCGGCATCGACGTGGCTGCCGGCAAACCCATAGGTGTCGACACGCGGATAGGTCAGCGCGCCGCGGATACTGCGTTCGCGCAGCCGTTGCCTGCCGTACACGGCACCGCTGAGTTCGATGGAACTCGTGCGCCCGGCCATGCGCGGGCCATCGAACGTGTGCCCGATCCGCAAGCCTTGCGCCTGCCAGGCAAAGTAATACCCCTGCAACGCGAAGCTGGCGGGCGGCGCCGGTTTGCGCTTCTGCTGGTGCAAGTAAAACGCGTCGAGCGTGTCGCGGTCCGTGACCAGATAGGCATCCTGGCGCAGTTCCAGGCCCAGGCGCCAGCGATTTTTTTCCACACCGGCAGCGATCCGGCTGCGCATCAGGGCCGTGTTACGGCCGGCGCGCGGCGAATAGGCCGTCCACGCGTCGTCGATCTGGCTGATCGGCACCGCATCGCTGGCCTGCCAGGCAGAGATGTCGGAATAAACGGTCCAGCCGCCGGCAGGTGGCGTGTCCGTGGGTTGCGCGCAAGCTGCACCGCAAGCCAGCACGCCAGTCAACAGGATTGATCGCATAGGAGTGGGATGAGAAAGCCCGGCGCAATGCGCCAGGCTCGAGCGGCTTGCCAGCCCGGATTACTGCAGCGACTCGGTACTGCCATCGCTGTAGGTAATGACGCCTTTGCCCAGGTCGAGCTGGGCGACGACCGCGCCGTCCTTGGTCACCGGCACCGGGACCGACGTACTGGTGAACGAGAACGAGACCCCCTCGGCGCTGGCGACCTTCACCAGCGGGTGACGCTCGCCGGCTCTGGCGGTCACGCTGGCATTGATCACCGAGGTGCCGTCGCGGTACTGCGCGCTGATGTCGGCGGCGTTCAGGCCGCTGCGGGTGGCGCCCAGCGTCAGGCTCAGCGTCGGACGGTTCGGCAGCGACAGCGCGCCGCCGATGCCGACGGTGTCCGCGACGAAGTTGGTATCGGACTCGGCGGCGCTGGCGTCGAACTGCTCGTAGCCGCCGCGGGTGATGTCGACATAGCCGCTGAAGACAGCCGCATCCTTGTGTTCCAGCGATCCTTCGAACGACAGGCTGGTCGGCATACGGCTCGTCTTGCTCTTGTCCTGCTTCTCTTCCGACATGCGCAGGGTACCGGCGACCGTGGTGGTGCCCAGCATGCCGCGCAGCGTCAGCTGCAGTGCGTTGGCGTCGCTCGGGGCGGCCTTGCTGCTGCCATCTGGCTGTGCCAGGCGCAGGAACGACGTGTTGTCGATCTCGACCTTGCTGACCTGCTGTCCGGCGCGGCTCGCGCTGAACGCTCCGCCCAGCTTGTACAGTAGCAGGCCATCGGCGTCCGCAGTGCGCGTGACATCGAGCACCCAATCCTCGTAATCGCTGTCGAGTGCGCCGCTTGCATTGAGTCGGCCCGGCATGCGGCCTTTGATGGCGACCTGCGCCAGGGTGCCGGCGGTCCGGGCCACGGTGATGTCACCGGCGAACGCACTGCCGATCGCTTCCTTGACAGGCTCAGCAATTGCCTTGTAGTCCTCATGCTTGAGCACATTCTTCTCGAGAAAGGCGGTGTAGCTGTAGTCAGTGGCGCTGCCCTCTTTGGGCCGCAGTGTCAGCGTGCGCGTGGCATATACCGCTGTGCCTCCGAGGACGTTCCCGGTAGTGCCTGGCAGATAACTTTTCTGCGTGACAGTGCAGGCGATACTGAGCGGGCTGTAGACGATATTGCAGCGACCGATGCCATTCTTAAGGTAAAACAACGTCGACGGCCTGTAGGTCTGCACCTGGTCGTTCAACACATCGACCTGGCTCCCGTAAGTGCGGCCGGCACGGATGTTATCTAGGAGCTCGGTCGCGCTGGTCAGCAGCGATGCCAATCCGGTAACGTCGTTCCCAAGCGGGGCGACAGTACCGTCGAGGTCGGCCTTGAGCGCGTCGACGGTCGAGCGAAACGCGTCGCCCTCGCTCAGTGAGCGCAGGTTGGTGCGCAAGCTGCCGAACAGTGCCTTGGTCGCTGCCAGCGGTGTCGGCGCCGTTCCTGCCGGCGGCGGAACTGGCGTCGTCGGGGGCGGCATCAGCACCGGCATGCCAACCACCTTGTCCTTGCCGGTACGGTTAATGGTCTTGTCTTGCGCTACCGCCTGGATCGCGTCGCGGAACTGTGCGAGGCGGTCCGGATCGAGGGTCGGTTGGCCATCCTTGACGGTCAGCGATGCCGTGAACTTGCCAACCACGCATGCGATGCGCTCGCCGGCATTGCTTTGGCCGCAGTCGGCGGTGGCGGTGCTGGCCATCTTCGAGATCGCGGCCAGTGCCAGGCTCTGGTTCTTTTCGTCTTCGCTGGCGCTTGCGGCCGCGGCGCTGTTCGAATTTACCGGCTTGACGGTTTCCGGGTCGAATCCCAGCAAGGTGCGCACGCCCGTCTTCGCTTGTGCCACTGCCTGCTGCGGCAGCCTGCCGTCGGCAGTCTCCGCCGTACGCGCAATCATCTCGGTCAGCGGCGACACGCTGCCCGTATACGCACCGGTGGCATTCTCGGCCAGCGTCACCACGCTGCGCAGCCTCATGTTGTCGGGAAGTGCAATGTCGGTGCCGGTGACTTCGTCGGCCATGAACGCACCGGGTGCTGCACTCAGTTCGATCACGAAGTTGCGCATCGATGCCGGAACCTGCAATTTGTAGCTGCCGTCTGCACCGGTCAGGGTCGTCGCCAGTGCCGCGCCGGCACGCACGCCCTGCGCGTCGAGCGCATGAACGTTCACCCTGGCGCCTTTGATCAAGCCTTTCGCCGCAATGCCTTGCACGTCGCGTTGCGCGACCGGAGCGGGAGCGGCGGATCCGCCATCGCCACCACCGCCACCGCCGCATCCGGCCAATACCAGCGCAAGTGCAGCCACACCTGTCCTTACTACCGTTCCGCTTATTTTTTCCATGGTATCCCTGTCAGTATTCCCATCGCGTGCAGCGACGCGAGCGCGTTTGTCCGGCAATTACTTGTTGCCGGATCGCAATCGTAGTGGGCGGCTGAAATGCGCCGCAACCGGGGAAATCAATAGGACAGGGTGATCTATGGTTAAAAAGCGACGGAAAGTACGCTTGGGGCGAATGCTGCCGACGTTTGCTTGCAGTCGTGCCGGATTACTCCACCGCCGTCTCTTCGGTCACGATGAGATCGAGCGGCACATCGTGCACGTCGGCCTCGAATTGCGCCGCCTGGCAGGCATAGGCGATGCCCAGCGTGGCCGGCCGGACGTCGCCGGCCAGCGTCCGGTCATAAAAGCCGCCGCCATAGCCGAGCCGGTAGCCATGCTCGTTGAACCCGAGGCAAGGCACGAGCAGTGCCGGTGGACGCGCGACCGTGCGCAGCTGTGCCGGCACCGCCACCCCCATCGGATCGGTCACCATTGCCTCGCCCGGCGTCCACTCGGCGAACGCCAGCGGCGCGTGCCGCTCGAGCACGACCGGCAGCGCCAGCGCGGCGCCCTCCAACGCGAGCGTCCGGTAGGCGTCCTGCAGGTCCGGCTCGCCGCTGAGCGGCCAGTACACCGCCAGCAGGGGAGGGCGGGTCCGCCGCCACCAGGCCAGTACCTGCTGGCCGATGCGGCGGTCGCGTTCGCGTTTGCCGGCGCCGTCGAGGCTGGCGCGCTGTGCCTTCAGGTGCTTGCGCAGCGTCGCCTTTTTCAAACGCTGTTGCTCGTCCGCGCCAGCCTTGGGCACGCTAGCGTCGTTTGATGGCGGTGCCACGGATGCGCATGGTATTCTTGATTTGCCGGTCATGATTCGATGAAGGGTATAAAAGCTGTGTTGTTGCTTACATGGAAATTGATAGCCGGCGTAGTCCTTGCCGCGGCCGGCGCCTCCGTCCTGGCGCAAGCGCCAGCCGCCACCGTCCCGCCCGTCCCGGGCGCCGCCACCGTTCCTGCCGCGCCGGGCGCGGCGCCGGCGAACGATGCCGCCCGTGCCGACGACGACACCTTCCTGCTGCTGCGCGAAGCGGCGCGCCAGAACGACGCCGCCCGCGCCAACGCGTTGGCCTCGCGCCTGCCGAATTACGTGTTGCCGGCCTACGTCGACTATTATCGTCTCAAACCGCGCCTGCGCGAGACACCGCACGAGGAAATCCGCGCCGTGCTGCGGCGCCACGAGGGCAGTGCCGTGGCCGAACAGCTGCGCACCGAGTGGCTGCAGGAGCTCGGGCGCCAGCGCGACTGGCACAATTTTGAACGCGAACAGGCGGCGGCCAGCCGCAACGACAACCTGCAAGTGCGCTGCTACACGCTTCTGATGCGCGCCACGCGTGGCGAACGCGTCGCAGGCGAGGCACGCGCGCTGCTGGTCAATCCGCCGGCCTACGGCGAAGCCTGCGCAGCCCTGATGGCGCAACTGGCCCAGTCCGGCCAGATGGGCCAGGACGAATTGCTGGCGCAACTGCGCCTGGCCGGCGAAATGGGTGCGACCGGCCCCTCGCGCCGCATCGCCCAGCTGCTCGGCGCCTCCGACACGCGTGCGGCCCAGGCCGTGGATGCCCCGGCGGTGGCGATGGCGCGCGGCCTCGGCGACTCCCGCGCTGAGCGCCAGATTTACCTGGTGGCGCTGGGCCGCATGGCGCGCACCAGCCTGAAACTGGCCACCATTGCCCTGAACAAGAACAGCGACAAGCTCACGCCCGAGGAACGCGCGATCGGCTGGGCCAACGTGGCCCTGGCCGCGTCCATCGTGCTCTCGCCCGAGGCGGCCGACTACTGGAAGCGGACCGGGGAGGCACCCTTGACCAACTTCCAGCGCGAATGGAAAACCCGCATCGCGCTGCGCCACGGCGACTGGAAAACCGTCGCCGCCACCATCGAAGCCATGCCTGCTCCGCTGCGCGACGAATCGGGCTGGGTGTACTGGCTCGGGCGTGCCCACGCGGCGCAGGGCCGGGGCGAGGACGCCGAGCTGCTGTTTCGCCGCATCGCCACCCAGAACAATTTTTATGGCCAGCTGGCGATGGAAGAGCTGGGCGAACTGGTGACCATCCCGCCGAGCGCGGCGCCGCCGCTGCCGGCCGAAGTCGAGGCCGTGGCGGCGCTGCCGGCGATGCGCCAGGCCATGAAGTTCTATGGCTTGCGCCTGCGCGCCGAGGGTAACCGCGAATGGAGCTGGGCGCTGCGCTCGCTCTCGGAGCGCCAGCTGCTGGCCGCCGCCGAGTACGCGCGGCGCAACGACCTGCTCGACCGCATGGTGGAAACCTCGCTGCGCACCCGCACGGAGCTCGACTACAACCAGCGCTTCCCGGCCCCGCACAACGAGATCCTGCACCCGACCGCGAAGAACCTCTCGCTCGATACCGCCTGGGTGTACGGCCTGATTCGCCAGGAGTCGCGCTTCATCACCGACGCCCGTTCGGGGGTGGGTGCATCCGGCCTGATGCAGGTGATGCCGGCCACCGGCAAGTGGGTGGCGGCCAAGATCGGCCTCACCGATTTCGTGCACGACATGCTCAACGACCTGCGCACCAACATCACCCTGGGCGCCAACTACATGAACATGGTGCTGGAAAACAATGGCGGTTCGCAGGTACTGGCCACCGCCGCCTACAATGCCGGCCCGGCGCGCTCGCGTACCTGGCGCGGCGTGCTCGAGGCCCCGATGGAAGGGGCGGTATTCGTCGAGTCGATCCCGTTTACGGAGACCCGAACCTACGTGCGCAACGTGATGTCCAACGCCACGAACTACGCGGCCCTGTTCGAACGGCGTCCGCAGTCGCTCAAGGCGCGCCTTGGAACGATCACCCCGCGCACGGGCAGTGCCGGCCTGCCGTAGGGTGGCCGGATCCACCCGGCCGTCCATATCAACGCGGCCCGTGCGCCGTCCACGCGTTCGACGGACGGATAATATAGAACCTAGAACCTGGAACGCGGGCCCGAATGGCTGCGAACGTCAACTTCATGTAACGAGGACCCCATGCGCGACCCTCAGGTGGTGGTTTTTGGTGGTTCCGGTTTCATCGGCAGCCATCTGGTGGCGCTGCTGGCGCAGGAAAACATTCCGACCCTGGTGCCGACGCGTCATGCCGACCGCGTCCGCCACCTGACGACGCTGCCGGCGGTGGACGTGGTCGAGGCGAACATCCATGACGGCACCGTCCTGCGCCAGCTGCTCGAAGGGCGCACGGCGGCGATCAACCTGGTCGGCATCCTGCACGGCAGCCGCGCCCAGCCCTACGGCCACGAGTTCCGGCGCGCCCACGTCGACCTGCCGCGCCGCATCGTCGACGCCTGCGCGGCGGCCGGCGTGCCGCGCTACCTGCACATGAGCGCGCTCGGCGCGAATGCCCAGGGCCCGTCGATGTACGCGCGCTCGAAGGCCGATGGCGAACTGGCCGCGCGCAGCCAGCCGAAGGTGGCTGCCACCATCTTCCGCCCCTCGGTCGTGTTCGGGCCCGGCGACCATTTTTTGACCATGTTCGCGAACCTGCAGCGCCGGCTGCCGGTCGTGCCACTGGCCTGCGCCTCGGCCGTGTTCCAGCCGGTGTACGTGGGTGACGTCGCCACCGCCTTCCTGCACGCGCTGCGCGATGCGCACACCTGCCACCAGGTCTACCAGCTGGGCGGGCCGAACATCTATACCCTGGCCGAACTGGTGCGCCTGGCCGGACGCTATGCCGGCTGCGAACGCCGCATCATCGCGCTGCCGGATGGCCTGGCGCGGCTGCAGGCGCGCCTGTTCGAGCTGCTGCCGGGCGAGCCGATCCTCACGCGCGACAACCTCGATTCCATGAAAGTCGACAATGTGCTCGATCCGGCCATACCGCACTTGACAGCGGCGGCGCTGGGAATCAAGCTCACCCCGCTGGAAGCGGTGGCGCCGCACTACCTGGCGCGGGGCGAGCCGCTCGATCGCCTCCGCACCCGCGCCGGCCGCTGAGAGCGCCTCACAAAGCCCCTATGGCGGCGTTGCATCGTCTCGCCGTACTGGCGTACTGTCTTCGACGATGTCGCTGCGACCTCAGGTCATTGCCCTGCGGCTTTTTCAGGCGCGCCCGCGGTCGGTCGGTCAGCAATAAAAAAAACCCGGCCACCCCAAGGGTGCCGGGCCTTCTCACGAGAGAAGCCGATTACTTCTTCTCTTGTGCCTTGTATGCTGCGACGCCGCTGACGATCTCGGCTTTCGCGGCTTCCGGGCCTTCCCAGCCTTCGACCTTGACCCACTTGCCTTTTTCGAGGTCCTTGTAGTGCTCGAAGAAGTGCTGGATCTGCTGCAGGCGCAGGTCCTGCAGGTCTTCCGGCTTTTGCCAGTGGCTGTAGATCGGCAGGATCTTGTCGACCGGCACGGCCAGGATCTTGGCGTCGCCGCC
>JBBWZO010000002.1:0-9156 GCA_039649125.1 Massilia sp. | reverse complement strand
GACGGGTCGGTGATGACGCGCACCGGGCCGGCGCCGATCTTCTGGCCGATCGCGCGGCCGGAGGTCAATACGGTGCCGGTGCCCTTCAGGCTGAAACGCTGCTGGGCGTCGGTGGCCTTCTGCTGCGATTTGACGGTTTCCGGACGCGCCTGCAGGATGAACAGCTTGCCGTCGCGGCCGTCCTTGCCCCACTCGATGTCCATCGGGCGGCCGTAGTGGTTCTCGATGATGACGGCGTACTTGGCCAGCTCGACGACTTCCTCGTCGGTCAGCGAGTAGCGGTTGCGCATTTCGATCGGCACGTCGACGGTCTTCACCGAACGGCCGGCTTTCGCCTCGTTGGTGAACTCCATCTTGATCAGCTTGGAGCCGATGTTGCGGCGGATGACGGGCGACTTGCCCTGCTGGAGCATCGGCTTGTGGACGTAGAACTCGTCCGGATTCACCGCACCCTGCACCACGGTCTCGCCCAGGCCGTAGCTGGAGGTGATGAAGACCACGTCCTTGAAGCCCGATTCGGTGTCGATGGTGAACATGACGCCGGCCGCGCCCACATCGGAACGCACCATGCGCTGCACGCCGGCCGACAGCGCGACCTCGGCGTGGGTGAAGCCCTTGTGCACGCGATAAGAAATGGCACGGTCGTTGTAGAGCGAGGCGAAGACGTGCTTCATGGCTTCGAGGATGTTGTCGATGCCGACCACGTTCAGGAAGGTCTCCTGCTGGCCCGCGAACGAGGCGTCCGGCAGGTCTTCGGCGGTAGCCGAGGAGCGCACGGCGAAGGACATCTCGGCGGTCGAATCGGCGACCAGGCGCTCGTAGAAGCTGCGGATTTCCGCTTCCAGGCGCGGCTGGAACGGGGTGTCGACGATCCACTGGCGGATATCGGCGCCGGCGGCGGCCAGCGCGCGCACGTCGTCGATGTCCAGGCCTTCGAGGCGGGTGGCGATGCGCGCCGCCAGCGACGGGCCGCCGCCGACCGAATGTTCGAGGAAGTCGCGGAAGGCCTGGGCCGTGGTGGCGAAGCCGGTCGGCACGCGCACGCCGGCGCCGGCCAGCTGGCTGATCATTTCGCCGAGCGAGGCGTTCTTGCCGCCGACCGATTCGACATCGGTCATGCGCAGGTCCTCGAACGCGGCCACATAGACGCCAGTGCCCTGTTCGGGTTCCTTCAATGCTGCGTTAGCTAGGTTGGTCATGGTAATACACCCTTACTTGATGATAGAAACCTTTCAGGGCTCTGAAAACCTACTGCGCGTTGCCATGGCGGTCTGCGATGCTCGCTGTACGTCCGTACAGCTGCGCTTCTCGACCACCAGGCCTGCCGCTCGCTACGGTTTTCAAAGCCCTTCGCGCATGTGGTCCGCAGGGCATCGGTGTTTTCTTGTTATTCTGGTCGCCGTGCAGCACAATGCAAAAAATCCGTTGCCGAGCATTCTACCCCGTGTGCCTCCAATTCACAGCGCACAACACTGCAACCCTGACAGCATTCCTTAAAAAATACGATGACAGTAGAAGGCCGCACCCCGCTTCCCCCGTCCACGCGCACCGTTTTCTTCGTGTCGGACGGCACCGGCATCACCGCCGAGACCTTCGGCCACGCGGTGCTCTCGCAATTCGAGATGCGTTTCCGCCAGATCCGGATTCCCTTCATCGACACGCTCGACAAGGCACGCGACGCGGCGCGCCGCATCAATGAAGTCTACAACGCGGATGGCCAGCAGCGCCCCATCGTGTTCTCGACGCTGGTCAAGCACGACCTGTCGGGCGTGATCCGCGCCGCCAACGGCATGCACATGGACCTGTTCCAGACCTTCGTCGCGCCGCTGGAAATGGAACTGGGCGTGAAATCCACCCACACCATCGGCCGCATCCACAACGTCGTCGACTCCGAAGAATACAAGAACCGGATCGAGGCGATCAACTTCTCGCTGGCCCACGACGACGGCCAGTCGCACAAGAACCTGGCCGAGGCCGACGTCATCCTGGTGGGCGTCTCGCGCTCGGGCAAGACCCCGACCAGCCTTTATCTCGCAATGCAGTACGGCATCAAGGCGGCCAACTACCCGCTCATCCCCGACGATTTCGAGCGCGGCAAGCTGCCCTCCTCGCTGCCGCCCTTCAGGCACAAGCTGTTCGGACTGACCATCACGCCCGAACGCCTGGCCGAGATCCGCAACGAGCGCCGCGCCGGCAGTAAATATGCCTCGATCGAGAACTGCCGCTATGAGGTCAACGAAGCGGAAGTGATGATGAAGCGCGAAGGGATCCGCTGGCTGTCCTCGACCACCAAGTCGATCGAGGAAATCGCGACCACGATCCTGCAGGAGATCAAGCCGGACCGGCGCGAATTCTAATAGTCAAAGCGAATACTCAAAGCGGATATCGGCAGCGCCGACGGTGCTGCCGGCAGCGTCCAGGCGCCGCGTTTCGGCCGATGGCGGTACGATGGAGAACCCATCAACTACCCGGTCCGCCATCCTCGCCATGCCCGCCAACGCCTCCGCCGTATTGCGCCACGTCGTCCTGTTTTCCTTCAAATCCGGCGCCAGCCCCGAACAGGTCGACCGTGTCGTGGCCGACTTCGGTACGCTGAAGGACGCCATTCCCGGCATCGTGTCCTATGAATGGGGCACCAACGTCAGCCCCGAAGGGCTGAACGACGGCTTCACCCACTGCTTCACCCTCACCTTCGCCAGCAACGAAGCGCGCGACGGCTACCTGGTGCACCAGGCCCACCTGGACTTCGTCGCCACCCTCGGCGCCTGCCTCGAGCGCTCGCTTGTGGTCGATTACTGGACGCACTGACCCAGCTTGCCGGGCCCATGGCGCGCCGCCGCGCTCAGCGCCGCTTCAGGTCGGCCTCGATCGCCTTCAGCAGGTTCTCGTCCGACCAGACGAGGTCGCGCACGACCAGGCGCGGCACGTAGATTTCGCCGTTCCCGCGCGCCCGGTTGACATACACCTTGTTCGGCACGATCACTGCCGCCAGCCCCGAGGCCAGGTCGTGGCGGCGCACGTCCATGCAGGTCGAATCGGCCGAGCTCGGCGCGCCGACCAGGGTCGTGTTCGGGAACTGCATGAAGACGTCGAGCGCGTCCAGACAGGCACTGGCGCAGTTGCCGGGCACGATCACGTAGAACGGCCGGGCAAACGGAGCCGAGGTGCCGGCGGCCGCCGCCGCTGCCCTCTCTGGCGCAGCGTTCTTCTCGACGTGGAAGGCGTCGCCGCGCGCCAGCGCCGTGCGCATGCCGGCGGACTGGGTCCGGGCCCACTCCGCCATCGTCGCGCTCCCCTGCTCCTCCAGCAGCTTGACCAGCGAGGTCACGTACTCGGTATTCGCGGGCGACGCGCGCCACCAGATTTCCGTCTTCGCGGAGCGGGCCGCACGCGCGGCCTTCACCCGTTCCTTGCCCCACAGGACGCCGGCAAAATCGGTGCTCCAGCCCGACGAGCCGCCGCGATTGCCTCGCAGGTCGACCACGATCGCGTCGGCGGCCAGGTAGCGCGCGCGATCCGCTGCGATGTCGCGGTTGATGGCGCGGTAGGCCGCTCGCTCCTCCTCGTTCGGATGGAAGGTCGGCATCGCCACCCAGAACAGGTTCTTGCGCGCCTCGTGCATGCCCACCGGACGGCTGGTGCCGAACCGGCTTTCGTCGAGCCAGCGCCGCGCCGCGGCGTCGACCTCGCGCCTGGCAAGGTCCTGCTCGACGACCTTGCCGCCGGCCTCGAAGCGGCAGCGCCGCGGCAGGCTGACGAAGGGATTGCCGCGGTCGACGAACAGCTCCTGGCCGTAGCGCCACCATTGGCCCGCCTCGGCGACCCGGCCCCCGAAGCCGAACACGTTGTCGTGGATCAGGTCGCGCGCAGGATGAAGCGGTGGCAGGCACGGAATCCTCGTCGTCGTAATCGAAAGCTTGGCAGAATAGCACTTCAAAAGCTGCCGGATTGTCAAGAATTTGTAGATCTGGGTCGACGGATTCGTGGCAGGCGTGAACGCGTCGCAGTAAGCCCTCGACCGCCGCGGCATGGGAGCAGCCCACCCTGTCCTTCCATCATGTAGAATCGCGCTCACGATTGTTACGGGCGGTAGCACATGGGGTGGCTGGGCAAACTCAAACTCTTGGGCGGCGGTGAGGACGGGAACAAGGCCGCTTCCCCGGCGGCGCCAGCGCCCGCCCCTGCTCTTGCCCCTGTTCCGCAGGCCGAGATCGACGCCGCGTATTACCGCTGGCTGGCCGGCGCCCTGCCGCCCTACGCATCGATCGAGCGCGAACGGCGCGTGCTCGACGAACTGGCGCGCCTGGCCGCCGCGCCGATCGCCGGCGCCGCCCTCGTGCCGCGCCTTCCCGAAATCATTCCGCAGCTGATGCGCATCCTGCGCGACGAGGACATGAACGTGGCCGAGCTGTCGCGCCAGCTGTCCCAGGACCTGGTGCTGGTCGCCGAGGTCTACCGCGAAGCGAACCGGCCCGCCTACCTGCCCCGTTACCACGCCGGTCCGCCGGTCAACAGCCTCGACTCGGCCATCATGCTGCTCGGCCAGAACGGCATGCGCATGCTGCTTGCGCGGGTCGCGTTCCGCCCGGTCATCAGCATGCAGGACGGGCGCCATACGAAGCGCTTGGCGCCGCTCGTCTGGCGCCAGTCCGAGAAATGCGCACTGGCAGCCAGCCTGCTGGCACCGGCGCTGCGCGCGAATGCCTTCGAGGCCTACCTGGCCGGCCTGATGGAAAACGTCGGCCTGGTGGTCGCGTTCCGCCTGATCGACCAGGTCTGTCCCGAAGACCAGCTGCCGCATTCGGACGCTTTCGTGGCCGCCCTGTTCGCGCAGGCGCGCATCCTGTCGGCCCGCATCGCCGAACTGTGGGAGTTCCCCGCCCCGGTCGCGCAGGCCATCGAGGCCGCGGGCCGCGACGACGCCCCGCCGCCGGCGCGCGCGCTGGCGCTGGGCGACCGGCTGGCCAAGCTTCGGCTGCTGGTCGACGCCACCGAGCTCCAGGCCGACGATCCCTTCGTGATCGCAGGGCTCGACGACGCGGCGCTGGCCTGCTTCGAGAAACTCCAGGACGACGAAGACGAAGCTGCCTGAGCCTGTCGCATCGTATGGCCGTGGCTTACTGGCGCGATGTCTTATACTGCGGGGATGCGCATCCAGCTCTTCTCCGACCTGCACCTCGAACGCTATCCCGATTTCCAGCCGGCGATCGCCCCCGACACCGACATCGTCATCCTGGCCGGCGACATCGGCTCCTACCAGGACGGCTCGCGCCTGAAGAGCGAGGATTTCGGGCTCGGGCGCTTCTCGCCGCTACGTCCCGGCGCCGGCAAGGCGCAGGTGCTGTTCGTCCCGGGCAACCACGAATTCGACGGACTCGATTTCGACGACACCCAGGCGCGCCTGCGCACGCTCTGCGCGCAGCTCGGCATCGTCTGGCTGGACCGCGAAATCGTCACGATCGGACACGTGCGCTTCATCGGCACCACCCTGTGGGCGGACTTCGACGCCCTGGCCGCCGGCCATGACCCGACCAGGCAGCTGCAGCTGCGCAACAAGGCGATCCGCGCCGCCAACTACTACCTGAGCAAGAACACGACCCTGCGCGGCGGCGAGCCGGTGCTGGCCGAAGGCTGGCGCGAGCTGGGCCTGGACTGCCAGGCCTGGCTGGCGCAGGCCCTGGCCACGCCCTTCGACGGCACCACCGTCGCAGTCACCCATTTCGCGCCCAGCCTGCTGAGCGCCGACCCGCGCTACGGCGTCACCCCCGGCACCGCGGGCTTCTGCAACGCCCTCGACCACCTGTTCCCCCAGGTCGACGTCTGGATGCACGGCCACCTGCACTGCTGCAACGACTACACGGTACGCGGCCATCACGAGGCAACGGGACAGGACTGGGCATGCCGGGTCGTGGCCAATCCGCTGGGCTACCTGAGCAAGGGCGAGCAGGAGGAATTCCGCCCGGACCTGGTGATCGAGCTGTAGAACGCCGGAGATGCGCAGCTTCACGCCATCGGGAAAGATCCAGCCCCGTTTCTCGGTGCCGCGCACCGGATCGGTGCAGCTGATTTCGTAGGCGTTGTCCTCGCCGAGCAGGTTGGCCAGCACCACGCGCAGCTGGACCTTCGGGTTGAACTTCCAGGCCGCGTAGGCTTCCAGGTCGGTGCGCGCCTCCGAAAAGAAGCCGCGGTCCGCCGTGACCCGCACCGCGCCGGTGCGCCAGGCCGCCGCCGGCCGCGAGCGCGCCCGGTGAAGGTTTCGCGGGCGGGCCGGCCCGGGGGCAGCGGGCTCACCGCGTCGCGCTCCTCGCGCAGGTCCTCGCTGGCGTTCAGGCCCGCGTCCCAGCCCAGCCCAGCGCCAGCATGTGGCCGCCGTCCCTGTCGCCGCCGAACCTGCGCGTATACTTGCCCGTCGTGCCGGCTCCCTTCGCGCGCATCTCGGAGACGACGGCGCCATCGGTGGCCGGCCGGCCGCCGCTGTCGACGGCGACGGATCAGCGCGCCAGCGCGGCACGCTCCTCGCGCGTAAGCACCCGCGGTGCGCGCACAGGCACGCTGCCGCCGGGCTGGAAGAAGGGATTGGTGCGGTAGCTGCCCTTGATGCGCGCACCCAGCAGCATGCTGCCGATCTTCGCCACGGCGAAGGCGGTGCGCAGCGGCGTCGACTTCACCGGCAAGCGCGCCGAAGCGGTCTGGACGACGATGTGCGAACGGCCCAGTTGCCGGTCCAGGGTTTCCGGCGGGGCCGCCAGGCAGGCGCGGATCAGGCCGACATACGGTGTCTTCGGGTCGCGCGGCGTGTTGCCGACCGGCGTGCGGCAGCAGGTCGCATACCAGCGGTAGATCCCGCGCGGGCTGAGCGACATGCAGCCCAGGTGTTCGAGCCCGGCCGTGAAGCGCACGGCCGAGGGCAGCGCTGCCGCCACCTCGGTCCCGCCGGCCGCATCGAGCACCTCGCTCTCGACGCCGAGAAATTGTGCGTAGGCCTGACAGTCCTTGCAATAGCAGACCGCGCGCGCGGCCACGCCCCGTGGATCGAGTTCGCCCTGAAGCTTGCCGCACCGGCACTGCATGGGGATGCTCATTGCCCGCTCCTGAGTCTTGTAGTCGGTTCGGCGGTCCATATCATTATCCTAACACGGCTCGCGAAATCGTAACCGGAGCGCCCGGCGCAAGTTCCAGGGCAAGGCGCGTCGTCGAAGACAGTACGCGAGTACGGCGACGCACTGCAACCCTGCGCAACGCCGCCATGGAGCGTGTGCTGGGCGCGACGTCAGAAGAAGTGGCGCCAGTCTTCCAGCCACCCCGGGAAGGCCTGCGCCTCCATCGGATTGGCGATGTGGTAGCCCTGGGCATAGGTGCAGCCCAGGCCCTGCAGGAAGTCCCAGTCCTGGCGCGTCTCGACGCCGACGGCGACGGACATGCGGTCCAGGCTGTGCGCCAGGCCCAGGCAGGAGCGCAGCACGGTGCCCAGCGGGCGGCGCTTCGAGGCGCCGTCGACGAAACTGCGGTCGATCTTCAGCTCCGTGAACGGGATGCGCGCCAGCAGCTGCAGGTTCGAGCGGCCGGTGCCGTAGTCGTCGATGGCGAGGCCGAAGCCCATCATGCGCAGGCGCACCAGGCGCTCGATGAAGTTGGGGTCGGTGTTCAGCACCGAGGACTCCGGCATCTCGAAGGTGATGTAGTCCGGCAGCACCGCGTGGCGGCCGAGGCAGGCGCCGATCTGGCGCAGGAAGGCCGGATGCGCAAGCGTTTCCGGTGCCAGGTTGATCGAAATGCTGATCGGCGTGCCCTGGTCGTGGAACCAGCGGCAGCGCTCGACCGACAGCTCGATCATGCTCCAGTCGAGGAAGTCGATGCGGCTGTTCTGTTCGAGCGCGTCGATGAAGGCCGAAGGGCCGAGGATGCCGTGCTCGGGATGGCGCCAGCGCGCGAAGGTTTCCAGGCCCTTGACCTGCCCCGTCGCCAGCTCGATCTTCGGCTGGAAGAAGGGTTCGAACTGGCGCTTCTGCAGGCCGGTGCCGATTTCGGCGAAGGAAAAGCGCGGCGTGTCGTCGGCCGCATGCATCGCCGCGGGCGGCACGTAGTTGTCGATCAGGGGTTTCAGCTTGGCGGCGGTGACCGGCTTGCTGACCGAGCCGAGCAGGTCGATGCCGTAGGCCTGGGCCAGGGTCTCGACCGAGAACAGCAGGTTGGCCGGCTGGGCGCCGGTGACGATCAGGCTGATGCCGGCGTCCAGCACGGCGAGGTTGCGGATCAGTTCCAGCGCGTCCATCCCCGGCAGCGCCAGGTCGATGATCGCCACGTGGACGCGCGGCGTGAAACCGGCCTGGAAGGTACGCAGCGCCATGTGCCCGTCGGGCACGTCGGTCACGCGGGTGGCGCCGAGGCGGCCCACCATCTCGACCAGCGCGGCCCGCTGGGCGTTGTCGCCTTCGGCTACCAGAAAGTGCAAATGCGCGATGTCCATCTTGACTCCAAAGGCTAACAGCCGGAGATTACACGACAGCCGGCCCTGCCGTCCATGCCGTCTATGCCCCTCGCTGGCGCAGCTGCTCGAAGAAGCACACCGCGGCGGCGGCGGCCACGTTCAGCGACTCGACCTGGCCGGCATGCGGGATCACCACCTGGTGCGTGGCCAGCGCCATCAGGTCGGCGGCGACGCCCTGCCCTTCGTGGCCCAGCAGCCAGGCCACCGGCTGGCGCAGGTCGACGTCGTACAGTTTCTGCTCGGCGTAGCCGCTCATGGCTAGCACGGCGATCCGCGAATTGCGGATCAATCCGGCCAGGTCCACGTTCTCGAAGATCTCGAGCACGAAGTGCGCGCCCATCGCCGCGCGCAGCACTTTCGGCGACCAGCAGAAGGCGGTGCCGGGGCTGCAGAAGACCTGGGTGATGCCGGCCGCGCCCGCGCTCCTCAGGATCGAGCCGACGTTGCCCGGGTCCTGCACGCCGTCGAGCAGGACCGCGGACACGGTCATCGCCATGGGCTGGACCGGGCGCGGCGTATCGACCAGGAACAGCAGGTTGACGCCATGCTCGACCTGGCTGACGGCGCCGAACAGCGCGTCCGGCAGCGCGGTGACGTGGGCGCGCAGGCCTTCGCAGCGCGCCACGATGTCGGCCACTTCGGGATTGTGCAGCGCCTCTTCCGACACC
>JBBWZO010000374.1:0-4382 GCA_039649125.1 Massilia sp. | reverse complement strand
CGAAGTGGCGCACGGCGCCTCGGCGCAGGCGCTGGGGGCCGAAGAGATGCCGGTGCCGGTGAAGCTCGCCATGCGGGCGATGGCGAAGGTGATGACGACGACGGCGTATTACCTGTAGCGTGGGCACGGGGTGCCCACCCTACGTCCTCCGGTAATGTCGCGTGGCCGCGAATTTAAGCGGCTTCGACGATCTCGAACGAATACGTCATCTCCGCCGTCTTGGCCATCATGATCGAGGCCGAGCAGTACTTCTCGTGCGACAGCTTGACGGCGCGTTCGACCGCCGCCGGCTTCAGGTTGCGGCCGCTGATGACGAAGTGGAAGTTAATCTTGGTAAAAACCTTCGGGTCGGTCTCGGCGCGCTCGGCCTGCAGGGTGACGTCGCAACCGAGCACGTTTTCGCGCCCGCGCTGCAGGATCAGCACGACGTCGTAGGCGGTGCAGCCGCCGGTGCCGACCAGCAGCATCTCCATCGGCCGCGGCGCCAGGTTGTGGCCGCCGCCCTCGGGGGCGCCATCCATGGATACCATGTGGCCCGACCCGGTCTGGGCGCGAAAACTCATGCCCGACGGGCCGTTCCAGCTGACTTTGACTTCCATGTGCATTTCTCCAGTGTGATGGTGGCAGTATTGTAAAACAGCCCACCGCGGCGTGCCGGGGTGGGCTGTTGATGAACTTTTCCTGCGCAGCGAAGGCCGTCAGACCGCCAGCACGTAACGCTCGCTCTTCATGCGCCAGCTGGCGAAGGCGATGATCGCCAGCGCCGGCAGCGCCGCGCTCAGGAAGGTGAGCAGGTAAGCCAGCAAACCTACTTCGGCGCCCTTCGACATCTCGCGCAGCAGGGTCTGGTTCGACAGCATCGGCACCGCATACATCCAGAGCGAGGTCTTGAGGTCCATCATCGAGACCACCACGCCCGGCAGCATCGGGATCACCAGCACGATACTGAGCACGCTCTGCGCTTCCTTGAACGACTTGGCGTTCATTGCCAGCGCGATCTGCAGGGCCGCGGCCAGCATCGCCAGCGGCAGCGACACGAAGCACACCAGGAAGGTGTCGGCCCAGGTCAGGCTCCAGGACATGCCCAGTTCCTCCAGCGGCAGCCAGGACAGCACCCCATGTGCCAGCAGCAGTTCCAGCGTCAGGCCGACCACGGCCAGGGTGGCGGCCATCAGCCACTTGCCGGTGATGATTTCCCAGGCCCGCGCCGGCTGCGCCATCAGCACTTCCATCGAACGCCGCTCGCGCTCGCCGGCGGTGCTGTCCACGGCGGAGGCCATGCCGCAGAAGAAGGCGGGGAAGAACAGCATGCTGAGCATGCCGCCGATCAGCAGCGCCGAACGCGAGGCGTTGGTGCCGGTGTCGAAGCGCTGCACCTGGATCGGCGCCAGCGTCGCCGGCGACACGCCGTGCGCCAGCAGGCGCGCGCTGGCGACGTTGCTGCCGTAGTTCTCCAGCACCTCCTCGACCTCGCGCCGCTGCGAGCCCTTTTCGTTGGCCGAGTCGTACCACAGCTCGATGCGTGCCGGGCGCATGGCCGCGTAGCTCTCGGTGAACTTGTCGGACAGGCGCAGCACCCCGACCACCTTGCCTGAGCGCAGCAGCTCTTCGATGGCCGTTTCGTCCATCGGCGCGGTGTCCTGGACCGTGATGTTCTTCTGCTTGAGCTGGGCCATCAGCGTGGGTGCCTTGGCCCCGCCGATCACCGCCAGTTCGATCCCCTCGCGCTCGGCCTGGGTGGCGCGGTTGATCACATGGTGCATCAGGAAGCCGAACATCACCGGATACATCAGCGTAAACAGCAGCAGCATGCCGACGTTGCGTTTTTCGCGCAGGGTTTCGCGCAGTTCCTTCAGGTAGACAACGAGGACGCGCGGCTTCATGCTGCGATCCCTTCTTCGCCGACCAGGCTGACGAATGCGTCCTCGAGGTTTTCGATGCCGGTGCGCCGGCACAACTCGTTCGGCGAGCCCTGGGCCACGGTGTGCCCCTGTGCGATGACGATCACGTCGTCGCACAGGTGGGTCACTTCCTGCATCACGTGGGTGGCCATGATGACGCAGCAGCCGTCCGCGCGCAGTGCCGCCAGGGCGCGGCGCAGGGCGCGTGTGCTCATCACGTCCAGGCCCCGGCTCGGTTCGTCGAGCAGCAGGTTGCGCGGCCGGTGCAGCAGCGTCCTCGCCAGCGCCACCTTGATCCGCTGGCCCTGCGAGAAGCCCTTGGTGCGGCGCTCGAGGATGTCGTCCATCGACAGCAGTTCCGACACCTCGTCGATGCGGGTGCGCAGCGCGGCGCCGCTCATGCCGTTGAGCTCACCGAAATAGGCGAGGTACTCGCGCGTCGAGAGGCGCTCGTAGAGGCCGAACTGGTCGGTCAGGAAGCCGATGTTGCGCCGTACCGCCAGCGGATCGCGCTCCGGATCGACGCCGTCGATGGAAATGGTGCCGTGGTCGCGCTTGAGCAGGCCGACCAGGGTGCGCAGCAGCGTCGTCTTGCCGGCGCCGTTGGGGCCGAGCAGGGCGGTGATCTGGCCGTCGCGCGCGCTGAAACTGACGCCGCCGAGCGCCTGCACCGCGCCGAACTGTTTGCGTACTTCGTGGACTTCGATCATGGAAAACTCGCTTTACGGTTGCGGCCCGGCGCTGCCGAGCTGGAAGGTCGGGGCCGGGATCTCGGCCAGGCAGCTGGCGTCGAGCGGCGCCGCCGGGCGGTCGAGGAAGGTGCGCATCAGGCGCGGCGCGCAGCCCAGCTGGGAGACGCCATGGCCGGCGTTGGCCACGACCACGTGGCGTGCGTTCTTCATGTGGCGCGCGGCCGCCTCGGCGCGGCGTGGCGCCGTGATCGGGTCGAGCGCGCCCGAGAACAGCAGCGCCGGCGCCTCGATCATCGTCGGCGCGGCCAGCGGCACCGCCGGCACGTTCATCATCTTGCACAGGCGCGGCATGAGGCCGGCCAGCGGACGCATGAGCCGGGACTCGTCCTGCTGCATCAATTCGGGCGTCATGCGCGGCGCATCCTCGGCGCAGACCACCGCCAGGTGCAGCAGCATGGCGGGGCTGCCTTCGCCGGCGAAGTCGCTCATCAGGTTCTGGCGTGCGACGAAGGGCTCCCAGCGGCCCTGGTAGGCGCTGTGGACCAGGAAGGGCAGGCGGCGCGCGTCGGCCGGCGAATACAGGATGCTGTGGACGGTGCCGGCGAATTGCTGCCCCGTCATCGTGAACGAGACCGGCTGCGCGGTGCGCGGGTTGGCGATCGACAGCTTGATGCCGCCCTCGGCGCGTGCGTGCAGCGCCTCGAACTCGGCACGCAGGTTGGGGTAGGCCTTCTTGCAGCTGGCGTCGGTGGCGCACTGGGCGAACAGGGTGTCGAGCGCGGCCTGGGCATCGCGTCCGCCGGCCGGGATCACCTGGTCGGGCGCGGCGACGGCGTCGAGGATCAGGCTGCGCACGCTGCCCGGGTAGGCACGCGCGTAGGCCTGGCCCAGGCGGGTGCCGTAGGAAGCGCCCCAAACGTTGACCTTGCCGTAGCCGAGCGCGCGGCGCACCGCTTCCAGGTCGCGCGCGGCGTTGGCGGTGGTGTAAGCGGCAAACGGGGCCCGGCTGCCCGCGATGCAGCGGCGCAGCTCGGCTTCGAGTTCGGCCTCGCTCATCGTCTCGTGTTCGGGTATGCGCTCGCAATCGAGCTTGCCCGACAGGCCGGTGCCGCGCTGGTCGATGAAGACGATGTCGCGGGTGGCCCGGACGCGGTTGAAGGCGCCCGACAGCAGCGTCAGCACCTCGCTGCCGGCCTGGCCGGGGCCGCCGGCGAGCACGAACAGCGGATCCGGCCGCGCGCCTTCGCGAAACGAGGGGGCAATCGTGACGTGGATCTTCAGGTTACCAGCGGCGGGACGGGCGTAATCGAGCGGGACGGGGACACTGACGCAGCGCAGCGCATCCTCGCTTCCGGACAGATGGCAGGTGCGGGCGCTGGCCGGTGCCCCCGGAGCAGCATGGACACCCGGGGACAGCAGCAGCGCAGCGAGGGCGGGCAGGACGAATCGAATTTTCACGAAGACTCCTCAGGCAATGCCGGTCATGGTAATTTGGCATCGTTTCCCCGGTCAATTAAAAGTTTCGACCAGGAATTGTCGGCATTCGTCGAGACTAGCCGCAATTGGGGAAACATGGTCGTTTAGCGTCACCTGTTGCCTGCAAGCTGGGGCGCTGGAGCCACACCGCCGGGGACGATCTTGACGGCCGATGTCCGGATGGGATATCATCGCTGGCTTTCCATTTGCTCTGGAAAAGATAATAAGGAAGAGTCCGCAGCAACAATTGCGGAACCGCCATTTGAGCAATTTACCTATTTAGGAAGTCAACATGAAAACTTTTTCCGCTAAG
>JBBWZO010000366.1:0-13730 GCA_039649125.1 Massilia sp. | reverse complement strand
GCCGCGAACAGCATCGGCTGCGCCAGGTTGTTCTTGGCCGCCTTCATCCACCAGAAGTGCAGCACCGCCAGCGGCGCGATCAGGTAGATCAGCCGGTGCAGCCACTGCCAGCGCTTGCCGCCCAGGCGCCTGATCATGCCGTTGGTGCTGGTTGCCGCCAGCGGAATCAGCAGCACGAAGGCGGTGAAGCCGACCAGGATGAAGGGGCGTTTTGCGACATCGCGCAGCATGGACGCCACGTCGAAGAAATGGTCGAACCAGAAGAAGGCAATGAAATGCAGCAGCGCATAGAAAAAGGTGAACAGGCCGAGCATGCGCCGCAGTTTCACGACCCAGTTCCAGCCGCTCAGGCGGCGCAGCGGGGTCACGGCGAGGGTGATGCAGAGCATATATAAAGCCCAGTCGCCGGTTTCATGGGTGATGTACTCGAGCGGGTCGACCGGCACCTGCCGCAAGACGAGCCAGAGTCCCCATAAAAACGGCAGCAGGGCCGCCACGAAGACGCCGCCCTTGATGGTCGATAGCTGTTTCGGTGAGGGGGCGGAAAGCGTCGGCGCCATCGATCAGAAGAACTTTTTCAGGTCCATGCCCGCATACAGCGGGGCGACCTCGGGGTAGCCGTTGAACATCAGCGTGTCGCGCTTGCGCTTGAAGAAGCCGTCTTCGCCGATGCGCCGTTCGGTCGCCTGCGACCAGCGCGGGTGGTCGACCTTCGGGTTCACGTTCGAATAGAAACCGTATTCGGAGGGGGCCGACACGTTCCAGGCCGTGCGTGGCTGCTCGCGCGTAAAACGGATGCGCACGATCGACTTGGCCGATTTGAAACCGTACTTCCAGGGCACCACCACGCGCACCGGCGCCCCGTTCTGGTTCGGCAGCACCTGGCCGTACATGCCGACGGTGAGCAGCGCCAGCGGGTGCATGGCTTCGTCGAGACGCAGGCCCTCCACATACGGCCAGTCGAGCACGCCCGAACGCAGGCCCGGCATCTGGCGGCGGTCGGCCAGGGTAGTAAATTCGACAAATTTCGCATTGCCGGTCGGCTCGACGTGGCGGATCAAATTCGACAGCGAATAGCCGACCCAGGGAATCACCATCGACCAGCCTTCGACGCAGCGCAGGCGGTAGACCCGCTCTTCGAGCGGCGCCAGCTTGATCAGGCTGTCGATGTCGAGGCGCATCGGCTTTTTGACTTCTCCCTCGATAGCCACGGCCCAGGGACGGGTTTTGAGGGTATGGGCGTTCTCGGCCGGGTCGCCCTTGTCCAGGCCGAACTCGTAGAAATTGTTGTAGTTGGTCGCGTCCTTGAACGGCGTGCGCGGCTCGGTGGTGGACAGCGCGGGGTTGGCGCGGGCGGCGAGCTTCTGGCCCGATGCGGCGTTTTGCGCAAACGCTTCGCGGTTCGCCATCTCCCACAGGGCGCTGCCGACGGCCGCGCCGGCGGCCATCCTGGCGATGAATTTGCGCCGCTCCTCGTAGACCTCGCGCGGCGTGATGTCGGAAGTCGACGGCGGATTCACGCCGTCGCGGGAGGATTTGATGAGCATCGCTTAACCTTAGGCAGTTGAATCGGGTAGTTGAATCACTAAGATACACGATTCCGTCAGTGCCTTGCGGTGCAAGCCTGGTGCGCCGCGCGGCCGGGGCGCCCTTCGTCAGGCGCTCCCCGGCCGTCCTGCCCTGCCCTTACCGATCAGGGATTGCGGGTCACCCGCCACACGGTATTGGCCAGGTCGTCGGCGACGATGAGCGCGCCGCGCGGATCGACCGTCACGCCCACCGGGCGGCCGCGCGTTTTACCATTGGCATCGCGGAAGCCGGTCACGAATTCGACCGGGGTACCGGAAGGCTGCCCGTTATTGAAGGGCACGAAGATGACTTTGTAGCCGACAGGATCGGGACGGTTCCAGCTGCCGTGTTCCCCGACAAACGCCCCCCTGGCAAACTTTTCGCCCATGGCCGGCACCGAAAAATCGAGGCCGAGCGCGGCGACGTGCGCCCCCAGGCTGTAATCGGGCTTGATCGCGGCGGCGACCTTTTTCGGGTCCTGCGGCATGACACGGTTGTCGACGTTCTGGCCCCAATAGCTGTATGGCCAGCCGTAGAAGCCGCCTTCGCGCACCGAGGTCAGGTAGTCGGGCACCAGGTCCGGCCCGATTTCGTCGCGTTCGTTGACCACGGCCCACAGCTGCTTGGTTTCCGGGTTAATCGCCAGGGCCGTCGGATTGCGCAGGCCCGTCGCGAACGGTTTATGGGCGCCCGTTTCGACGTCGATCTGCCATACCAGGGCGCGGTCGACTTCCGCTTCCATGCCGCGCTCGGTGATGTTGCTGTTCGAACCGATACCGACGTAGGCAAAGCGCCCGTCGGGGCTGATGGTCAGCGCCTTCGTCCAGTGGTGATTGATCTCGGACGGCAGCTTGGCGATGCTCTTCGGCGGGCCGTCGGCCTTGGTCTGGTTTTCCTGGTAGTCGAAGCTGACCAGCTCGCCCTGGTTGGCGACGTACAGCTTGTTGTTCGCGAACGCCAGGCCGTAAGGCGCATCCAGGTTCTCCGCAAAGACGGTTTGCAGCTCGTATTTGCCGTCGCCGTCGGCATCGCGCAGCAGGGTCAGGCGATTGCCGCCCTTGACCTTGGTATTGCCCTGCGCCTTGATGTAGCCGGCGATGACATCCTTGGGTTTCAGTTTGGCCGCCTTGCCGCCGCGGCCTTCCGCCACGATGATGTCGCCATTCGGCAGGACCAGGGTCTGGCGCGGAATCTTCAGGTCGGTCGCGATCGCCGTGATGCTGTATCCGGCCGGCACCGTCGGCTTTTGATCGCCCCAGAGGGCCGGCTCCGCGATTTTCATGCTCGGCAACATGCCGCGATGCGGCTCCGGCAGTTTCGGGTCCCCGCCGTAGGCGAGCGGGCCGCCGCTCTTGTTGTCGCACGCGGCAAGCAGCAGCGCCACGCCGATCAGGCCGAGTGTATTCAGGCGCTTCATTGCGCACCTCCGGTACGTGGGGTGAGTCCGATCCAGGCGGCCACGAAGGCCAGCACGGCGACGATGACCGACAGCACCAGGCCGGACGGCATGACCGCCCACGCATCCTTCGCGTGCTGGAAGGCATTGATCAGGCCCAGCACGAAGGTCGCCAGCAGCACCAGGAAATAGACCAGAGGCTGTCCGCCCTTGCGCGACGCGCGCACCAGGTTGATCAGCGAGAACAGCAGCGCGAAGCCGCAGAACACCATCGCGCCGGCGATCAGCCAGGAGGCGAAGTTGCTCCACTGAATCTGGTACGTCTGGTAGTAGGCGATATCGCTCAGCAGTGCACCGAGGAACAGCGGGACTGTTCCGGCAAGCAAGATCGCGTGAAGCTGGCCGGGCCCGCTTCGATAGGCCGGGTTGACCGTGGTGAGGCTAGACATTGCATCGTCCTTGATATGGTTAAAAGCGCGCGCATAATACCAAATATATGCATGTGTCGCCGGAAACCATACCAATTCCAGACCAGAGATCACATTCCTGCAATGTCGCACTGGCAAGCCGACGGCTGCCCGCGCGCGGCCCCTTTACAGCTCCCCGTACGAGTGCAGGCCCGACAGGAACATGTTCACGCCAATGAACGCAAAGGTCGTGACCAGCAGGCCCACCACTGCCCACCAGGCCGCCACGCGCCCGCGCAGGCCGTTCATCAGGCGCAGGTGCAGCCAGGCGGCGTAGTTCAGCCAGACGATCAGCGCCCAGGTTTCCTTCGGGTCCCAGGACCAGTAGCCGCCCCAGGCTTCGGCCGCCCACAGGGCGCCGAGGATGGTGGCCACCGTGAAGAAGGCGAAGCCGACGGAAATGGACTTGTACATCACGTCGTCCAGCACCTCGAGGCTCGGAATGCGGTCGGCCAGGATGCCGTGCGATTTCAGCAGGTAGGCGCTGGCGACCATTGCGGCCAGGGCGAAGGTGCCGTAGCCGATGAAGTTGGCCGGCACATGGATCTTCATCCACCAGCTCTGCAGGGCCGGCACCAGCGGCTGGATGGTGGCGGCGTCGCGCGAGACCGTGTACCAGAGGAGGAAAGCCACCGCCGCGCCAATGATCAGCAGGACAAAGGCGCCCAGCTGGCGCGTCGCGTAGTGCCCCTCATAGTAGAGATAAAAGAGCGCCGTGATCAGCGCGAACAGGATGAACACCTCATACAGGTTCGACACCGGGATGTGGCCGATGTCCGGCCCGATCAGGTAGGACTCGAACCAGCGCACCATCATGCCCGTAAAGCCGAGTACGACGGCGGCCCAGCACAGGCGCGAACCGATCGCCGTGCCCGCGTCCGAGCGGCCGAGCAGGCCGATCCAATAAAAGACGGTCGAGAACGCGAACAGCGCGCTCATCCACAGGATGGCCGACTGGCTCGACAGAATGTACTTCAGGAAGAATTTTTGCTCGGCCGCGACCAGCGTGCCGTCGTACAGCGACACCGCCCACAGCGACAGCAGGGCCACCAGCGGAATCAGCCAGCGCACCGGTTTCCAATGCCAGCCGAGCGCGGCGAAGGTGGGCGCGGTGAGCAGCAGGATCACGCGCTCGTAGCCGTCCATGAAGGCCGCGTAGCGGTTCAGCGCGAACAGGGCCGCGGCCAGCAAACCGGCGCCAAACAACCAGTCGATCGCGCTCAAGCGGCGGAAATAGCCGGGCGTTTCCTTGTAGACCACGCCGGGATTCGGTCGGGATGCTTCCATCTTTGTCTCCAATGCTTTCTTGTTGCAGCTGCCCTTGTCATTGCGCTTTGTAACGATGATGCCTCGGCAGCGCCTGCCAGCTTACGCCGATTGCGGCAATTTGGCAGCCAGCTCGGCGAACTCTTTTTCGAAGTCCAGTGTCTTGCGCTGGGTGCTCATCGCCATCAGGGCATGCGCCCCGCCGCCATCCTTACGCACCCACACCCACAGGCGCCGTTCGCGGATATAAAACATCGCGAAGATGCCGGCAATGAGCAGCACGCAGCCGAGGTAGACGATCTTCTTGCCCGGCGATCGCGTCACCTGCAGCACCGAGGCTTTCACTTCCTCGAACTCTTCCAGCTGCAGGTAGACCGGGGCGCCATAGAAAAAACTGTCCGACAGCGCATTGGTCGCCAGCTGCAGGAAGCGCCCACGCGCCTCGCTGCCTTCGAGCGGCGCCTCGCCATCTTTCACACGCGCCGCCTGCCACAGTTCCCACAGCACGCCGTTCAGCATCTTGATGAACACGCCGGCCGCCTTTTCCTGCTCGGCCGCGGGAATCTTTTCCAGGAACTGCGCCACGGCGACAAAACCGCCCGGCGTACCGTCGCCGGCGAACATGGCGAGGGTGCGTTCGGCCGATTCGCGCAGCTGCGCGTTGAAACCCGGCTGGGCCTGCTGGGCGGGCGACACGGCACGCGCCGCATAACGCCGCGCCGCCTCGGCGCGCAGAAGCGGGTCGGCCAGCGCCGCGCGCAGGCGCATCCATTCGCGCACGCTGTGGTGTTCGTCGGCCGGAATGCGCAGGAAGCGGAAGGATTCGTTCGGGTTGTCGCGCACCCCGGCGAGATACACCTGCGCGCCTTCGAGCGTCACCGGCTGCATGTAGTTCAGGAATTCGCGCGCCTGGCCGGTCTGGTCGCGCAGCTTGTATTGCACGCTGGGGCCGACATTTTTCAGGTCCTTGTTGGCGTCGATCTTCGCGGCCGCGCCGGATGCCTTGCCCAGGGTGGCGGCGAACTGTTCGTTGAGCGATTGGGCCTTGGTCACCGCGCGCGGGTCGTTGGTTGCCGTGTTCTCGACGTTGAAGGGCCTGAAACCCGACCACTCGACCGAGAAGGTGGTGCCCGCCGCCTTCAGCTCGGTGGCGCCGTTGACCTCGCCCGCGAGCTCGAAGGCACGCGCGCTGGTGCCCGCCATCGGGAAGCCGGTCAGCTTCAGGCGGCTGCCGCCATCCTCGAAGCTCGACTGGTAAACGGCGACCCCCTTGTAGATCAGCGGCTGGTTGACCTTGATGGTGGCCGGGAAGGTTTTATTCGCTTCCCGGTCGTGCACGACGACGTCGCTGGCGAACAGTTTCGGCATGCCGGTCGAGTAGAAATCGATGTGGAATTTCTTCAGTTCGATGGCGAACGGCAGTTCCTGCAACAGCGAGCCGCTCGCTTGCGGGATGGTGGCGATCGTTCCGGTCTGGCCTTCGGCCAGCAGGATGTTGCCGCGGTAGGTCGGGTTCGACACGCTCAGGCGGTGCTGACTCGGGATGTCGGCGATCACGCCATTGCCCATGAAGGGCGTCTTGCCGAAGAACCATTGCTGGACGCGGATAGGCAGTTCGGAATCGAGCATGCCACCCAACAGGATCACGATGATCGCCGTGTGCGCGAAGATATAGCCGAACTTGTTGCCGGCGCCCTTCTTCGCCGCCACCAGCGTACCGCCGTCCTTCTCGACGATTTTTACCTGGTAGCCGGCGTGACCGAGGCGCGCGGCGCTCTGCGCCGCCAGCGCGGCCCGGTCCAGCGGCGCTGTCCATTCGGTCTTGTGGTGAAAATTGCGCAGCGACTCTTCGCGCACATGGTCGCGCCAGCTGCGCATGTCGCGCATCATTTTCGGCGCGTTGCGCACCACGCACAGGCCGGTCGAGACGATCAGCACCAGCAGGATCGCCAGGAACCACCAGCTGGTGTAGACGGTATAGACGCCGAGCTTGCGGAACACTTCGTACCAGAACGGCCCGAACTGGTTGACGTAGTTCGGCATGATGTCGTTCTGGCGCACCACGGTGCCGATGATGGCGGCGATCGACAGCAGGACCAGCAGGCTGATCGCAAAACGCATCGACGACACCAGCTCGACCGCTTCGGCCACCCAGGGGCGGCGCGTCTTCAATTCAATTCCGGTGGTGCTCATTCTTCAGGCAAATCCTCGTGCGGCAGGTGGTTCGGCTGGGCCGCAGGCTTGCAGGCGTCAAAAACAAAGGGCGCCGGCTCGCGCCGCCACCCTTTACTCTACCCCTGGTCTTTCATGTTGACGCGGCGTGCGCTTGGATCAGCGCAGCCCGGCGATGTAGTCGGCCACCGCCTGCATTTCGGCGTCCGACAGGCGCTGGGCAAGGGTCGTCATCTGCGGGCTGTTATGACGCGAGCCGTTGCGGAAGGCGACCAGCTGGGCCACGGTATAGTCCTGGTGCTGGCCGGACAGGCGCGGATACTGCGCCGGAATGCCGCCGCCGTTGGCGCCGTGGCAGCTGGCGCAGGCCGCGACGCCCTTGTCGGCGATGCCGCCGCGATAAATCTTGCGGCCCAGTTCCAGCGTTTCCTTGTTCTTGGCCGCGCCCGGCTTCACCTTCTGCACGGCGAGGTAGGCGGCGACGTTGCGCTTTTCCTCGTCGGTGAGCATCTTCGCATAGGTGGTCATCACCGGGTTGTTGCGCTGCGGCGTGGTGAAGTCGACCAGCTGCTTGTGGGTGTAAGCTTCGATCTGGTTCGACAACTTCGGGTTGGCCGCGATGGTCGAATTGCCGTTGGCGCCGTGGCAGGAAAGGCAGGCCGGCAGGCCGCGCGCGTTGTCGCCGCTGTCGTACAGGGTGGCGCCCCTGGCGGGGTCGGGTTTGAAGGCGGCTTGCGCTTGGGCTTGGGCCTGAGCGGCACCAGCGGTGCCGAGAGCCAGGGTTGCAACCAGCAACGATTTCATGAACACCGCGCTAGCGGTCGATACAGACACACGATTCATTCGAGCACCCTGAAAAAGTCGACAACAAATATTGTAATGACAGCGGCCTGACTGGCTCCCGGCGAGGACATCGAAGAACCGTCGCAAGCCGAATATCCGACGCGCAGCAGGTTATTGAAGTCCGGAGGGTAGCCCAAACAATTGATAACCCCTTATTGTACAATAGCTTCGTTTCCTTATTGCTTCATTTCATTGCCTTTTTCACCTCCCTTCCATGTCCAAACTCTGGCAAGCCCGCTTCTTCACGACCGTCAACCAGCTGCGCGATCTCCCCAACACCGTGGTGCCGGAGATCGCCTTTGCCGGCCGTTCCAACGCGGGCAAGTCGACCGCGATTAACATCCTGACCAACCAGAAGGGCCTTGCTTTCGCCTCGAAGACCCCTGGCCGCACCCAGCACATCAATTACTTTTCGATCGGCGGCGCCCATGTCGGCCAGCACCGCAAGGACCCGACCATCGTCGAGGAAATCCGCGCCCTGCTGGTGGACTTGCCGGGCTACGGTTATGCGGAGGTGTCGGGCAATGCCAAGCTGCACTGGCAAAAGCTGCTGGGCGATTACGTACAGCGGCGCGAGCAGCTCGCGGCGCTGGTGCTGATCATGGACTCGCGCCGCCCGTTCACCGACCTCGACGTGCAGATGCTCGAATGGTTCGCCCCGACCGGCAAGCCAATCCACTGCATCCTGACCAAGGCTGACAAGCTGAACCGCAACGAGCAGGCCAACGTGCTGCGCGAAGCGAAAGGTGTACTGGAAAGCTATGTCGACGAGGAAGGCGAAGGTTTTCCTTTTACCGTGCAGCTGTTCTCGGCGCTGAAGCGCATCGGCATCGAGGAAGCCGACGCCAAGATCCAGTCCTTGCTGGGCCTGGACCGCGAGTTGGACACTACCCAGGACGACACCGAAGACGATGGCGCCGACGGGGCACCCGACCAATCTTGAAGAAAGCGATCACGATGAGTTCCATCATTACCGGCCAGTATCCCGCCAACCGCATGCGCCGCATGCGCCGCGATCCGTTCTCGCGCGCCCTGATGCGTGAAAACACCGTCACCGCCTCCGACCTGATCTACCCCGTGTTCATCCTCGACGGCGAGAACCAGCGCCAGCAGGTGGCGTCGATGCCGGGCGTGGAGCGGGTCTCGATCGACCTGTTGATGGGGGTGGCCGAGGAATGCGTGACGCTCGGCATCCCGGTGCTGGCCCTGTTCCCGGTCATCGACGCCTCGCTGAAGACCTATGACGGCGTGGAAGCGACCAATCCCGACGGCCTGGTGCCGCGCGCGGTAAGAGCTCTCAAGCAACGGTTCCCGCAACTGGGGGTGCTCACCGACGTCGCGCTCGACCCGTACACGACCCACGGCCAGGACGGCCTGCCCGACGAGAACGGCTACATCGTCAACGAAAAGACGATCGCCATGCTGACCCGGCAGGCGCTGGCCCAGGCCGAGGCCGGCGTCGACATCGTGGCGCCGTCGGACATGATGGACGGGCGCATGGGCGCGATCCGCAGCGCGTTGGAGGGGCACGGCTTCATCCACACCCGCCTGATGGCCTATTCCGCGAAATATGCCTCGGCCTTCTACGGCCCGTTCCGCGATGCGGTCGGCTCGGCCGCCAACCTCGGCAAGGCCGACAAGAACACCTACCAGATGGATCCGGCCAACAGCGACGAAGCGCTGCGCGAAGTGGCGCTCGACCTGGCGGAAGGTGCCGACATGGTGATGGTCAAGCCGGGCATGCCCTATCTGGACGTGGTGCGCCGCGTGAAGGAAGAGTTCAAGGTGCCGACTTTTGCTTACCAGGTCAGCGGTGAATACGCGATGATCAAGGCCGCCGCCCAGAACGGCTGGCTGGACCACGACAAGGTCATGATGGAATCGATGATGGCCTTTAAGCGCGCGGGGGCCGATGGGGTGCTGACCTATTTTGCGCTGGATGTGGCGAGGAAGCTGAAAGCAGGCGGATAAGTTTCCCGCGTCGTTAAATAAAAGAACCGTGCCGAGGCACGGTTCTTTTATTGCCATTGCAGTGAGAACCGTAGGGTGGACACCGCCGCTCAATACGCCTCGATATTCACATCCAGCAGTTCGAGCCCCTCGTCGTCCATGTGGTGATGCCCCATCATCGCATGCATCGATACGATCCGCAGCCGCACCCCGTCGCCCGACATCGGCCCGACCGTGCCCGCCTTCTGGAGCTTGTCGGCAAGCGGCAGCGCGAACGACAGCGCCCCGCAGGTGCCGCGGTGGCCGAACATCGTGATCGTCGCCAGGTAGGACGGGCTGCCCTCCTCGACCTGGGACGGATCCTCGGGACCGTTCAGCAGGACCACATACGGATCGCGGCACAGCTGGGGGAAACTCAGCGTGACGTTCGCCACCAGGGTGGCGCCGCTGCTGGCCGCCTGCTCGACCGTTCCCGCCGGCAGCTGCACCGTCCCGCTGGCCGGCTGTCCCGGGCGCAGCCGGCGGGTCAGCACCTTGCCGCCGTAGACGCGCCGCGTCGCCCGCTGCTGCCGCTGGGAAGTGCCCCCGGCCGCGGTGCTGGGTTCTTCACCGGAACCGGGTTCGTAGTCATAGCCGAACGCGGCCATGGACCCGTAATCGCCGTTGCGCGTCCTGGTCACCGGCTCGCCGCGGCCGTCGACGAAGAACAGCAGGGGTTCGCGCGCCCAGCGGTAATAATCCGTGGCGCGCTCGGCGGCGGACTTTTCGTTGTCCGGCAGGTCGGTGCGCAGTTCGACGCCTGCCGGCAGGGTCGGCAGGCCGAGCCGGGCCTGCTTGCGCTCCCACACATCCCACAGGCGGTCGATATTCCCGTGGTGCAGGAAAAAGATGGGGTCGACCGGCGACAGCATGTCCGCCATGAAGCCGGCCGTCTCCACGAAATTGCAGTCGCGCGAGCCGACGCAGCGGTGCACCGCATTGTGCGGCCGTGCTTCGAGGATACCGAAGCCGGCCGAGGTGCTGTGGTTCGAACTCTTCGGGCTGCCGAAGGTCTGGAAATCGGGCGCCGCGAGCGCGGAGCGAATCGTCGCGATCGAGACCGAATCGCTGGTGGCGACGTTGAACCCGGGGCGCTCGCGGCGGAGGCCGCGCGCGTTGGGCTGGTCGAAGAACAGCCGCCCGGAAGGGTCGCGCAGGATGTCGAACATCAGGTCGGCATCGAAGCGCACGCTGCGCGCCAGCAGCTGGCCGTATTGGGAATTGCGGCTGAAGACGCCGCCGGGCGAAGTCCAGTAGCCCGAGTTCGCCACCGCGCTCGCCAGACGGCGTTCGAAGTTATCCGCGGTCGGGATGAAAGCCGCATGGTTCGGGTCGAGGAAGTCATCGAACATGCCATCGGGGATTTGCGGTTCGGCGGTCCAGTCCCAATAGGGCAGCGCGAAAAACGGATCGTGGCTCAGCTCACGGCAGATCTGCTCGAACCAGCCCAGGTAGCCACGGTGCCACGGCAGGAACCACCAGTTGCCGTGTGGACAGTCGAGCGTGTGGATGATCGCCTGGCGATACCAGTTGCGCGGATCCTCGGGCGGCAGCGCGAGCATGGCCCGCACCGCGCGCGCATAGCTCCTGAGCATCCTTTTTCCCATTTTCGAGGAGGCATTGGGGCGCAGGTAGCGCACCGGTTTGGCGGCCGCCTGCGCGGCGAACGCGCCGAGCGGCAGCATGCCGGCACCGAGCGTGAAAGCGGTTTTTTTCAGGGTGTCGCGGCGTGATGGGTTGAAAGCCGGGTCTGGCTTGTAGGTCATGAGGTGCTCCGGTTGGATTCAGGATCGTCTCCGGGGCATACCCGGGACGGTTGCCCCGCAGAACCGGTGCCGGACACGCACCAGCTTGGGGCACACATCCCAGCCTAACGCGTCCGTATACTGTTTTTATGGCAAAGCGCAAACAGGCTCATCAATAACGTGACGAAGCCTGCCGAGGCGTTTTTAGGAGGAAGGAAAGTCGTAGCGTGGACCGAACCACGTTGGACCCGTGCCCACGCGGAATGCTGATTATTGTTGGCGTTGCTCATTGCGCAGAGCTAACGCGCGCAATTCTACTTGTCTTGTGACAAGCACTAACTTAATTCCGTGTTCACTGCTAATACTGCGCACAATTCCGCGTGGGGTCATCAAGGCCGGGGGCCTTGATGACGGTGCCCACCCTACCGCGCCGGCGGCCTGTATTCCGGGAACATTTCCTTCATCAGGAAAGCCTGCAGCTCGGCCGTATGCTCGGGCCGCGCGCTCATCGTCACGACACGCCCCAGGCGGTGCGAATCCCATTCGAAGTCGCCGGTCTTTTCGCGGCGGATCAGTTCGATCATCTTCTTGACCACGGCCGTTTCCACATCCGGCTCGCTGCCCTGCTCCACTGTCACCGCGGTCAGCCAGCGGCGCTTGAAGTTCGGGTTCCAGCCGCGGAACTTCAGGTCCATGCTGTGGAAGGTCTTGTTCGACACCGAAAAGATGCCGCCGCTTTCGTTCTTGTCCTCGCGGCCGCGGTTGTTGATGGCGGCGATGTTCGCCAACGCGTTGCGGGTGCCGCGCGCCGCTTCGCTTTCCTCGGTGGTCGTGCTCGGGTCGGTGGCGCCGCGCGCCTGGCGGCGCTTGGCGATGTAGTCCGCCATGTCCATGGTCGGCGGGATTTCCTCGCGCTTCGGTTCCGGCGGCGGCGGTTCGGCCTTGGCCACCTCGACCGGCTTTTCGTCCGGCATGGTGATGGTGTCGGGCAGGCGTTCCATGCGCGGGCGGCTCGGCGGCGTTTGCGGCGCCTTCGTCGACGGCCGGGTGGGTTTGCTGGTGGCCGATTTCTGGGGCGGCGGCGGCGCCGGCTTCGACAGGGGCGCGACATATACGACTTCGCCGCCGGCCGGCGGCGCCGCCTTCTTTTCGGTGGGTTCCGGCTGATAAAAATACAGCGCTACCAGCAGCAGGTGCAGGCCGATCGTGAGAGCCAGGCCGGTGCGGCTGGTGCGGCGCTCGCCATACTGCGGCACGCTGCGTCCGGGCAGGGGCTGCCCACAATGCGCGCAGACATCTCTGTGATTCGTGCAGGTATGGGGATCGTCACGCAAGTTCAATAGCACTTCCCGGAAAAGGAATCGGCAAAAAGCAGCCGAGTGCGGAAGTCTACCCGGTTTGGGTTCTGCCCGCACGGCCGCGTTGCGGGAAGCCCGATCAGCCTGCTGATCGGGCTGACCGGAATTCCCCTTGCCACAGCTTAACCGGCTGCTGCCCTGACGGTTGTTACAACTTGTTTCAGGCGGCGCGCGACGGGCGCGGCTTCACGCTCTGGTGCGGCTCGTGGGCCGGCGCCGCGTGGGCGGCTTCGGCTGCCGCCACGTCGTCGTCCGTCATCGGGCCGGTGCCGCTGTACTTGTCGAGGTACAGGTAAATCACCGGCGTGATGTAGAGCGTGATCACCTGCGAGAAGATCAGGCCGCCCACCACCGCCAGGCCCAGCGGCTGGCGCAGCTCGGCGCCGGCGCCGATGCCCAGCGCGATCGGCAGTGCGCCCATCATCGCGGCCAGCGTCGTCATCAGGATCGGACGGAAACGCAGGATACACGCTTCGCGGATCGCCTCGGCCGGGGTCATGCCGGCATTTCTCTGGGCGTCGAGGGCGAAGTCGATCATCATGATCGCGTTCTTTTTGACGATACCGATCAGCATCAGGATGCCGATCATGGCGATCAGGGTCAGGTCCATGTCGAAGATCCACAGCGTCAGCAAGGCCCCGACCGCCGCCGACGGCAGGCCGGCGAGAATCGTCAACGGGTGGATATAGCTCTCGTACAGCACCCCGAGCAGCACATAGATGACGCCGATGGCCGTGATGATCAGGATGAGCTGGCTCGACTGGGTGTCCTGGAACACGGCCGCGTCGCCGCCGTACTGGGTGATGACGGAGGCCGGCAGCTTCATGTCGCGGCCCATCTGGTCGATCGCCGCGGTGGCGTCGCCCAGCGGCACGCCCGGCGCCAGGTTGAATGACAGCGTGATCGCCTGCAATTGCCCCTGGTG
>JBBWZO010000086.1:0-13588 GCA_039649125.1 Massilia sp. | reverse complement strand
ACCCTGAAGCCGTTCTGCGACTGGCGCACGCTGGCGTCGTACTTGAAGCGCGTGGAGGCGACCATGTAGGCGGCCCCATCGGTCCAGGAACCGCCGCGGATCACCCGCACCCGGCAACCGGGCTCGTCCCATGCGCTGCCATCCGCCGGCGCCTCCTTGAAGTTGTTGTGCCAGCAGTCGGCCACCCATTCCCACACGCTGCCGCTGGTGTCGTACAGGCCGTAGCCGTTGGGGGCGAAGCTGCCGGCGTTCGCCGGTGCCTTGTCGGTCCAGGGTGGCCCGCAATCCTTGCAGTTGGCTTTTCCGGTCGCCATCTTCTCGCCCCACCAATAGGGCGTCGCGGAGCCGCCCCTGGCGGCGAATTCCCATTCGGCCTCGGTCGGCAAGCGGTAGGCTTCGCCGCTGAGCATGCCGAGCCATTTCACATACTGCTGCGTATCGTCCCAGCTGACGTCGCGCACCGGCGCACTCGGGTTCGCATTCAGGGCCTGCGCCACCTTCTGGCAACCGTTGGCGGTCACGCAGGCATTCCACTGCTGCACGGTGACCTCGAATTTCCCGATCGCAAACGGTTCGGCGATGACGACCTGGTGCGCCGGCTTTTCGCTGGGATCGCTGGCGTTGTTCCCCATGGTGAATGCGCCGGCCGGGAGGGAGACCATCATGGGACAGGACTGGCAGTCGTGGATCTCGCCGCCGGTGTGCGCCATGGTCGCCGGCGGCGGCGGTGCCGGCGCTGCCGGCTTGACGGGCGCGGGGCGCGCTTTGGCGGCAGGCGCGCCCGGCGTTGTCGCCGGGGCCTGCGCCGCCGCCGGACCCTGCGCCGCCGGCGTGCGCAAGCGCGCCATTCTGGCCTGCGCCAGTGCCGCGAAGCGCCCCTTCGGATACGCCTTCAGGTAGGCCTCGTAATCGCTGGCGTGGGCGCTGTCCTTGATCGAATTCCAGAACGCCAGCTCGAACTGTTCGGGACTGGCCTTCGGAACAATGCCCGGCGCCTGCATGTCGTCCGCGCGCCCGTGGGCATGGCCGTACATCGCGAAGACGGACCCTGCCAGTACGCACACCATCAAGCGCTTGTGCCGCATGCGAGCTTCCTCCCGGTGCTGCCTGGGAGCGTTTGACAACACCTCCATGCCTGCGTTGCAGCGTCTCGCCGTACAGGCGTACTGTCTTCGACGCTACGCCTTGGCCTGAAGGGGTTGTCAAACGCTCCACGATTGGATTTTGACTTGCGATCTGACTGAGAGTGTGCCAGATTTAGATGTCCCGATGCGCACATCCATACGAGCTCGGCTGGAGTTTCCATCATGCGCAACAACGCCATCCTGGCGGTATCCCTGGCAGCATTGCTGGCGGCAGCCCTGCAGGCGCCCGCTGCGCGCGCGGGCACGGCGGCCGAGGCTGGCCCGAATCGCGTCCCGAATCCTGCCCCGCACCCATCGAGCGCCCAGGTCTACTTCATCTGGCCCCAGGACGGCACCGTCATCACCGGCGGCAAGTTCTGGCTGCGGATGGGATTGCGCAACATGGGCATCGCGCCCAAGGGTGCCGACGTGCCGAACACCGGCCATCATCACGTGCTGGTCGATACCGAACTGCCGCCGATGACCGAACCGATTCCGAACGACCGCAAGCACCTGCATTTCGGCGCAGGCGAGACCGAGGCCCGCATCGAGCTGCCGCCCGGCAAGCATACCCTGCAATTGCTGCTCGGGGACAAGGACCACGTGCCGCACAAGCCGCCCGTCGTGTCGAAGAAGATCACCGTCACGGTCCGCTAATGGAGAACACCATGCGCCGCACGTTCCCCGCCGTCCTCGCCCTGGCCGCGCTGCTCGCCGGCCCAAGGTCCGGCGCGGCCAACGCCCCCGCCAACGCCTACTGCTACATCGGCTGGCCAAACGACGGCCAGGTGCTGGCGGCGGGCAAGCCGTTCCGCGTGTGGTTCGGGCTGCGCCACATGGGCGTGGCGCCGAAGGGCGTGCGCTTCGACAACACGGGCCACCACCACCTGCTGATCGACACCGAGCTGCCGCCCGCCGGCCAGCCCATCCCGTCGGACCGCAGGCACCTGCACTACGGCGCCGGCGAAACCGAGACGATGATCGAGCTGCCGCCAGGGAAGCACACGCTGCAGCTGCTGATGGGCGACGAAAACCACGTGCCCCACACGCCCCCCGTCATGTCCAGGAAGATCACGATCACGGTCAAGTGAGGCAACGAGAAAGGCACTGAGCCCGCATGGAACCGAACGCCGCATTTTCCGCTCCGGGCGACCCCGTCAGGGCCTATATCGAATGGATGGGCGCGCGTTCGCCCGGCCAGGCGGTGTTCCCCCTGCACGACGAGGCGGTGCTGGGGCGCGACCCGCAGGATGCGCTGGCGCCGAACCAGACCATCTGCATTCCCGAAGCCACCATCAGCCGCCGCCATGCCCGCATCCAGCGCCGCGGCGCGAACTGGTTCGTGGAGGACCTGCACTCGCGTAACGGCACCTTCGTCTGCGGCGAGCGGATCGAGCCCGGTGCCTGGCACGTGCTGCGCGACGGCGACGAGCTGGCGCTGGCGTCGGCGCAACTGGCCTTCCATTCGCTGATGCTGCCCGAGCGCGGCACGACGTCCACCGTGATCACGCGCTCGGTCGACGCCACCCGCTTCGCGCCGGCCGTGGACACCGCCAACGCCGGCCGCAGCGACCTGGAAAAGACGGTGCACCGGCTGCACGCGATGGCCCAGGTCAGCATCGCGCTGGGCGCGGTCACCGATCAGCCCACGCTGATCGAAAAGCTCATGAACTTCATCTTCGACCTGTTCCCGCTGGCCGAGCGCGCCTTCATCATGCTCGGCAACCTCGAGGGCGGGGCGGACGGCGAGGCGCCGCGGCCGGTCGCCGCGCGGCGCCGCGACGGGACGGTGGAGGACCCGGCGCAGATGCGGATCTCGCGCACCATCGTCGACCAGGTGCTGGTCAGGAAGCACGCCATCCTGTCGGTCGACACCCTGGCCGACCGCCACTATGCCGCGCACGAGTCGATCGTGGCGCAGGCGATCCTGTCGGTCATGTGCGTGCCGCTGATCCTGGGCGACGAGGTGCTCGGCCTGATCCAGGTCGACACCTCGTCCGATCCGCACGCCTTCCAGGAGGCCGACCTCGAAATCCTCAGCGGCGTGTGCGCCGAGACCGCGGTCGCCCTGAAGAACTTCCAGCTGTACTTCGACATCAAGGGCCTGCTCGACGGCTTCGTCTGCGCATCGGTGCAGGCGATCGAGGAGCGCGATCCGGTCACGGCAGGGCACTCGTTCCGGGTGGCCGATTACGCCGAGCGCCTGGCCGTGGCGATCGGGCATGCCGACGACCCGGGCCTGCGCCGCGCCGCGTTCACCCCGGTCCAGCTGCGCGAGATCCGTTACGCGGCCCTGCTGCACGATTTCGGCAAGGTCGGCGTGCGCGAGCACGTGCTGCGCAAGGAAAAGAAACTGCACCATGCCGACATGCGCCTGCTCGAGGAGCGCTTCCGCTACGCCCGCGCCTGCCTCGAGCGGCATGCCTGGCGCACGCTGGCGCAGCAGCATATGCAGCGTGCATTGAGCATGGCGGCGTTCAGGCGCGAACACGAACGGATCGAAGCGCAGCTGCTGGAAGAGGGGGCCCGGCTGGACGCTTTCTTCGACACCATCGTGCGCGCCAACGAGCCATCGATCTCGCACAGCGAGCCGTTGGCCGAGCTCGCGGAGATCCGCAGCCACGCCTGCCCCGGCACCGACGAGGCGCATTTTCAGCTGCTGAGCGAGGTCGAGTTCGCCGCGCTCAACATCGGCAAGGGTTGCCTGACGGCGGACGAGCGGCGCCAGATCGAGGCCCATGTCGCCGATTCCTATTCCTTCCTGATCCTCATCCCGTGGACGCGCGAACTGGCCGGCGTGCCGGCGATCGCCCACGGCCACCACGAGAAGCTCGACGGCTCGGGCTACCCGATGGGACTGAAGGGCGACGAGATCAGCATCCAGACCAGGATCCTGACGATCAGCGACATCTTCGATGCGCTCACCGCGCGCGACCGTCCCTACAAGGAAGCGGTGCCGATCGAACGCGCGCTCGACCTGATCGGCGAGGAATGCCGCGTGGGCCATCTCGACGCGCGCCTGTTCAGGGTGTTCGTGGAGTCGCGGGGATGGGAGGCGCGCGCCCACGCATGAGGCGCGGCCGGACACGGGGTAAACCATGAACGCGCACACGATGTCGGCAAGCCGCTCCCGCTCCCGCTCCAGCGGGGCAGCGGCACGGACCCTGACCGTCGTGCTGGCGGCGCTGCTGTGCGCCTGCGCCGACGTCAGCCAGAAGCCTTACCGGACCCCCGACAGCCCCGGCAAGGAAGCGTGGTCCGGCCGCCAGGGCCTGCCGGTCGCCCCCAGCGAGATGATCGCGCCGGACTGGTGGAAAGGCTTCCGCGATCCCTACCTGGACGGGCTGGTCGAGCGTGCGCTGGGCGCGAACTTCGACCTGAAGGTGCTGGCCGCGCGCATCCGGGTGGCCGGCGACCAGGTCGGGGAAGCGCGCGCCGGCGCCTTGCCGACCCTGGATGCCGGTGCGGGTGCGAGTTTTGAAAAGAGCACCGGCCAGAAGTTCAGCAAGCAGTTCAACCTCGGCACCCAGGTCAACTGGGACATCGACATCTGGGGCCGCGTGGCCAAGGGCGTGGAGGCGCAGAGCGCCGAGTTCAGGGCTACCGAGGCCGACTGGCGCGCAGGCTACCTGACGCTGGTGTCGGACGTCTCGACCACCTACTTCCAGGTTCTGCAGTTCGACGAACAGATGGCGCAGCAGCAAAAGACCCTGGCAAAGAACCAGGAAATCCTGGCGACCTTTGAGGCGATGCTGCAGCAGGGACTGGTGCCCCAGACCCGCGTGCTGCAGCAGCGCGCGGAAATCAACCAGATGCGCCGCGACCTGATCGAGCTGGGGCGCCTGCGCGCGCTGGCCGGCAACGCGCTGGCCACGCTGCTCGGCACCCCTGCCGGCGAGTTCACCGTGCCCCCCGGCGCGCTGCAGGGGCGGGTGCAGTTGCCGGTCGTGCCCGAAGGCCTGCCGTCCCAGCTGCTCAAGCGCCGGCCCGACATCGTGGCCGCCGAGTACCGGGTGCTGGTGGCCTACGACCTGGTGGGGGAAGCCAAGCTGGCCCAGCTGCCGTCGATCAGCCTCACCGGTCGTGGCGGCAGCTCCAGCCTGGCGCTCGGCTCGCTGCTGAAGTCCTTCACCTTCGGCCTGCTGCCGAGCATTAACTTCCCGATCTTCGACCCGAGCGTCAAGGCGCGCCTGAAAACCAGCGAGGCGCGCACCGAGGTGGTCGAGCAGGAGTACCGGCGGGTCGTGATGGCGGCCTTCGAGGAAGTCGAGAATGCGCTGGTCAACCTCGACGCCCACCGGCGCCAGCGGGCCGAACTGCAGGAACAGTCCGAACGGCTCGCCATCGTCGCGGCCCAGGTGCAGGCGCAACTGCAGGAAGGCATGGTGTCGCAGCTCGAGGTCTTCGAGGCCGAGCGTTCGCTGCTGGCGGCGCAACTGGCGCTGCTGGCGAACCACCAGCAGATCCTGTCCGACACCGTGACGCTCTACAAGGCGCTGGGCGGCGGCTGGCCGGCGGCCGATGTCCGCAATGCAGGGAACGACGCAGCGCACGATGCGGCGCACAATGCGGCCTGGGACCGGGCGGGGTGAGCCATGACGGCTGCCAACGCGACCATCGCCGCCCCGCGCCCGGCCCCGGCAGCCGGGGTGATGATTGTGCTCGAACCGGTTTCGCATCCGGAACTCGAACCCATCCATATCCACGAGAGCTTGTTCGCCATCGGCCGCACCGAAGCGCCCTTCGACGCCTACCCGGCGGGGCTGGCCGCCGACCTGTCGCGCCGCCACGCGCGCATCTTCTGCGAGCAGGGCGCGGTCTATTTCGCGGAACTGGGCAGCAAGAACGGCAGTACCGTCAACGGCGTCCCCGTCAGGCAGGCGATCAGCACCCTGCAGAGCGGCGACCTGCTCGGCCTCGGCAAGACGCTGGTCTACCGCGTGCAGCTGGAACGCGCCGCGCTGCAGACGCCGCATGTGCGCCTGTCGCGCCTGATCCTGAGCCCGGAAGGGGGCGGCGCCGGCCTGCAGCCGATCGTCGTCAGCGAATTCCCTTTCATGGTCAGCAAGGCCGACGACACTTTCGCGCGCTACCGCGACCTCGAGCCGACCCAGGTGAATTACCTGTCGCGCCGGCACGCGCACATTTTCCTCAGGGGCGGGCAGCTCCACGTCGAAGACCTGGGCAGCACCAACGGCACCTTCGTGAACGACGCCCGCCTCGACGAACATGCGGTCGCGCTGCAGGACGGCGATGTCATCGCGTTCGGCGGGCGCCACTTCGTCTACCGGGTCGCGCTGGAATGGGAAGCTGTCGCGCGCGACCCGACGCTGACGCGGATCGGCGCCGTGGGTACTGCTGCGGCCGGGTCTGCCACGTCCGCCCTCGACGCCGACCGGACGACTTTCGTCGCGGCGGCCGATTCCTTCCTCGACATCTTCTGCGTCGACCCGGCGCCCGGCCGGGACGACACGCCGGATACCGCCGGTGCGTCCGCCGCGCCGGCGGCGGACGAGGCATCTGCGCCTCCTCCAGGCAAGGCCGCCGCCATGCTCTCCGGCCTGTACACGGCCTTCGGCGGCAAGGGGCCGCTGGACCTGCGGCGCCTGCGGCATTGGGGGCTGGCCGCGCTGGCCCTGGCCTTCCTGCTGGGCTGGGCAGTGTACCGCGTCTCGGCCCCCGAGCGCGAGATCGAGGACCTGCTGGCCGCAAGGGAGTACGCGCAGGCGGCGGCCAGGGCCGACGCGGCGCTGGCGGACGACCCCGGCAATAACAGGCTGACGACGCTGGGCACGGAAGCGCTGCTCAAGGCGAATGTGCCGGACTGGATGGCGGCGCTCGGGGCGGGCCAGTTCGGGCGCGCCGCGCAGCAGGTCGCGGCCATGCGCAAGCAGGCGCGCCACAACCGCGAGCTGGCCCCCTTGCTGGACGAGCTCGCGTGGATGGTATCGCTGAAAGCCTTTGTGGCCGGCAGGGGCGGGGCGCAGGCACCAAGTGCGGACGCGCGCGACGCCGCCACGGTCGCGCAATTCCTGAAGCAATGGGAGGAGCAGAACGAAGCGCACCAGCGCGCCTTCGAGACGATCTCCGCCCACGTGCCGGCTTTCCGCGATGCCTATGCCGATGCGCTCAGCGACATCCGCAGGCTGGCACTTGCGACGAGCACGCCAGTGAGCACCCCAGGGAGCGCGCAATGAAGCGCGACTGGATCAAGCCGCAGTCCCTGACACCGCTTGCGGACGCGCTCGAAGACCATAGCGCGGAAGGGATCGCGATCCTCACCGCCAACCCCTGGCGCTACACGCAGGCGCTGGTCTACACGATGGCCGGGCTGGTGCTGGCGGCGCTGGCCTGGTCCTTCTTCGGCCACGCCGACGTGCTGGTGACGGCGAACGGTACCCTGGTGCCCGCGTCCGAGGTGCGGCGCCTGTACGCCCCGATCGACGGCGAACTGGCGAACATCTATATCGCCGAAGGCCAGCCGGTGAAGAAAGGCGACGTGGTGGCCCGGCTCTATGCGCGCGGCGCGATCGAGGCGGCCAGGAATGCGCTGGAGGCGCGGCTGAAGCTCGAGGATGCCGAGCGGGAGTGGAAGGAATTCCCCGAAAGGAAAGCGCTGATGGAACGCAACGCCGTCGCGCTGAAGGAAGCGGCCGAAGTCGAGGAACGCCAGCACCGGCGCCGGCTGGTCGAGGGCACCGGCAGCCTGGCGCAGGGCCAGAGCGCGCAGCAGCAGGAAGCGCGCACGGTCTTCGAGGATGCCAGGCGCGCGCGCGACGCGGCGAAGGACGAGGCGGACAAGTATGCGCGCCTGTTCGCCCTGCCCGGCGGTGGCGGCGTGTCGCAGCTCCAGGTCGAAAGCAAGAAGAACGCGCTGCTGGCGGCGGAAAACGCCATGCGCGTGGCGCAGGCGCGAATGACCGAGCTGGCCGCGCGCCAGAGCATGGAGTCGACGCAGGCGCGGTCGGAACTGGAAACCAGCGGCCAGACGCTGGACCGGCTGCGCCTGCAGGCGGAAGCGGCGGCCAGGGAAGTGGCCAACGCCGAGGACAAGCTGCGGCTGCAGGTGCAGACCGCGCGCCTGGTGGCCGACGCCGCGGCCCGTATCCGCTTCGAGAACATCGACAAGGACAACTTCCTGCGCATCGTGGCGCCCGTCGACGGCGTGATCACCGACGTGACCTCGACCCAGCCCGGCGACAAGATCCAGGCCAACGCGCCGCTGGGCGGCATCGCGCCCAGGAACGCGAAGCCGATCCTCAGGATCGAGATCGCCGAGCACGACCGGGGTTTCCTGCGCGAGGGGCTGGCGGTCCAGGTGAAGTTCAACGCCTTCCCCTACCAGCGCTACGGGGTGGTGCGCGGCACCCTGGAATTCATTTCGCCGGCGACGAAGCCCTCGCTGCAGACCAAGCAGCCGGTGTACGAAGGGCGCGTGTCGCTGGAACAGACCCACTACAAGGTGGGGGAGACGACCTATCCGCTGCGCTACGGGATGACGGCCGTGGCCGAGATCGTCGTGCGGGAGCGGCGCCTGATCGACCTCGCGCTGGACCCGTTCCGCAATATGGGCGGGTGACGGTGTCCATCACCGCCGCGAACATGCTTACACCGCTTCGGCGCGGCCGAAATAACCATATTGCAGGCTGGTGGCGATACGCCGGGCCGCCAGCATGAACTCGTCGGCGACCGCCGGCTCGAACAGGCGCCGGACATGCGTCTCGAACAGGCCCAGCCAGCGCCGGAAATGCTCGATCGAGATCCCCTGGAGCTGCATGTGCTTGCCGAATACGTTGCCCTTGAATTCAGCGCTGGAGAGCATGACCGAACACCAGAAATCGACCATCCGCGCGAGATGCGGTTCCCAGTTGCCGCCGATGGCGTTATCGAAGACCGGCTGCAGCACGCTGTCGCGCCGGATATCGGTATAGAAGTCGTGGACCAGGGTGGCGACCGACGCGCGGTTCAGTTCGGAATGCATGGGGTGACGCTCTTTTTTACAAGAATAATTACAGTGACTGCGTGGGCAGTCGCATTCTCGCAGATTCCCGGCCGAAGAGACAGCCAGGCAGCGATCAGGCGCTTCCCATGAAAGGAATCACGCCGAAGACGATTGCCGCCGCCAGCATGACCAGCGCCGCCGAGCTCGACCACACCAGGGTGAAGCTCGGCAAGGCCGACGTCGACGACGTGCGCTGGGTCGCGGCCTTCGATCGGATGGATTCGAAGCCCGAATTCGTCCAGATGCAGGTGCGGGCCGGACTGTATCCGTTCGCGCTCACCGGCGACGCGCTGACCGCTACATCAGGCAGACGGTCGCCGACTACAACCGGCAGGCCAGGCAGTTCAAGCTGCTGCGCGAGCGCTGATCGGGCGCCGTCGAGTCCGTGCCTCACCGGGGAATCCGGCTTGCCTGCAACAAGGCTGCCCGGAAATGATACATATTTCATGTGCATATGCCACATTTCCGTATCACGTCCGCGTGCGCCACGTTTGACGGCCACGTCCGCGATGCTTTATGATTTACTAATGGAAATTTCATAATGCGGCATGCGCGATTCGTCTTCCACCCGTTTCATCCGCTTTCACCTCAAGACACGCCACCTGGTGCTGCTGGTCGAGCTGGGCCGCCATGCGTCGATCGTGCACGCCGCCGAAGCGGCCGGGCTGACTCAGCCGGGGGCGTCGAAGCTGATCGGTGAACTCGAGCATGCGCTCGGCGTGGCGCTGTTCGAGCGCCTGCCGCGCGGGGTGGTGCCGACCTGGTACGGCAAGGTCCTGATCCGGCGTGCCGGCGCCGCGCTGGCCGAGATGGATGCGGCGCACCAGGAGATCATGCAGGGCCTGGCCGGGTTCGGCGGGCGAGTCGCCGTGGGCTGCGTGCGCACGCCGGCGGCCTCGCTGGTGCCGCAGGCGGTCAAGCTGCTCAAGGAGCGCAACCCGCGCATCCAGGTGGCGCTCTCGGTCGATACCAGCCAGGCGATGGTCGAGCAGATGCGCACAGGCGAACTCGACATCGTCATCGGCCGCATTCCCGATCCGTCGGCCGCCGCCGAGCTGGATTTCGAACCGCTCGCCGACGAGCCCTACAGCCTGATCGTGCGTGCCGGCCATCCGTGGCTGGGGCGCCGCGACCTGGGGCTGGAGGAGCTGGCCGGCGCCGCCTGGATCCTGCCGCCGGCCGGCCGCCTGCGCGACCAGTTGATGGCCCTGTTCATCGCACGCGGGCTGGCGCAGCCCGTCGACATCGTCGAAACCCTGTCGCTGTCGCTGGTGCCGCTGCTCCTGGCCGATAGCGACCGCATCGTGGCGCTGCCGCCCGCCCAGGTACAGGCCGCGCTGGACGCCGGGCAGCTCGCCGTGCTGCCGTTCGAAGCGAACCTGCGGGCCGAGGTGTACGGCATCGTCACGCGCAAGCGCCACCACCGCTCTCCCTCGGCCGAAGCGATGCTCGCCGCCCTGCGCGAAGCCGCCGGCCTGGCGCCGCAGGCACGACCCGGATGAATACGGATTTGGCATATCTCCGGCTAATTTGGTTATGGGAAACGCCCAGCCGGCGGCCGTATGATCTCTGCAAGCGCCTGCGCGGCCGCTGCGAACATGGCACCCTGCGGGCGCAGCCAATAGAAAAAATGATGGAGGAGCACAACATGCACGCATTCCCTGCCGCCTGGGCCGCGCCGGTCCGGCTGGCCTCCCTGTGCGCAGCGGCGGTGCTGGCGACGGGGTGCGCAACCCCGGCCACCAGCTCGCTGGGCGACTTTCCCGATCCTTTCGTGCTGGCCGAGGGCGGCGGCTACTATGCCTATGCGACCAATGCCAACAACAAGAACGTGCAGCTGGTGCACTCGGCGGACCTGCGCACATGGCGTTCGCTGCCCGATGCGATGCCGGTGCTGGCGCCCTGGGTGCGCAAGGAAGTGCCGCATGTCTGGGCGCCCGAGGTCATCAGGCTGGGCGAGCGCTACGTGCTGTATTACACGGCGCACGACATCGCTTCCGACCGCCAGTGCGTCGGGGCGGCCGTGTCGAATTCACCGGCGGGACCCTTCGTCGACAGCGCGACGGCCCCGCTGGTGTGCCAGGCCGCGCTGGGCGGCACCATCGACGCCAGCCCCTTCCTGGACGGCGGCCGCCTCTACCTCTACTTCAAGAGCGACGGCAATTGCTGCAAGCAGCCAACCCACATCTTCGCGCAGGAACTGCGCCCCGACGGCCTGGCGACCTTCGGCGAGCCGACCCGGCTGCTAACCAACGGGCGCACCTGGGAAGGCAAGGTGATCGAGGCGCCGACCATGGTCCTGCGCGACGGGAAGTACACCTTGCTGTATTCGGCCAACGATTTCGGCAACGGCTCGTACGCGGCCGGCCATGCCAGCTGTGCCGGACCGCTCGGGCCCTGCCAGCCCGTCGGCGACGCGCCCTTCCTGAAAACCAGCAAGGAAGCGAAGCTGTTCGGGCCGGGCCACCAGGCCGTGTTCAAGGTCGGCGCGCAGGATTACATCGCCTATCACGCCTGGGAACTGAAGCCGGACGGCAGCCGCGGCGAGCGGCGTTTGATGTACATCGACCGCCTCGACTGGGAGGACGGCAAGCCGGTGGTGAAGGGAACGACCCTGGTGCGCTAAGTACTTGTCCAGAAATAAATGTGAAGTTTTGGCAAACAGAACCGGATGCGGTGCATGCAGCGGTCAACGCCGCAACGCGCCGGTTATAGCAGCCAAAAATCACATTTATTTATGGGCAGGTATTTAGCGTGCCTGGCGGACAGGCGCGTGGGCGCCTGCGGGAATGCGGGCCATAATGACGGCCCGGGCTCCCGGTGCGGGAGCCCGGCGGACGGACGACAACAAGGATGCAATACAGGCCAGGTCCGGGTCCGCCGAACGACGACATGGAGACAATGTGGCACAACGCAGAAGGTTTCTCGCGGCTTCCGGCCTGCTCGCGATGCTGGGCGTACCGGCCCTGGCCCGGGCCCAGTCCCGCATCGAGATCAGGATGTGGACCCTGCTCAGCGGCGGCGACGGCGCGCGCATGCGGGCGCTGGTCGACGGGTTCAATGCCAGCCAGCGCGGCGTGCGCGTGGTCAGCACCACGCTCAAGTGGGGCGAGCCTTTCTATACCAAGCTGATCACCTCGTCGGTGGTCGGGGAGGGCCCCGACATCGCGACCGTGCACCTGTCGCGCCTGCCCAACCTGGCGGGCGGCGGCGTGCTGCGCCCGATCGGCGAAGCGGAGCTGGCGGCCGCCGGCCTGCGCGGCAGCGACTATTTTCCGCGCCAGTGGGAGAAGTCGCGCTATGGCGGTGCAAGCTACGCGATCCCGCTCGACCTGCACCCGCTGGTCCTGTACTACAACAAGACCCTGGCGGGCCAGGCCGGGCTGATCGACGGCGCCGGCAGGCTGAAGCCGATCGTCGGCTACGAGGCCTTGAGCGCCGCCTTCCGGGACGTGAAGCAGCGCACCGGCAAGGTCGGCCTGGCGATGGAGTCGGGCCAGGGTTCGTATGCGATCTGGCGCCTGTGGGTGTCGTTGCTGGCCCAGCGCAAGGTGCCGCTGATCGAGAACGGGCGCTTCGCCTACGGCGCCGCCGGGGTCGAGGAACTGGCGAAGGTCAGCGCCTGGTTCACCCGCGGCTACGGGCCGGTGGGCCTGGATTACCCGGCCTCGACCAGCCAGTTCATGGGCGGCGGCGCCGGCTTCATGATCAACGGCGTGTGGGAGGTGCCGGAACTGGTGCGCGCAGCCAAGGCCGGCACGCTCGGTTTCGACTACGGCATCGTGCCGCTGCCGCGCCTGTACCAGGATGCCAGCGTCTGGACCGATTCGCACGCCTTCGCCATTCCCGCCAACGAGGGGCACTCGATGGCGCCCGACAAACTGCGCGCGGTGCTCGCCTTCATGCGCTACGTGAGCCGCCATTCGATGGGCTGGGCCGAAGGCGGCCACGTGCCGGCCTACCGTCCGGTGGCCGAATCCGCCGAGGCGCTCGCCCTGATGCCGAACGCGCTGTATGCGGCCGCCGCGCAGAACACTGTCTACGATCCGGACGGCTGGTACATGGGCGCGGCCGGGCCGGTCGAGGCGATGGCCTCGAAATTCCTGCCGGCCGCGCTGTCCGGCCAGCTGACCCCTGCCGAGGCGCTCGGGATGTTCGAAAAAGAAGCCTCGCGCCTGCTGCGCAAGCCGCCGCCGCGCTACTGAGGGATGCCGATGTCGAGAGAAGCCACGATCCTGGATCAATCCGCAATGCCGTCGCAGGCCGCCGCCGGGGGCGGGGGGCGTGCCGCGCGCACGGAAGACCTGCCCGCCATGCTGCTGCTGGCGCCCTTCATTGTCGCCTTCCTGCTGTTCTTCCTGGCGCCGGCGCTCCAGACCTTCTATCTGAGCCTGACCGAAAGCAGCCTGACGCGCACCAACGCCTTCGTCGGCCTGGCCAATTACGCGACCCTGGCGCAAGA
>JBBWZO010000370.1:0-15433 GCA_039649125.1 Massilia sp. | reverse complement strand
ACGCAGGTGGAGGCGCCCATCGGGTCGTCCTGGTCGAACACGATCTTCGCATTCTCGCCGCGGAAAGCCAGGCCGATCACGTCGTTCACCTGTTCGTCGCGGCAGGCGCGCACGCAGCGCGTGCACTGGATGCAGGCGTCGAGGTTGACGGTCATCGCCGCGTGGCTGGCATCGACCTGCGGCTGCCTGCGGGTCGACGTGAAGCGCGAACGGCCCAGGCCGAGCTTCTCGGCCCAGAGGTCGACTTCGTTCTTGCGGGTGTACTCGGCTTCCGGCATGTCGGCCTGCAGGAGCTCGAGCACCATCTTCTGCGCGGCGACCGCGCGCGGGCTGTCGGTCTTGACCTTCATGCCGGGGGTCGGGTTGCGGCAGCAGGACGGCGCCAGCACGCGCTCGCCGTCGATCTCGACCATGCAGGAGCGGCAGTTGCCGACCGCATCGAAGCCTTCCTTGTAGCACAGGCGCGGGATAGCGACGCCCTCGCGGTCGGCGACCTCGATCAGGGTTTCGTGCGGCAGCGCCTCGACGGCGCGGCCATTGAGTTCGAATGAGACGGTGTGGATGGGGGCGTTCATGGTTGCACCAATGGGGTCGTCAGTTCGGGGGTCGTCAATTCGTGCGGGAAGTATTTGATGACGCAGTCGAAGGGATTCGGCGCGGCCTGGCCCAGGCCGCAGATCGAGGCGTCGCGCATGACCTGCGACAGGTCGGCCAGCAGCGGCAAGTCCCACTGCGGACGGCGGATGATGTCGAGCGCCTTGGCGGTGCCGTTGCGGCAGGGCGTGCACTGGCCGCAGGACTCGTCCTTGAAGAAGGCCAGCGTGTTGCGCGCGGCGGCCGTTGCGCTGTCGCGGTCGGACAGGATCACCACCGCGGCCGAGCCGATGAAGCAGCCGTAGGGCTGCAGCGTGTCGAAGTCGAGCGGGATGTCGCCCATGCTGGCCGGCAGGATCCCGCCCGAGGCGCCGCCCGGCAGGTAGGCATAGAAACTGTGCCCTTCCTGCATGCCGCCGCAGTATTCGGCGATCAGTTCGGTCACGGTGATGCCGGCTGGCGCGAGCTTGACGCCGGGGTCGCGCACGCGGCCCGAGACCGAGAAGCTGCGCAGGCCGCGCCGGCCGTTGCGGCCGTGGCTGGCGAACCAGTCGCCGCCGCGTTCCAGGATCTCGCGCACCCAGTGCAGCGACTCGAAATTGTGCTCCAGCGTCGGCCGCCCGAACAGGCCGACCTGGGCCACATACGGCGGGCGCAGGCGCGGCATGCCGCGCTTGCCCTCGATCGATTCGATCATGGCCGACTCCTCGCCGCAGATATAGGCGCCGGCGCCGCGTCGCAGGTGAATCGGCGGCATGCCCTGCACCGGCGGATCGAGCCGCAGCTTGTCCAGTTCGGCTTCCAGCATGGCGCGGCAGGCATGGTATTCGTCGCGCAGGTAAATGTAGATGGCCTCGATGCCGACCGCCCAGGCGGCGATCAGCGCGCCTTCCAGGAAGCGGTGCGGGTCGCGTTCGAGGTAGACGCGGTCTTTAAAAGTGCCCGGCTCGCCTTCGTCGATGTTGATCGCCATCAGGCGCGGGCCGGGCTCGGCGCGCACGATGCGCCACTTGCGCCCCAGCGGGAAGCCGGCGCCGCCCAGGCCGCGCAGGCCGGAGGCCTCCAGCGTCCGGATGACGTCTTCGACCTCGTGCCGGCCCGCCACGCAATCGCGCAGCAGCGCGTAGCCGCCGGCCGCGCGATAAGCGTCGTAGCCGACATGGTCCGTGACCGCATCCCTGGTGTGGCCGGCGCTCACCTTGGCCAGCACCTTCTCCGGGCTGGCCTGCGGGATCGCCAGCTGTCCCACCACCGCTGCCGGCGCCTGCTCGCAGCGGCCGATGCAGGGCGCTTCCAGCACGCGCACCTCGCGTCCGAGCAGTGCCGGGAGTTTTTCCAGTAGTTCATGTGCCCCCGCCATCTCGCACGACAGGCCGGCGCAGACGCGCACCGTGAGCGCGGCCGGCGCGGCTTCTCCCTCTTTCACCACGTCGAAATGGTGGTAGAAGGTGGCGACCTCGTAGACCTCGGCCTGGGCCAGGCGCATCTCCTGCGCCAGCGCGGCCAGGTGCTGGCTGCTCAGGCAGCCGAAGTGATCCTGGATCTTGTGCAGGTGCTCGATCAGCAGGTCGCGCTGGCGCGATGCCTGCCCGAGCAGGGCCTGGACGTCGCTGAGTGCTTGCGGGTCGACGCGGCGGCCCTTCGGGGCTTCGCGCTTGCGCTGGCGGGTGGCGCCGGCGGCGGCGACGGCGATCGGGATGATGGGATGGTTCATGGTTCGGTCCCTCGTTGGTCGGGTGGTCGGCGTGGAGCGCCCACGCGGAACGTCGAGCAGTGTTTGCTTGTTTCTTGAACAGTGTTACCGCTATTACACAGACACACAGATTGCGATAATTCCATTGCTTGTCGAACGCGTGGACGGGATAACAGTCCCCCGGACTCCTATCCCCCGTCCACCCTGCGTTTCTGCCGGCTGCGTGCCCTTGCTGCAGGGTGGACGGCTTCACCGTCCACGCGTTCAACGCACGCTCGCCGCTTCCTTACTTGAACAGTACCGAGGCCTTCTGCAGCGTGATCCACACGCCCAGCAGCAGCGGAATGCCCACCGCCGCCCAGGCAAAGCCGGCCACGGCCGGGCTGGCGGCAACGCCGCCGCGGCTGGTGCCGGCGATGCGGGTGCCGCTTGCCGCCGAGACATCGCGTTCGTGCGCCAGCTTCTTTTCGGCAGCCAGTTCGGCATCGGTCATGAAGTGCTTGTCGGCCAGCGGACGGATCATCGCGTTGAGCACGATGCCCACCACGATCAGGCCGGCCAGCACATACATCGTCACATCGTAAGCCTGCGCCTTCGGCACGCCGTTGGCAATCTGGTATTCGCGGATGTAGTTGATCAGGATCGGGCCCAGTACGCCCGCCGCGGCCCAGGCCGTGAGCAGGCGGCCGTGGATCGCGCCCACCATCTGCGTGCCGAACAGGTCGGCCAGGTAGGCCGGCACGGTCGCAAAGCCGCCGCCATACATCGACAGGATGATGCAGATGAAGGCGACGAACAGGGCCAGCTGGCCGGCGTGGGCCATCGACGGGATCGACACGTACAGCAGGAAACCGAGGATCAGGAAGACGAAATAGGTTGCCTTGCGGCCGATGTAGTCGGAGCACGATGCCCAGGCGAAGCGGCCGCCGATGTTAAACAGCGACAGCAGGCCGGTGAAGCCGGCGGCGATGGCCGCGATCTGCCCCTTCTGCGTGGCGTCGAGGTCGTTGAAGCCGAGGTCGACGCCGATCAGGCGCCCGCCGAACACTTCCTGCAGCAGCGGCGAGGCCATGCCCAGGATGCCGATGCCGGCCGACACGTTCAGGAACAGCACGCCCCAGATCAGCCAGAACTGCGGGATGCCCCAGACGCGGCTGGCATGCACGTGGCGCGAGGTGATCATGGTGTTGGTAGAGGTGGCAGGCGGATTCCAGCCTTCCGGCTTCCAGCCGGTGGCGGGCACGCGGTAGGTCAGCGCGCCGGCGACCATGAAGACGAAGTAGATCGCGGCCAGGGCCAGGAAGGTTTCCCAGACGCCGACCGAGGTAGCGGTCGCGAAGTGCTTCATCAGGCGGTCGGCCAGCGGGGCGCCGATCATCGCGCCGCCGCCGAAGCCCATGATGGCCATCCCGGTGGCCATGCCGCGCCGGTCGGGAAACCATTTGATGAGGGTGGAAACGGGCGAGATGTAGCCCAGGCCCAGGCCGATGCCGCCGATGACGCCGGAGCCGAGCCACATCAGCCAGATCTGGTGGGTATAGACGCCCAGGGCGGAAATCACCAGGCCGCCGCACCAGCACAATGCCGACACCAGGCCGGCCTTGCGCGGACCCGCATGCTCGAGCCAGCCGCCGAACAGCCAGGCGGCCAGGCCCAGGAAGACGAAGAACAGCGTGTACATCCAGCCCAGCATCGAGATCTTCCAGTCGCAGGTGGTACTGAACACCTGCGCCATGAAGCTCATGTCGGCGGAACAGGCCACCGGCTCGGTAATGCCGATCGCTTTCGAGAGCGGCAGCCAGAACACCGAAAAGCCATAGGCCATGCCGATGCACAGGTGGATCGCGAGCGCCGCCGGCGGCACCAGCCAGCGGTTGAAACCCGGCCCCGCGATCGTATGCTCCTTGTTGAGAAAATCAAATAACGCCATGTCTCCCCCATTTTTATAAGTATTGGAATATGCTTTTTATAGCATATTAAATCACCATTTATAATTGTTTTGCGGAGCGTAGCATGATGTTTTTCCGACAGAAATAGGCTATTTTTAGCATATGTTCAAAGTGCATATCCGTCCCCACTGGGAAATCAGCGTCAAGGGCAGGGCGCCGCTCGATACCGCCGACCTGCTCGGCCTGCTGCTGGCGATCCAGGACACCGGCTCGATCGCCCAGGCGGCCAGGGGCGTCGGCCTGTCCTACCGCTATGCCTGGGGCCTGCTGCGCGCGGCCGAAGCCCTGTTTGGCGAGCAGCTGCTGCAGACCGGACGCGGGCGCGGCACGGCGCTCACGCCGCTGGCGCAAAAACTGGTGTGGGCCGACCGTCGCATTGCCGCGCGCCTGTCGCCCACGCTGCACAGCCTGGCATCGGAACTCGAGGCGGAACTGGGACGCGCGTCGACCGCCACCATGCGCCTCCTGCGCATGGACGCCAGCCACGGTTTCGCGGTGGCGGCGCTGGTCGCCCGCATCGACCGCGAGCAGCTTCCCGTCGACCTGCGCTACCGCACCAGCACCGACGCCGTGGCGGCGCTGGCGCGGCGCGAGTGCGACCTGGCCGGCTTCCACATCCCGCTGGGCCGCTTCGCGGCGCCGACCGCAAGCTGGTACCTGCGCTGGCTCGACCCGCAGCAGCATTGCCTGATCCATGTGGCGGGGCGCCAGCAGGGGCTGATCGTCGCGCGCGGCAATCCCCTGGGCCTGAGCGGCATCGCCGACCTGGCGCGGCAGGAGGTGCGTTTCGTGAACCGCCAGGCCGGCTCCGGCACGCGCATGCTGCTGGAGCTGATGCTGGCGGCCGACGGGCCGCCGCCCGAGGCGATCAACGGCTTCAACAGCGCGGAGTTCACCCATTCGGCGGTCGCGGCGTATATCGCCAGCGGCATGGCCGACGCCGGTTTCGGCATGCGTGCGGCGGCCGCCCAATTCAAGCTCGACTTCATCCCGCTGGTGGGCGAACAGTATTATTTTGCGGTGCGCAGCGACGCCATCGACGCGCCGCCGATGCGCGAACTGATCGAGCTGATGCGCCAGGATGCGTACCGCCGCCTGGTTGCCGCCCTGCCCGGCTACGATGCCAGCCATACCGGCGAACTGCTGGCCCTGCGCGACGCCTTCGCCCTTCCCCCCGACCAGGGAGATGCCGCCCCATGATCCGCGCCCCCGACACCTTGACCCTGTTGCAGGAAAGCGTGGCGCGCTTCGTGCGCGAGGTGCTGATTCCGAACGAAGCGCGGGTGGCCGAACTGGATGCCATTCCCGAGGCGATCGTGGCGCAGATGCGCGAGCTGGGCGTCGGGCGGCCAATTGACATGGTTAAGGGCTCCAGGAAACCGTAGCGGGCGGAAGAAGTTTGCCCGAACCGCCAGGGCGGTCATGCTCGCTGTACACAAGTACAGGGGGCTATCGCCTTGGCGGCGCGGGGCAAAGATCCGACGCGCAGCAGGTTTAGGGGGTCCCGTCAGCGCCGGCGCTTCTTCCAGTTATAGTCCGGCCCGGTCACGTCCACGCCCGGGTGCCCCACCACGTCCGGGTGCTCCGAGCACATCGTGATGAAGCGCACGCCTTCGCCGGCGCGCTGGCGCTTGCGCAGCCCCTCCATGAAACCCATGGCCTTGACCATCTCGTCGGTGCCGAAACCCTGGGCGTGCGGGCGGCTTTCCGTTTCCTCAAAAACCGTCCAATACACCATATACATAAGCCGCTCCTCGCCTCATTTGCCGGAATTACCGAACAGTCAACGATTTCACAATTTTGCACCGCTGCAGTCGTTCAAAGCGCACGATTTCGATGCAGATGAACGATATTTAGCAGAGGAAACGTATATTAAGCAAAAAAGTAGGACTAGTCCGAAAAATTAGTTATATGTTCGCCGTCTCACACAACAGCGTGCGTGTGGCCGCTAGTCTGGAGCCTGTCTTCATCAAAGCAGGTAAATTTCATGAACATCAACGAGCAAATCCAGCCAAATACCGCACCCGAGCTGGCGCTTTGGGGCGGACTCGAGTGCACCGTCAACCGCGTGCGCGACAATTACTTCAGCCAGATGGAACGCAACGGCCATGTCGGCCGCCTGCAGGACATCGAACGCTTCGCTTCCCTCGGCATCAAGGCCATCCGCTACCCGGTCCTGTGGGAATGCGTGGCACCCGATCGCATCGAGGACGCCGACTGGACCTGGTCCGACGAGCGCCTGCCGGCGCTGCAAAAGCTGGGCGTGACCCCGATCGTCGGCCTGCTGCACCATGGCAGCGGCCCGCGCCACACCAGCCTGGTCGATTCCGACTTTCCCGAAAAGCTCGCCGAGTACGCCGGCGCGGTAGCCCGTCGCTACCCCTGGGCCGAGTACTACACCCCGGTCAACGAACCTTTGACCACAGCGCGCTTTTCAGGCTTGTACGGCGTCTGGTACCCGCACGGTCAAACCCATGACCTGTTCGTGCGGGCGCTGATCGGCGAATGCCGCGGCACGGTGCTGGCGATGCGCGCCATCCGCGAAGTCAATCCGCAGGCCAAGCTGGTCCAGACCGACGACCTGTCGAAGACTTACGGCACTCCGGAGATGGCCGATCTGGTCAATTTCTTCAACGAGCGCCGCTGGCTGGGCTGGGACATGCTGTGCGGGATGATCGACGAAAACCACGCGATGTGGGGCTACCTGATGGACGCGGGGGCTACCCCCGAGGAAGTGCTCTGGTTCCGCGACAACCCCTGCCCGCCCGACATCATCGGCGTGAACTACTATGCCACCAGCGAGCGCTGGCTCGACCATCGCCGCGACCGCTACCCCGAGAGCCGCTGGGCGGAATACGAGGGCCGCCAGTATGCCGATATCGAAACCCCGCGCGCCCTGGCCACGCCGACCCCGGGCATCGGCCCGCTGCTGCAGGAAACCTGGGAGCGCTACGGCCTGCCGATCGCGGTCACCGAGGCCCACATCGACGCCAACCGCGAAGACCAGATGCGCTGGCTGCTGGAAATCTGGAACGCCGCCAAGAAGGTGCGCCAGAGCGGCGCCGACGTGCGCGCGGTCACGGTCTGGGCCCTGCTCGGCTCCTACGACTGGAACTGCCTGGTGACCGAATGCCGCGGCTACTACGAGCCGGGCCCGTTCGACGTGCGCGGCCCGGAACCGCGCCCGACCGCCGTGGCGAACCTGATGCGCGAACTGTCCTCCGGCCGTCCGCTGACCCATCCGGTGCTGCAGGGAGAAGGCTGGTGGCGCCGTCCGGACCGCTTCATGTGCAAGCCGGTCGCGACCCGTACCGCGGTGGCCGACCTGGCCGTGCGCGGCCAGTTCAAGTCGAACGTGGTGCAGCCGATCCTGATCACCGGCGCGACCGGCACCCTGGGCTCGGCCTTCGCCCGCATCTGCAAGAAGCGCAACCTCGCCTGCCACGTGCTGACGCGCCAGGAAATGGACATCACCGACCCGGCCTCGGTGGAAGCGGCGATCCAGCGCTTCAAGCCATGGGCGATCATCAATGCCGGCGGCTATGTGCGCGTCGATGACGCCGAGACCGATGTCGAGGCCTGCATGGACGGCAACACGCATGGCGCGAACATCCTGGCGCTGGCCTGCATCCGCCACGCGATCCGCTTCATGACCTTCTCGACCGACCTGGTCTTCGACGGCAGCAAGGGCGAAGCCTACGTCGAGTCCGATCCGGTGGCGCCGCTGGGCGTGTACGGCCGCAGCAAGGCCGAAGCCGAGCGCCGCGTGCTGGAGGCGGACCCCCAGGCCCTGATCATCCGCACCAGCTCCTTCTTCGGTCCCTGGGACAGGCACAACTTCGTCACCCAGGCGCTGGATGCGCTGCGCAACGGCCGGCCGTTCACGGCCACCAACGACCTGGTGGTGTCGCCGACTTACGTGCCGGACCTGGTCAACACCAGCCTCGACCTGCTGATCGACCGCGAGCGCGGCATCTGGCACCTGACCAACGCGCAGGCCATGACCTGGGCCGAACTGGCCCGCAAGGCCTGCGAACTGGCCGGGGTCGACGCCAGCGGCCTGCAGGAGCGTTCGGCAGCGGAGTCGGGCTACACCGCCGTGCGCCCCGCGTTCTCGGCCCTGACCAGCGAACGCGGCGTGCTGCTGCCGTCGGTGGAAGACGCGCTGGCACGCTACATCAAGGCGCTCGAGGAACATGCCGCGGACGATGGAGAGGTGGCGGGCGAAGCGGCGCATTACGCCAGCTGAGCTTTACGGTGAAGGGCCGTTGGACCGCAAGGTCCGGCGGCGACCGGCCGGTGCCCGACGCAGGACGCGTCGGCACCGGCCGGTTGTCGTTTGGGCGTGAAGAACGCGGTGTTCAGGCGCCGGTGAGAGAAACGTTTCCACGACGATCAGTGGTATACGTCGGGTGGACTCCCGAGTCCACGTATTTACGTGTCGCGGCACCCCCCAACGCTACGAGGCGAGAACCGGCCCCAGCTCCCGCCACACGATCGGCGCTTCCATCTTCTCCATGCAATTGTGGTGCCCGAGCGGACACTCGCGCTGGCGGCATGGCGAACAATCGAGGCGCAGCGAGATCGAGCGGGCGATGTCGGAAAACGGCGGCGCGTGCTCGGGGTCGGTCGGCCCGTAGAGCGCGATCACCGGCCGGTTCAGGCTCGAGGCGATGTGCAGCAAGCCGGAGTCGTTCGCCACCACGGCACTGGCGCGGGCGATCACGGCGATCGCTTCGTCCAGCTTCGTCTGGCCCGCCAGGTTCAGCATGCTTGCGGCCGCGTCCCCGGCATGCGCCAGCACCTCGTCGCAGGTGTCGCGGTCCTTCGGCGAGCCGAGCAGCGCGATGCGCGCATTCCCGTCCTGCTCGACGATGGCGCGCGCCAGCGCCGCGAAGTGGCGCGGCGGCCAGCGCTTGGCCTGACCGAACTCGGCGCCCGGCGCGAACACCACCAGCGTCCCTTCCGCCGGCAGACCGAGGCGCGCGCAGGCGGCCGCGATGCGCTCGCCCGGCACCGCCAGGCGCGGCCGCGCAGCCGGCGCCAACGGGTCGGCCGGATCGCTCGCCAGCGCCGCATAGAAGGGCACCATCGGGCGCGGCGGCGTATCGTCGTGGTGCATCACGTTCACCAGGCCATAACGCATTTCTCCCTTGTAGCCGACCCGCTGCGGGATGCCGGCCAGCCACGGGATCAGCGCGTACTTGAGCGTGTTGGGCAGCACGTAGGCATCAAGGTAGCCGCGTGCCCGCAGCACCTGCGCATACTTCCAGCGCTCGCGCAGCTGCAGCGCCTTGTGGCGGAACGGCGTTTCCAGCACCGTGTCGACCTCGGCCACGGCGCGCCAGACCGGTGCCACCGAGGGCGGCGCCAGCACGTCGATCGGGCGTTCCGGGTGGGCCTGCTTCAGGCGCGCCAGCAGCGGCTGGGCCATCACGGCGTCGCCGATCCAGTTCGGAGAGATGACCAGGGTGCGCTTCATGCCGTCTTCTCCGCCGCCGCGAACTGCAGGCGGTACAGGTTGGCATACACGCCGCCGCGCGCCAGCAGCTCGTCGTGGGTGCCCTGCTCGACGATGCGGCCATGCTCCATCACGACGATGCGGTCGGCGCCTTCGATGGTCGAGAGGCGGTGGGCGATGACGATCGTGGTGCGTCCGGCCATCAGGTTGTCGAGGGCGGCCTGCACGGCGCGCTCGGATTCGTTGTCGAGCGCCGAAGTGGCCTCGTCCAGGATCAGGATCGGGGCGTCCTTGTAGATCGCGCGCGCGATCGCCACGCGCTGGCGCTGTCCGCCCGACAGGCGCATGCCGTTCTCGCCGATCCTCGACTCGAGGCCATCGGGCAGGCGCGCGACGACGTCGGTCAGGTGCGCCGCCTTGATGGCGGCAGCCAGGCGCTCGTAGTCGATGCGTTCGGCCCCGTAGGCGATGTTCGCGGCCAGGGTGTCGTCGAACAGCACCACGTTCTGGCTGACCATCGCCAGCTGGGCGCGCAGGCTGGCCAGCCGCAGGTCGCGGTAAGGCACGCCGTCGAGCAGGATGCGGCCGGCCTCCGGGTCGTAGAAGCGGGTCGCAAGGTTGACGAAGGTGGACTTGCCGCCGCCGGAGATGCCGACCAGGGCCACCGTCTGGCCCGGGGCGATATCGAGCGACACGTCCTGCAGCGCCAGGTTGGCGGCGCCCGGATAGCGGAACGAGACCTTGTCGAAGACCAGGTGGCCTTGCGCGCGGCCGAGCTCGCGCGTGCCGGTGTCTTCCTCGACCGGGGAATCGATCATCTGGAACACGGTTTCGGCGGCGGCGATCCCGCGCTGCATCGGGCCGTTGACCTCGGCCAGCGATTTCAGCGGCGTGAGCAGCATCAGCATCATGGTGATGAAGTTGGTGAACTCGCCGACCGTCATGTCCGAACGGATCGCCAGCACCACCACCAGCGACAGCGCCAGCGAGGTCGCGATCTGGGTCACCGGGGCGGTGGCGGCAAAGGCGACTGTCGTGCGCTGCGAGAAGCCGCGCAGCGCCTCGCTGCGCATCGCGAAGCGCCGCTGTTCGTAGCGCTCGCCCGAGAACACGCGGATCACCTGGTGCCCGCGCGCCGCTTCCTCGACCACTTGCGTCATCTCGGCGGTGACGCGCTGGTTTTCGCGGTTCAGGCGGCGCAGACGCCCGGTGGTGGTGCGCACGATGACGGCGGTGAGCGGCACCACGACGATGGCCACCAGGGTCAGCTGCCAGTTCAGGTACAGCAGCGCGGCCAGCAGGCCGATCACGACCAGCGTGTCGCGGACGAACGCGACGAACACCGAGTTGATCATGTCCACCACCTGGCGCACGTCGCCGATCACGGTGTTGATGATCTTGCCCGTCGACTCCTCGTGGAAGCGCGCCACCGGCAGGCGCAGCAGGCGGTCGAACATCTGGCCGCGCAGGTCGTTCAGCACGCGGCTGATGACCCAGTTGTTCAGGTAGGCGGTGGAAAAGGTGCCGAGGCCGCGCAGGATGAAGATCGAGATCAGGACGCCGGGGATCCACCACAGCGGAAAGTCGACCTTGTTCTCGAAGCCCTTGTCGAGCAGCAGTTCGATGGCCTTGCCCAGCAGCGGCTGGGTGGCTGCCGTGAGCGCCATGGCCAGCAGCGCCATGTAGGCGCGGCTGCGATAGGGTTTGATGGCCGCCCACAGGCGCCTGACGATGACTCTGTTTTCCATGTACTCTTTTCGCATGCGGCGGCGGCCGTTGCCCGGTGCCGCAGAAGTTTTTCCCGTCCGAAAAAGAACGGTCAACTCGCCATTTTCGCATACTCGCGCGCGTCTGCACGCCTCAGCGGAACGCCACCTTGCCTCAAATTGCCTAAGGTACAATGCGTCAGTTTTGCCGGCGGCACTCAACGGATCGCCGGCCACAGTTTTAATAAGGAAGAAGATGCAGGCCTGGTTCCGCCCCCTCGGCGCTCCCCCGATGACCGACGCGCCCGCTGCCGGCTGGATGGAACGGCTGGCCCGCCAGTTGTTGTTGCTGGCGATGTTCTGCGTGCCGTTTTCGACCGCCTTGACGAACGTCTTCGTCGGCCTGACCCTGATCGCGTTCGTGCTGGCGCTGGCAACGACGCCTGCGCTCGCGCGCCCACTGCGCTCGCCACCGGCATGGCTGGCGCTGGCGCTGCTGGGCATGATCCTGCTCGGCAGCACCTGGTCGATCGCCCCGCAGGAAGACTTGCACAACGCGCTACGCAAATACACCAAGTTGCTGGTGCTGCCGCTGGCCATCTGCCTGTGCCGGCGCGCTCCCGCCTTGCCTGCGCGCGCGCTGCGCTGGTCGCTGGCCGGTTGCGCGGTGCTGGCCACCTCCGTGTACCTGACGGCGCTGCACGCCATGCCGACCTCGAGCCTCGGCTGGTGGCGCGTCGGCGACGCCAGCGACCCGTTCGTGTTCCGCAACCACATCACGATCGGCATCCTGCTGTCGTTCGCGGCCTGCGCCAGCTTCCTGGCCGCGACCTATGCGGGCAAGGCGCACCTGCGCGTGGCCGCGGTCGCCGCTGGGGTCTATTTCGCCATGCCTATCCTGATCGGCAACGGGCGCACGGGCTATGTGGGCCTGTTCGTCGGCCTGTTTGCGCTGTACCTGCTGCGCGGACGCGTCACGCTGCTGCGCAGCGTGCTGGTGACGGTGGCGATGGCGCTGCTGTTCGTCGGTGTGTACCTGGCCTCGCCTAACGTCCAGTCGCGCACCGATGCCCTGGTGACCGAGGTGACGCAGAGGATCGACGCCTCCCCCAACGGGGTACGCATGAGCTACATGCGGGTCGGCGCACTGGCCGTGTCCGAGCGTCCGCTGTTCGGCCACGGCACCGGTTCCTTCGCGACGCTCTACCACCCGGAAGGCTTGCGCATCTGGCGCGGCATTCAGGACGTGGATCATGTGCGCAACCAGCCGCACAGCGAGCCGCTGCTGCTGACGGTACAGCTTGGGGTAGCCGGGCTGGCGCTGTACGTTGCGCTGATGGTGTCGCTGGCCCGCGCAGCCCTGGCGCGCCATCATCCGGTCGCCGACGTGCTGGCATTGCTGCTGGCAATCTATGGCGTGACCTCGCTGTTCAACAGCCTGCTGTGGGATCCGACCGAGGCGTACTGGTTCCTGCTGCTGGCCGGCGCCCTGTATGCGCATTGCGTGCAGCGACATGACACTGCACAATAGAGGCTCCAGCACAGCCTTACGCCCCGCCCAGAACATGCGCAATAACAATTTCCTCATTTCGATCGTGATCGCCACCTACAACTGGCCGGAGGCGCTGCGCGCCTGCGTCGAAGCCTGCTTCCGCCAGAGCGACCGCAACTTCGAAATCATCATCGCCGACGATGGATCGGGCGAGCCGACCCGCGCGCTGGTGGATGACCTGTGCCGGCGTTCGCCGGTGCCGATGCGCCACGTGTGGCAGCCCGACGACGGTTTCCGCCTGGCCGAATCGCGCAACAACGGGATCCTGGCCGCGCGCGGCGACTACATCATCACGCTCGACGGCGACTGCGTGCCGCAGCGCGACTTCATCGCCCAGCACCGCCGGCTGGCCGAACCCGGCTACATGGTGACCGGCAGCCGCATCCTGCTCAGCCAGGCGTTCAGCGCGCGCGTGCTGGGCGAGGGCATCGACCTGCAGTCGCTCAACGTGGGCGACACGCTGCGCTACCGCCTGCAGGGCGGACTGGGCAAGGCAGCCCAGCTGCTGGTCAAATTGCCCGATATCGGCCGCCGCCGCCATCGCTTCAGCTTCCGCCGCATCAAGGGTTGCAACATGGCGTTCTGGCGCGCCGACCTGGAACGCATCAACGGTTTCGACGAGAGCTTCCGCGGCTGGGGTTACGAGGATTCGGACGCCGTGGCGCGCCTGTATCACGCCGGCGTCATGCGCAAGGACGGCGCCTTTTCGACCGAGATCTTCCACCTGTGGCACCGCGAAGCGAAGCGCGACCAGGCGTCGAGCAACCAGCACATCGTGCTGGAGCGGATCAAGGACGGGACGACCCAGGCCGCGCGCGGACTGCGCGAGCATGCGGACGCCCACCTGGCGCAGGCCGCAGCCGTAGCCGGGCCGGCTGCGTGAACGATCACGCCCCCGCCGGGCGCCGCGTCCTGCTGGCCGGGGCGACGGGCCTGGTCGGCGGCGCGATCCTGCGCGGCCTGCTTGCCGACGACACGGTGGCCAGCGTCCACGTGCTGGCGCGGCGCCCCTTGCAGACCGCACACCCGAAGCTGCAGGCGCAAGTGGTCGATTTCGCCGCCCTGCCGGCCCTGCCCCCGCTCGACGAAGCCTATCTTGCCCTCGGCACGACGATCAGGGTCGCCGGCAGTCAGGCCGCGTTCCGCGCCGTGGATGTCGACGCCAATCTCGCCGTGGCGGGCGCCGCCCGCACCGCCGGCGCGCGCCGGCTCGGCCTGGTCAGTGCGATGGGCGCGGATCCGCGTTCGCGCGTGTTCTACAACCGTGTAAAAGGCGAACTCGAAGAAGCGCTGCAGGCGCTCGGCTTCGATGGCCTGGTGATTGCCCGGCCGTCGCTGCTGCTGGGCGACCGCGCCGTGCTCGGACAGCCGCCGCGCGCAGGCGAGCATGCCGGCGCGCTGCTGGCGGGCGTGCTGCGGCCCCTGATCCCGGCGCGCTACCGGCCGATCAGGGCCGAGGACGTGGCGCGCGCCCTGCTCTTTCACGTGCCGCGGGTCGAGGGAGTACGGGTGCTGCTGTCGGACGCAATGCAGGGCTGAGCCGCTGACGTAAACGCGTGGAGTGAGTCGGGCTAAATGCCCGACGAACGAGTCCACGCGTTTGGAACCTTTGCGCAGCCGTACCGTCCGGACTCAATACTCGACCGCCACGTCCTTCGCCCCCAGCGTCAGCTCCAGCGCCTGCTTCAGCGCATCCGACGGCGCCACGCGCCATTCGTCGCCCAGCTGCAGCGTGCACTCGATGCCCTGCGGTTTCACGCGCAGGCTGACCGGCAGGCCATCCGGGTTGCGGTAGGGCGCCAGCACTTCGGCCATCTTCGCCGGGCTGATGCTGCAGGCGACGTCCATCTCCAGCTTGTGCCCGTAGTGAATGCGCGCGGCGGCGATGTCGAACACCTTTTCGGCGGCGATCCGCAGGCCGCCGTTGAAGCGGTCTTCCGACACTTTACCGACCACCATCAGGAATTCGTCTTCCCTGAAGGCGTTCTTGTTGGACTCGAACACTTCGTTGTAGACCGTGACCTCGACCACGGCCGTCTTGTCGTCCAGCGTGACGATCAGGATCTTGCCGCGCTGGGTCAATTGGGTGCGCACGCCGGTGATCACGCCGCACAGCATGCGCGGGTCGCGCGACGGTTCCAGGTCCTTCAGCTTGGTCTTGGCGAAGCGCCGCACTTCCTGGGCGTAGGAGTCGAACATGTGGCCCGACAGGTAATAGCCGAGCGCGATTTTTTCCTCAGCTAACTTCTGCCGGTCGGTCCAGGGCGCGGCCTTCACGTATTCCGGCGGGGCGACCAGGTCGGAATCGTCGCCGCCGAACAGGCTGACCTGGTTGGCCGCGGCCGCGGCCTGGCCCGCGACTTCCATCGCGAAGGTCACCGAGGCCAGCAGGATCGCGCGGTCGACGCCGAAGCAGTCCATGGCGCCGGCGCGGATCAGCGATTCGATCGTGCGGCGGTTGATCTGCTTGCGGTCGAC